>JBCCZS010000133.1:0-9091 GCA_039187035.1 Pseudomonadota bacterium | reverse complement strand
GCATCGCGCGCCGCCGGCCTGATCGGCCCCAACGAACCGCTCTCCCACCGGGCCGCCTTTGAGCGCGGCCTCGTCGAAGCCTATGTCGAGCAACGTGTTTTGGCTGAGGCGGCGTTGCGCGAGGGCGCGCATCGCGACCCCGGCGTGCGCGATCGTCTCCTGGCCGCCCGCGATCGGATACTCGCCGCGGCGTTCCTCGACCGGCGCGTGTCCGAGGCCGCCACGCCCGCGGCGGCGCGGGCGATCTTCGACGCGCAAAGCCCGGCCGCGCGGCTCGGCGACGAAGTCGACGCCCGCCACATCGTGGTCGCGACAAAAAAAGAAGCCGAGAACATTGTCGTCGCGCTCAACGGCGGAGCCGATTTCGCCGCGCTCGCCCGCGCCCGCTCGCTCGATGATGCGACAGGCCCGCGCGGCGGGCGGATCGGCTATTTCGCCCGGTCGATGATGACGCCGGGCCTTGCGCGCGCCGCGTTCGCCACGCCGGTGGGCGCGCTCGCCCCGCCGTTTGAAACCGATTACGGCTGGCACGTCTTGGAGGTGCTGGACCGGCGGGCGGGCCGGGCGCCGACCTTCGAAGACGCCCGCGAAGGCGTCCAACGCTTCCTCGCCGACCGCGCCATTGAAACCGGCGTCGCGGCCGCCTTCGAACGCGCGTCGACCGACTACTACCCACCGCCGCCCCGAGACGACGGTTCGGATCCCGAAACGGGCGCCGCCCCCGGCGCTTCCGAGACCGCCGCCCCGCAGTCGGCGTCGATCGAGGGTCTGAACAACTAACGACAAGAATTTCGTCGCTTCCTTACGATCGGTTAATTCCCGAGGTGCAAACATCGAAAGGGCGGATATGGCCTCCTTGATGCTCGTCTCCGCCTGCGCGCTCGTCGACCGAGACGGGCGCGTTCTGCTTGCGCAGCGGCCGCCCGGCGGCGCGCGGGCGGACCTCTGGGAGTTTCCCGGCGGCAAAATCGAAGACGGCGAAACGCCGGAAGGGGCGCTCGTGCGTGAGCTGAAAGAAGAGTTGGATTTGGACGTGGAGGCCGCCTGCCTCGCGCCCATCGCGTTCGCGTCGCACGACGAGGGCGCCCATCATCTTCTGATGCCGTTGTTCGTATGCCGCAAATGGGCCGGCGCGCCGCGCCCGCTCTCGGCGGCGCGTCTCGCCTGGGCGCGCCCCGACGCGTTGTTGGACTACGACCTCGCGCCGGCCGATCGCCCGCTCGCGGCGCAATTGCGGGACTTCCTATGAGCGGGCGCACCCGACGATTGACGGCGGCGCTGGCGACGGCCCGCCATCTGTGGGCCGACCGGCGCGGCGGCACGCAGATCGAGTACGCGCTGATCGTCGGGCTGATCTTCCTGGCGATCGTCGCGGCCGTGCGCAGTTACGCCGACGCGACGTCCCTCATGTACAACGAAATCGAGACCAACCTGTCCACAACGACGCCGTAACGGCGTTCCGGCGCGGCCTTTCGCGGGGCGCTCGGCGGCGCGTGTCAGGGTCGCTTCGAAGCGCCGGCCGTCGCAAGAGCGGAGAGGACCTTAGGCGGGTTTCGTGCGTGCACGATCTATTTAGAAAGTAGCGGGTCGTCATTGGCGCATCGGACCGCGTCGACGCCGCGCGATTTAGGGCGCGACGACCGATCAGCCGCGCACACGGCGCCTCGCATCGTCACGAAACGCGCATTTTGCTCACCCGCCGGCGGATTGCGCCGCTGCTCCGCCCGGGCGCTTCACGCCCGTAAGCCGCGAGCGCCACGCCCGCCTTTCGCGTTTCTTTTGAATTCCCGGAAGATTCCGGCGCGAGCGCTTGGTGAGCATTGTTGCTAGGCGCCGTGGCGCGAGCCGTTTCGCGCAATGCACCCGGCGTTTTGCGGTCCAACGCAGAATGCGAGCCGTACGCCTAACAAGGCCTGCGTCGGACAATAAATCGTGTCCGGCGATGCGGCGAACGCGGCGCCGATTGGGGAGATCGAAGACGATCGATTGCGCAGCCGGCCGCGCGGTAAAGCAGCGTCGTCAAAAGTATCGAACGTTCCTGCACGTCAAACTCGTATTGTTTGTGTTTTGAGGATGTAGGACGCTTGTAGACTTGCCGTTCAACGCCGAGTGGGATGGCGCGGAGGGGGGATTGTGGGGAAATCGCCGACCGGCGCTGTAAACGCGGGAGATCGCAAGCGCTCAGGACCGCAGGGCGGCCTTGCGCGGATCAGGGGCTTTGACGGACTTCGCGGCGTCGCTGCGTTCGTCGTCGTTATTCATCATTATTTGTGTCTTCTGCACCCCGAATTAATCCCCGGCATGAGCGACGAGACTGTCGGTTGGATCGACGGCCCGTACCATATTCTATGGAACGGGCGTTTCGCCGTGATGGTATTCTTCGTTCTGTCCGGTTTTGTTATTGCGGCCTCGGCAGAACGCCATCGGCGTAATCTGATCGGGAGCGTCATTGCACGCTACGGGCGCCTATCGATCCCCGTTGCGGCCAGTTGCCTTTTGGCTTGGTTTTGGTTGGCGCTTATTCCGTATGGAACGGAAGGCTTGTCGGCGATTGTCGATCCGCCGTCGCGGTGGTGGCGCTATTCGCACCAAGAAACCGTCCCGCCGATCTGGTCTGCGCTTTGGGACGGTTTTGTCGGCGTTATTGTAAAAGCCGGGTCAGACTTCAACAACGTGCTTTGGACGATACGAATTGAACTCGTCGGATCGTTCGGCCTTTTTGCGCTCTACGCGGCGGCGCCGGTCCGACGCCGCGGCGTCGCGCTCACGCTCTGTGCGGCGGCGGTGATGCTCTTTACCGCGCATATCTATAGTACGTTCGTTTTGGGGGCCGCGTTGTACGAGGCGGCTAAACGAGGCGCTTTGTCCCGGGCGCCCGCCGCTTGGGGCGTCGTCGCGCTCGTTGTCGGCGTCCTTGTCGGCGGGGCCGGGTCAGGGGCGCACGAACGGCTGTCTCTGCCTGAGACGGCGACGGCGTGGCAGATAGGAAACGAGAAGGGGCTCTGGGCGGCGCTCGCCGCGGCGGCGCTCGTTTACGCGGTTTTTTCCTTGCAGGCGTTGCAGCGGATGCTGGAGAGCCCCGTGGCGCAATGGCTCGGGCGGGTTTCGTTCGCCCTCTATCTCGTTCATGTGCCGCTTTTATATACGGTCGTCGCGTCGGCCGTCGTCGCCGGCGACATGCCGCGTGCGGTCTTGGCCGCCTCTTATTTTGCGGGCGCTTTGCTGCTCGCCCATCTGTTTACGATCCTTGTCGACGAGCCCGTGATACGGCGCATGTCTGCGCTCCGATCGACGCTATCCAAAGGTTTCGTCGGGCGGGCTCCCGACGCGCTCGCGCACCTGGCGCGTCGTCCGTTGCTGGCGTTGCAGGCGTTGCCGAAGACTTGGAAGCGGAAATAATCGCCGTATACGGCAGAGCGCCTGCGACGACCATGCGGTCGCGCGGGAGGCGACGCGTTCTCGTCATCCCGTCGCGGCCGCGACTCCCGGCATGGCCGCGACGCCGGGCGGGGACCTTAACCCCGTCGCTTTGGGGCCAGCCATCGGCCAACCGCCGCCATGTTACGTGAACGCAATTTAACCCAAAAAAAGGGGTGGCCGCGGGAGAAATTTGGTTGCATGTCTGAAACAAATTCGCGCGTTTGCAAAGTGTACGCCGGCGCAGCGGGCTGAAATTTATGGCTTCGGGAATTCAAGTACTTAGAGAATAAGGACTCTATCATGGCGCGACTAAATCTTTCCTTGAGCATCGTGTCGGGGCTCGCCGACTTCGTCGACCAGGTCGCGGATGTCGCTCGAAACGGTTTCGACTCAAGTTCCATCGCGCCGGACGAGTTAGCCGCGCTCACGGCGGCGATCAGCGGCTTCTTCGCGTCCGACGAAAAGGGCGACGCGGGCGACGGCATCGACTTGAACGTCGACAACCTCGTCAATGCGACGTTGGCCCGGATGGCGATCTCGGAAATCGACGGCGTCAGCTATATTACAATCGACGCGACCGTCGCCTCCGCCGCCGACAGCGCCGCCGCGCTGGATGCGTTGGAGACCATGGGCCTCGCCTACGGCTCCACGTACAACAATGTCGTCTCGGGCCTTATCCCCGTCACCTCCCTGGCCGACCTCGAAACGACCGACATTCTGTTCGATGTGCGCGCGACGTCCATCGGCACGAATGTCGGGTCGGTGACGACCCAGTCGGATTTCGCCCTGCAGGCGGACGTTGCGCGCGCGGACCTCGCGGTCGACGGATCCGGCGTGTCGATCGGGATTTTATCGGACAGTTTCGATACGAGCCCCACCGCGCTGACGACCTTCGCAGACGACGTCGCCTCGGGCGACTTGCCCGCCGACGTGACGATCATTGAAGACTTCAACTCGGGCGGCACGATCGACGAAGGCCGCGCCATGGCGCAATTGATCCACGACATCGCGCCCGGCGCCGACCTGTTGTTCGCAACCGCTTTCACCGGCGCTGCGGGCTTCGCCAACAATATAGACCGGCTCGTCGACGAAGGCGCCGACATTATCGTCGACGACATCATCTACTTTTTCGAGCCGATGTTCCAAGACGGCGTCATCGCCCAAGCCGCCGCGAACGCGGTCGAGGAGGGCGTCTCGTTCTTCTCCTCGGCAGGCAACAACGGGATCGCCGGTTATGAAGCGCCCTTCCGCGCGACGACGGATACGGCGCTTGAGTTGATTGTGCCGTTTGCCGGCGGGGCCACGTTTCACGACTGGGATCCCGGCGCCGGCGTCGACACGACCTTGGACATCACGATACCGGCCGGTTTTCTGATTTCGGATTGGTTCCTGCAGTGGTCCGAGCCTTTTCTTTCCGGCGCGCTCACGGCTGCCGGCACCGGTCCGGACGGCCTCAGCGCCGGCTCGGGCGTCGACCTCGACATTTGGCTTTTAGACGCCGCCGGAAACGTCATTACCGGGAGCGCCGACGCCAACTTCGGCGGCGATCCGACGGAACAATTATTCGTCGACAATTTCACAACGGAAGCGATCGAAGCGCAGGTCGTCATCAGCAAATTCTTGGATTTTGGCGGCGACCCGGACGTCATACGTATCGTCGGGTTCGGCGCGCCTAACGACGATTTTGTGACGGGCTTCGATCTCGTCAATTCCGCGTCGTTCTCCGATCTTTCCGAATTCCGCGCCGGGACGACCTATGGGCATGCGGTCGCCGAAGGCGTTCTCGGCGTCGGGGCGTCTCCCTGGTTCTTTACCCCCGAATTCGGTGCGGTCGACGGGCCGGTACCGGAGGACTTTTCCGCGCTTGGCGGCTCGACCATTCTTTTCGACGCCGACGGCAATCGGCTGGCGACGCCCGACGTGCGCGACGCGGTGGACTTCACGGCGTCCAACGGCGGTGAAACGACCTTCTTCGGTCAGTTTTTAGGCGACCTGCCGGGCTTGCTATTCCCGGGCGGCGTCGCCCCGGACAACCCGCCGACGCCGAACTTTTTCGGGACGTCCGCAGCCGCGCCGAACGCGGCCGCGGTGGCCGCGCTTTTGCTCGAGGCCGATCCGTCGCTGACGCCGGCCGAGATCGAGGCGACGCTTGAGGCGACCGCCATCGATATGGTCGCGCCGTTCACGCTGACGTCCGGGATACCATTCACTGAAGGCTTTCAAGAACAGCGTAGCGTCGGCGTCGCCGTCGGCGACGACGCGCGGACCGGGGCCGGGTTGATCCAAGCGGACGCCGCCGTGGCGGCCGTCAACGACGCAAACCCGACCGCCGTCGACGACATGGCGGCGACCGACTATTGCGATCCGGTGACCGTCGATGCGTTTGAAAACGACGCGCCGGGCGGCGCGCTTCGCGCGGTCAATACGGCCGGGCTGGCGGGCGCGCTCGTCTCAAACGGCGACGGCACGTTTGAGTACGATCCGAACGGACAATTTGCCTATCTTGCGGCCGGCGAGACCGCGATCGACGCCTTCACCTACACCGTTGACGGCGCCGACGGGTCGGTCGACACCGCCACGGTGGAGATCACCGTCGAAGGCGTGTCCGACGACTTTAATCAGGGAACGGCCTTTTCGTTCAGTCAGGGGACCAATGGCGGGTCAAACCGCTTCGGGTTTGACGGCGACTCGTTCTTCATCTCCGGTCAGGGCGTGGGCGGTCGGCCGCGCTTCGACGACTTTGACGACTTCCTTCAGGCCGCCGCCGGGGTGTTCGACGGCGTCGTCGAGCGGTCGGGCGATATCAACGACCAACGCCTCGACACCGGAGACGGGCCGAACAACATCCGCGTTAACGACAATGACGAAGTGATCATCGGCGGCTCCGGCATTGGCGGCAGCTACCGCATCCAGTTTGAAAACACGAGCGAGGCGGAAACGTTTGCGACCTTCGTCGAGCGGATGTTCGACGAGGTTGACGCCAACAACGCGATTGCGACGGATCCGGAAGATTTCCGTTTCGACGCCGGCGACGTCCGGGTCTTCTTCGATAAAGCCGGTAAAGACTTCGGCTTTACGACGGACGGCGGCGCGACCCAAAGCCGCTTTGAGGACATCGAGACGTTCGTGGAAAGCCTCATGGCCGCGCTTGGGGCCGAGGAGCAGTTGCGGGACGGTTCCTTCAACGATGCGCGCATCGCCGGCGGCGCCGTTCCGAACCAAATTCGCGCGAACGACGACGGCGTATTGACCATCAGTGGACGGAGCGTTGGCGGGCGCTTTCAGTTCGACTTTGGCGACGCCGAAGAAGCGGACGTTGCGGTTGCGGCCCTGCAGACGCTTTTTGCGGCGATCGACGAGGCCGACGCCCTCGCGGATCCGTCGCTCGGGATCGGGGCCGCCCCGCCCGCGGCGACGGCGCAGCGCGTCGACCTGGACGCGGTCCTGCCGTTTCGGTTTTTCGACGTCGGCGCCTATCCGCAGGCCCCGGCTGAAGATCCCTCGCCGTTCGAGCCCGAGGCCGTCGGCATCGGCCTTGACGAAAAGGGGCAAACGCTACCGCTGTTCTTGCCGGACGTCTTTTAGGAACCGTCTACGAGGAACGCGAAACTTAACGCGTCGAACGCCGACGTTCCCCGCGTCGCCGGCGCCCAGGTCACGTTTGAGACCTGGGGCCGCACCGCCCGCCCTTTCGCGCTGTCGCGTCTAACGGGTACTGACCAACTGGGTTCGGCGTATTCGATGGTTTGTGTGCGTTGCAATTCGGCAAAGCTGAGGGGGGGCGTCTACGCGTATCCCGGCGCCGTCCTCGCGCATGTCGGGTAGGCGTTAAAACGAAATCGACGTCGAATTTGGCGCGGTTGTCGACGGGTGGCAAAGCAGCATTGGATGAGCGTTAGGCTTGGTCCTACGCTGAATTCGTCCCCTTCGTGAAACGCGGCGGTCGGCGTCCTCACCATGCATATAGCGCCGAATGCCGCCCGGCCGGCGGCCGTTGGTTCCCGCATTTTCCGGCGCCGCCAAGCCCTGGTGTCGAACCGTGTCGGTGACCGCCCGCTCGGGTCGAGCGCCCTTGCTTTCTTGAGTGGCGAAGGAGCGGCGCTTTCGGCGCTTAAGCCGTTTCGACGTTTCTTGACCCGGCATGTCGATGATTAGCGCTCTCGTCGTCGACGGTGCGCCGGAGCCGCCTGGGCCCGCCTTGTGATGATCACCGTCACCGCATGGGTTGGCCGTCCGCTTCCGCGCTCGCGGTTCGATGCGAGGATCGGCTGAAACTTAAACGCGTCGCAGCGCACCGCCCCAGCGCACCGCGTCGCGGCTCACCGCTCAATGCGCCGCCCTCCGAGAAGCTCCTCGGCGGCGTTATGGCGTGGCGTGAAACGCGCAGAGACCCGGGACGGCGCAGCAGATACCCCTCGGCCGAACGGATATCGTTTGACGGAAATCCCGCGCGTGGCGCCCGGCCGCTCCGCGAAAATCGAGCCCTGTGAGCCGTCCTGCGCCGACGCATTTGCGGCCTCGGCGTTATGATGAACTGACGGGGATGGCCGGCCATGCGGCCGACAGCCTTCGCACCGTCATCGAGGAGGCGGCAAACGCGCTTGAGTCGATCCTTCCCTAATCAGCGATTGAGCGGGGCCAAGAAGGGCGCGACGCGCTCCAGCAATACCGCGTCCGTTTAGTAAAGACGCAGCCGCCGCTAAGGGGCGAATACGTCGTTAAATCTACTGCTGTGGCAAAAGCACGAGCGCAGTTTACTTTGCGGAAAGCGGAGCAACCTACCCGTGCGGCGGACTTGAATGGTCGGAGCGGCGGGACTCGAACCCACGACCTCTTGACCCCCAGTCAAGCGCGCTACCAGGCTGCGCTACGCTCCGTTCAGTGGGCCAACCTACTGACCGCGCGCCTCGTGAGCAATGGCGCGGACTTCGGTTTTTTTTAAAGACGCTGCGGAGAGGGCCGGCGGTCACGCCTCGTCGCCGGCGGCGCGCTCTAGCGTTTCGCTCGCCTCGTCGACGGCGGCGCGCACGGCGACGAGCCGCGTCAACACCCGTTGCAGCGCGGCGCGGGTTGCGGGGTCGGGGCGGGGGCGTGCGGGTCGGCGCTGATCGGTCGCGCCGGATGATTGCCGACGGAACGGATTGTCCTGCGCTCGGGTGTCTTTGTCGGCGCCTTCCAAATCGAGCGCAGGGCGCAAATCCAGCGGTTCGCCGGCTCCGGCGCGTCGCCCGATCTCCGCAACGAACTTCGCCCCCTGGCTTTTTAGGATCTTCTGGACGCCTTTCGTCGTGTACCGCTCATCATACAGAAGAACGCGCACGCCGCGCAAAAGATCGAGATCGACCGGCCGGTAGTAACGCCGCCCGCCGGCGCGGCGCATGGGGCGGATCTGCCCGAAGACTTCCTCCCAATGCCGCAAGACGTGTTGCGGCACGTCGAGTTCGGCCGACGCCTCGCTGATGGTCCGGAACGCTTCGGATGATTTCGGCGTCGCCATCGCTCAGCGCGGCTATTCGGCCGCCGCCGCGCCCGCGTCGCGCGCCAGCGGCTCGCGGGCGGGGCGCGCGGGGGCGGCGAGCGCTTCGTTCACATGTGCTTTAAGGACGTGCGAGGCGCGAAAGCTGATCACGCGGCGCGGCGTAATCGGCACTTCTTCACCGGTTTTTGGATT
>JBCCZS010000132.1:0-9193 GCA_039187035.1 Pseudomonadota bacterium | reverse complement strand
CGGTTTGGGTGCGGGTCGTCGGCCGGGCCGGCGACGTCTTGCGCGGCGCAATCGTCGCGCCCGAAGCGCTCGCCGCAGGCTGATCGTCATGGCCAAGAATTTTTTCTCAGGGCTGTTCGGCAAAAAGAAAGACGCCGACGCGCCGACGTCTGATCAGGCGCCGGCGGAAGCCGCCGAGGCCGATCAGGCCATTATCGCTGATCAGGCCATTGTCGCCGACCAGGTCGATGTCGCCGATAAGCCGCCCGGCGCCGCCGACGCAGTCCCCCCGGTGCAAGCGCCCGCGACCGACGCCACGCCGAATGACGCGCCGCCTGAAAAGAGAGGGTTTTTCGCCCGCCTGCGCGACGGCCTCGCCAAGACATCGGGCCGTTTGTCCGACGGCGTCACGTCGATCTTCACCAAGCGCAAGTTGGACGACGACACGCTTGAAGAACTCGAAGACTTGTTGATCGGCGCCGATCTCGGCGTCGCCGCCGCGGCGCGCGTCACGCAAGCCCTCGCCGAGGACCGCTACGACAAAGAGATCTCCGACGAGGAGGTGAAAGAAGCCCTCGCCGAGGAGGTCGCAAACGTGCTCCTCCCGTTGCAACGGCCGCTGACGGTGCGCGACGCCGCGCGGCCGCACGTCATTTTGATGACGGGGGTCAACGGCGCGGGCAAAACGACGACGATCGGCAAATTGGCCGCGAAGTTCATCGCAGACGGAAAATCCGTCATGCTCGCGGCCGGCGACACGTTTCGCGCCGCGGCTGTGGAGCAGTTGACCGTCTGGGGCGGGCGCGTCGGCGCGCCGGTCATCGCCGGCGCCGTCGGGGCGGACGCGGCGGGCCTCGCCTATGACGCGCTGGAGCGCGCGAAAGCCGAAAACGTCGACGTCCTCCTGATCGACACGGCGGGGCGCCTGCAAAACAAAGCCGCGCTTATGGACGAACTCGCGAAAATCGTTCGCGTCGTGAAAAAGCTGGACCCCGACGCGCCCCACGACACGCTCCTGGTGCTCGACGCGACGGTCGGCCAGAACGCGCTTAGCCAGACCCAGGCCTTTACGGAAATCGCCGGCGTCTCCGGGCTCGTCATGACCAAGCTCGACGGCACGGCCCGCGGCGGCGTCCTTGTCGCGCTCGCCGAGAAATTCGCGCTCCCCATCCATTTTGTCGGTGTCGGCGAAAGCGTGGACGATCTCACCGCGTTCGACGCGCGCGCTTTCGCAGCCGCGCTCGCCGGCGCGCACACTGCGCCGCCGTCCGCGGACGCCGCCTGAAACCGAATAACCCCCAAAAAGGAACGAGCGCCCATGTCGGACACGCAGCGTCTTACCGGACGCGCCAAAGCGCTGGCGGATTACGGTCCGCTTGCGGTGTTTTTCGTCGCGTACTTTCTCGGCGACCGCATCACGCGCTTTATCGGCGCACGCACGGGCAATGAATGGTGCCTCACCGACGGGGCGGAAATGTACCTCGCGGTCGGCGCGTTCATGCCGGCCTTCGCGATCGCCTTCGCCTACAGCACCTGGAAAGAACGCCGCGTCGCGCCGATGCTGCTGGTCAGCGGCGTTCTGATCGGCGTCCTAGGTTCGCTCACGCTGATCCTCCGCGACAAGACGTTCTTCTATATGAAGCCGACGATTGTTTACGTTCTGTTCGCCGCCGCACTGTTCGGCGGGCTCGCCGCCAAACGCAACGTCCTCAAACTGCTGTTTGACGACGCCTTGCGCCTGCCGGACGACGCATGGCGCACGCTGACGACGCGGTATGCGGCGTTTTTCGTGGCGCTCGCCGTCATCAACGAAGTCGCCTGGCGCTGGCTGACGCGCGATTGCGCGCCGGTCGTCGACGCGGCGACCGGTTTCTTCGGCGCCTGCGAAGCCGCTGCGGGCGCGCCCTGCCCGGGCGAAGCAACGTGGGTTAACCTCAAGATCTTCGGTTTTACGCTCCTCAACATCGTCTTTATTGCAGCGCAAATGCCGCTCTTGATGAAACACCAGGAAGACGACGGCTCAACGGCGTAACCAGCGCGTCGACACGCCCGCGCGCCGTTTAAAGCCCGTCTGTCGGATTGGCGTAGGGCGGAAAGTCAGTGCGCGCGCGGCTTTCACGCCATTGCCGCAGCGCCCAACCAACGCTTGGAAACGCGAGATCCGCCCACGGCACGTCCTCCCAATCGAAGAGCCCGACCTCCCGACTTTCCGGCCCTGCGGCGATCTCGCCCGTCACAAGCCGCGCGCGATACATAAGTTGCACCTGCGAAATCCGCGGGATCGAATAGATCGCGAGCAGACGATCGATCTCAAGTCGCGCGCGCGCCTCCTCATAGGCCTCGCGAACGGCCCCGTCGGCCGGCGCTTCGTTCAACTCCAAATAGCCCGCCGGCAACGTCCAAAAACCGTCGCGCGGCTCTATCGCCCTGCGGCACAGCAAAATCCGATCGCCCCAAAGCGCGACGGATCCGACGACGATTTTCGGATTTTCGTAATCGACGAAGCCGCAACGGCCGCAAACGTTGCGAATGCGGTCGTCTCCAGGCGGAATTTTCCGCTCGAATGCGAGCGGCTCGAGTTTTTCGCCGGTCATGGAAGCCTTTCCGCCGCAGGCGCGCGTCGCGAAGCGTCGGGCGCGGACGGACACGCAACGCGCTGAACGACGCCTGCCGACATTCCGTCTAAGGTCGATTTCTGTGGGATTCGTCGAATATGTTGCATATTTGTCGATGACGGTAGATCGGCAATCGTTTATTAACTTGACCTCGACAAATGATCCGGGTCAGACGCGTTTACCGAGTTTGGAGTTCCGCGACGCGCATTCTCCCCCGACGCAGCCTTCAGGATGCGCACGCCTCAGATCGGCGACGAACCCCACGCGCCGGGATAACACAAAAGCCAGTCCACGGAGACCGAAATGGCAACTTACAATCTTAAAAAATCACCGGGCCATCTTCTTCGCCGCGCCCAGCAATACGCGCACGACCTCTATTCGAAAGAAGTGGGCTCGTCCGGCCCGACGCCGCGTCAGTTCGAAGTTCTGCACACGGTCGCCAACAATGAAGGCCTCAGCCAGACCGATCTCGTCCGCGCGACGGGCATCGACCGTTCAACGCTCGCCGACATGATCGCGCGCATGATCAATAAAGGCCTATTGTCGCGCCAGCGCACCAAAGAAGACGCGCGCGCCAACGCCGTGTCGATCACCGCGGCCGGCAAGCGCATGCTGCAAGGCGCGTTGACGAAGGTCGACAAAGCCGAAACCGCCGCGCTTGCCGTGTTGCCGAAAACCCAACAAGGCGCCTTCATGAAGGCGCTGACGGCCTACGCCGACGCGCTCGACAAAATGGACGACGCCCCGGCGCCCGCGCGTAAAACCCGCGCAACGAAGAAAAAAGCCGCCAAAAAGGCCCCGGCCAAAAAAGCGCGCAAAGCGCCGGCCAAGAAAAAGGCCGTGAAGAAAAAAGCGACGAAGCGCCGCAAAGCCCGCTAAGCGCGGCGCGTAACCCCGTCGCGGCGGATTTTTGCGCACGCGACACCGATACGGGAAACGCCACGAGGGGATAGGAAACGCCGCCGGTTCGCCGGCGGCGTTTTTTCGTCATGCGGCCGCGTAGGCGCAGTCTAGAGTTTCGTCCAATCCGCGCGCGGCGGCGCGCCGGGCGCCGTAGCCCGCGGGGGATAGCCGCCGCGCTGCAACAAACGGTCGTACATGACGAGCGCCGCGGCGACGGACAGGTTTACGCAGAATTTCATCGGAATTTTGACGAGGTGCGCGCACTGCGCTTTCGCCGCGTCTGAAAGATCGCCTTTTTCCGGGCCGAACAAATACGCCGCGTTCGTCGGATGGCGGAAGGTCGGCAGATCGACGGCGCGCGCGTCGAGCTCGACGCCGACGAGCGCGCAGCCTTTCGGCAAAACCAGCGCGTCGACATCGTCGAACGCGTAAAGCGGCACGTGGCCGTGCGTTTTCGACGTATCCGAACGATCGACCTCGCGCGCGTTATGGGCCGCGCCGATGGTGAACATGAAGCTGGCGCCGAAGGCGTGGCCCGTGCGCAGCATCGCGCCGAGGTTCATCGCCTTGGAAATCCGCTCCGACCCGATGCCGAAATAACCGCGCACGCCGCCTCGCCGTTCCGAAAAGGGCGCAGTATAACCGGCGCGCCGCATAAAAGGACCTCGCCCTTTGGACGACGCGCACCCGATCGACGATCCGCTCGCCGCCGCGCGCGCACGCGTCGCTTATCCGGCGGACGGCCCTTACTTCCAGTCGCATTCGATCGGACTGGCGCCGACCGACGCGCGCGACGCGCTGGCCGACCTTTACCTCGACCCCTGGGCGGCGGCGCGCGGCGATGCGTGGGACGCCTGGCTCGAGGGGATCGCGCGCTTTCGCGGGAACCTCGCCCCTTTGATCGGCGCGGCGCCGGATGAAATCTGCGAACAGGTCAACGTCTCCAGCGCGCTGACGAAAATACTCTTCTCGCTGCCCGAACGGCGCGGCCGGCGCACGATCGTTCTCACCGAAGACGATTTTCCGACGATCGGGAACGTGCTCGCGCAAGCCGCGCGGCTCGGCTACCGGCTTGCGTTTCTGCCCGGCGGCCCGGCGCTCGCCGATCCGGGCGCATGGGCGCGGGCGTTCAAAGACGACGTCCACCTCGTTCACGTCACGCACGTTTATTCGAACAGCGCGCTGCGCCCGCCGGTCGCGGAGATTTGCCGACGGGCGCGCGAGGCCGGCGCCTGGAGCGTCGTCGACGTCGCGCAATCGGCCGGGGCCGTCCCCGTCGACGCGCACGCCTGGGGCGCCGACTTTTTAACCGGCACGTCGGTGAAGTATTTGTGCGGCGGTCCGGGCGCGGCGTTCTTGTGGGCGGACCCGGGCCGCGTCGACGCGTGCAAACCGATCGACGTCGGATGGTTTTCGGGCACGGACCCGATGGCCTTCGACATTCGCCGCTTCGACTATGCGCCGGGCGCGAAACGCTTCGCCGGCGGTACGCCGAGCGTCGCGCCGTTTGTGCTAGCCGGCGCGTCGGCCGCCCGCCTCGGCGCGCTCGGCGTCGCGCGGATTTACGACCATAACCAGGCGCTGATCGACACGCTCGCGAGCGCGTTGCCGGCGCACGCTTTTCTATCGCATACGGAACGCGGCGCGCGCGGCTCGGCGGTGCTCGTCAAACCGCGGGATCTCGGCGCCGCAACCGGCGTCCTGAAAGACGCCCGCGTGCGCCACGACGTGCGGGCGGGCGGCTTGCGGTTTTCGTTCCACTACTACAACACGCGCGAAGAAGTGCAGGCCCTGGCGGCGATCCTCCAAGACCTCGTTTGACCGCCACGTTGACGCCAATGGCGCGGCCGGCGCTTTCGGCGCGTTTAATTTGTCGATGACGACGCCGCCACCGCGACGAGCGCGTCGCCGAGGGTCGTCACGTAATAGGCCCCGCCGTCGCTGGCCGGCGGAATGACGCCGGTGACGACGCCGGGGGCGGCGCCCAACAAATCGGGACCGATAAGGTCGAGACGCGTCTCCCCCGCGTCGCCGCGACGGGTCCATTCCGCAACGATGCGGTCCCGGTTCGGATTGGGCGGCGCAAAAATCGGGGTCGCCGAGCCGTCGTCCGGATCGATCGCGACGACGGTCGAGCTGATCGGCGAGGCGACCCAAAGCCGACCGCCCGGCCCGAGTTCGACATTATCCGGGGTCGGCAGCGACGCGACGACGCGTCGATCGCTAAGCGCCCCGGTCGCGACGTCGAGCGTAAAGCCGAGCAGCCGGTCGCCCGCCGTCTCGGCGAGGTATAGGGCGCCGCGCGCTTCGTCGACGACGAAGCCGTTTGCGAAATCGAGCCCCGACAGGACGCGTTCCGCATCCGACGCATCCGGCGCCAGGCGAAACAGCGCGCCGTCCCCCATGGGACGGTCCGCCGCTTGAAAGAGGCGCGCCTCGCTGTTGTCGCCGGCGTTTTCGGTCGACTGGGTGAACCAGAGCGCGCCGGTCCCGTCGCGCCGCGCGGCGTTCACGCCGTAGGCGTGCTGATAGATTTTTTCCGTCGCTTCGCTGGCGACGTCGACGCGATAGATCGCGCCGCTGAAGAGGTCCGCAACCAGAATATGCGCTCCGCCGGGTTCGACGGTGACGCTGTTGGGGCCGGCGGGCCGCGCCGGCGGCGCATAAACGTAACCGGCGCCCGCAAAGTCCCCGAACGGGCGCACCGCCCCGTCGGGCGCGATCGCCGCAAGACCAGTGCGTTGGTCCGAGACGACCAACGTTCCGTCAGCCAACAAAACGCCGTCCTCCGGCCGGTGCAGCGACCGGTCGGCGGGAAACACCGCCATGCCTTGCGGCAGGCTCGGCGCGCCCGCGTCCGCCGCCGGCGAGGGTTCGGCGCTTTCGGCCGGCGCGCCGCTCTCCTGCGTCGTCTCTTCGGCGTTCGGCGGCGTCGGCGTCTCGCCGCCGCAGGCGGCCGCACCGGCGATGAGGACCGCGAGCGCGATCGGACGGCGACATGTTCTCATGAGGGCTCCTCCCGGGGCGGCTTTTTGCGCCGTGACGATTAGCCGGCGCGCGGGCGTAAAAGAGCGCCGCGGGGCGCCGGCCCGCCAAGACATACCGGCCGGACGGCGAACGCCAAGCCGGTCGCGCATATTTCGCTGCGTCGGGTTTTTTCGGGCGCGCGGTCCGCTACGCGTCGGTCATGGAATCCCAGAACGTCTTGGCGCGCTGGAAGAAGTTCTTCGACTGCGGACAGGCGTCTTCGCCGCCGCCGGCCTCGCAGAACTCGCGCAGGAGATCCTTCTGGCGCCCGTTCAGCCCAACGGGCGTTTCGACTTGGATCTCGACATAGAGATCGCCGCGGCCTTTTTGGTTGAGGCGGGTCATGCCCTTGCCGCGCACGCGGAAACGTTTACCCGTCTGAACGCCTTCGGGTATTGAGACTTTGACGCGCCCGCCGTCGACCGTCGGCGCTTCCAGTTCGCCGCCGAGCGCCGCCGTCGTCATCGGCACCGGGAGCGCGCAATAAAGATCGTCCTCGTCGCGTTCGAAGAGATCGTGCCCGCGCACTTCGACGAAAATATAGAGATCGCCCTCCGGGCCGCCGCGCGGGCCGGCCTCGCCTTCGCCGGCGAGCCGAATGCGCGTGCCCGATTGAATGCCGGCGGGGATGTCGACTTTCAGCGTGCGCTCACGGCGCACGCGGCCGTGGCCGCCGCAGTCAGGACACGGATCCTTGACGATCTGGCCGACGCCGCCGCAATCCGGGCATGTCCGCTCGATCGTAAAAAAGCCCTGCTGCATCCGCACGCGGCCGACGCCGCGGCAGGTCGTGCACGTCGTCGGGCCCGTTCCCGGCTTGGCCCCGGTGCCGTTGCACGTTTGGCATACGACGGTGCCAGGCACGGTGATCTCGGCGCTCTTGCCGGCGAAGGCTTCGCTGAGCGTAATCTCGAGGGCGTATTTGAGATCGGCGCCGCGTCCCGGTCCGCCGCGGCCGCGCGGCCCTGCGCGCGCGCCCATGAACTCGCCGAAAATATCGTCGAAGATGTCGGAGAACGCCCCGGAGTCGAAACCTCGCGCGCCGCCCGCGCCGTTCATGCCGCCGTTCTTGAACGCGTCATGCCCGTAGCGATCGTAAGCCGCCCGCTTTTGCGGATCGGAGAGGACCTCGTAGGCCTCGTTCATTTCTTTGAATCTGCGCTCGGCCTCGGCGTCGCCGGGGTTGCGATCCGGGTGGAATTTCATCGCGCCTTTGCGGAAGGCGGACTTAAGGGCCGCCTCGTCGGCTTCGCGCGATACGCCCAATACGGAATAAAAATCTTGCGCCATGACGCCTCCGCGTCGTTGGTTCGCCCGCCCCCGAGCCGAGCCGCCGAGCCGCAACTCCGACCATCCGTCCCCTTACGGAGGAACGCCGCCGCTTTTTTAATAGAGCCAAGGCGGCGGCGTTGTGATCGGTTTCGCGATACGGCGGGGCCGCCGCTTAGTTCTTCTTGTCGCCGTCGACTTCTTCGAAATCGGCGTCGACGACGCCGTCATCGGCCGGTTGATCGCCCGCGTCGCCGCTAAAGTCGGCCTCCGGGTCGCCGGCCGCATCGTCGCCTTGCGCTTTGTACATCGCCTCGCCGAGCTTCATGGAGGCCTGCAGGAGTTTTTGCTGGGCTTCCTGAAGCGCCTCGGCGTCGACGTCCTCGTTGGTCAACAGGTCTTTGAGTTCGGCGGACGCATCCTCGATCGCCTTGCGTTCGTCGTCGCCGATCTTGTCGCCGTGCTCGGAGAGCGCGGCTTCGGTTTGATGCAAGGTCGCTTCTGCCTGGTTGCGCGCTTCGACGAGCCCGCGGCGGGCCTTGTCGGCCTCGGCGTTCGCCTCGGCGTCTTTGACCATGCGTTCGATGTCGTCGTCCGACAGACCGCCCGAGGCCTGGATGCGGATCGATTGTTCTTTGTTCGTCGCTTTGTCTTTCGCCGACACGTTGACGATGCCGTTCGCGTCGATGTCGAAGGTGACCTCGACTTGCGGCACGCCGCGCGGCGCCGGCGGAATGCCGACAAGGTCGAACTGGCCGAGGAGCTTATTGTCCGCCGCCATTTCCCGTTCGCCTTGGAAAACGCGGATCGTCACGGCCGACTGATTGTCTTCAGCCGTTGAGAACACTTGGCTCTTCTTGGTGGGGATCGTCGTGTTGCGCTCGATGAGGCGCGTGAAGACGCCGCCGAGCGTTTCAATGCCGAGCGAGAGCGGCGTCACGTCGAGCAGCAGAACGTCTTTGACGTCGCCTTGCAGGACGCCCGCCTGAATGGCCGCGCCGAGGGCGACGACTTCGTCCGGGTTCACCCCTTTGTGCGGCTCGCGCCCGAAGAATTGTTTGACGGTCTCTTGCACTTTCGGCATGCGCGTCATGCCGCCGACGAGCACGACGTCGTCGATGTCGCCTGGCGCGAGGCCGGCGTCTTTCAGCGCGGCTTTGCACGGATCGACCGTCCGCTTGACGAGATCTTCAACGAGGCTTTCGAGCTTGGCGCGCGACAGCTTGATGTTGAGGTGCTTCGGCCCGGAGGCGTCCGCCGTGATGAACGGCAGGTTCACCTCGGTCTGCTGCGCGGACGACAGCTCGATCTTCGCCTTCTCCGCAGCCTCTTTAAGCCGCTGAAGCGCCAGCTTGTCGGAGCGCAGGTCGATCCCCTGCTCTTTCTTGAACTCGTCGGCG
>JBCCZS010000131.1:0-9219 GCA_039187035.1 Pseudomonadota bacterium | reverse complement strand
GCGGCTTGCGCCGGCTTTGATCGCGGCGTTCGTATGGTAGGCGATGCAGCCGTCGCAGCGCAGGCAGATCGAGATCGCCGCGCACATCAATTCTTTGGTCTTTTTGTCGAGCGCGCCGTCTTTCGTTGCGGCGGCTGCGAGACCGCCGAAGGCCCGCATCGCGTCGGGCGCGTCTTTGGCGAGCCCGCCCGTCGATTGCGCGACGCCTTTGAGGATTTCCGGCCAGTTCTTGCTCATGGGAATACACCTATTTTGCGGTCGCGCGGTCGCGCGCCGTGTCGCGACCCTGCGGACGCTTAAAAACGTCGTCTTTAGAGCCCTGACGCAAAGGGTCTTTAGAGCGCTAGCGCGCGGGACGAAAGACGCCCGCTACTTTTCGTCATTCAGATAGCGATCGAGTTCGCGGTGGAAATGGCGAATGCGGTCTTCTTGTTCGCACCAGATCGGCCCCTTGAAGCCGCGGGATTTGACGCCCTCTTGGACGGCGTGAACGAGTTCGACGTCTTGGTCCAAGACCTCGCCGAGCTCGGCTTTTTCGCCCGCTTTATAGTGTTCGATGTCGGGACGCAGATCGCCGGTGACGTCGACGCCTTCCGGCAGGCCCATCCATCCGGGCACGGTATAGCCGGGATCGTCGACATACCGGAATAACGTCATGTTGTCGTAGTAGAAACGCTCCGGGTCGGTCGGGTGCGGCGTGAAGCGCATGACGAAGACGCCTTCCGGGTGCATGCCGATCTGTACGTTTGGGAAATAGCCGGTCGCCCAACTGTCCGTCAGCTGACCGTCGGTCATGCGCTCATAATAGTCGAGGCCGAACTTTTTGCCGCGCTCGCGCTTGGCTTTTTGTATCGCCTCGCGCACGTCCTTTGCCGAGCCGTCGAACGTCGCCGGATCGACGCCGGCTTCTTGCAGCATGAATTGCTGATAGGGGTCGATTGAATCCTGGTCGGCGATGCGGTGGGACTTCACGCCGATCGGCACGATCATTCGGCTAAAGCCGTTTGGATACAGATCGACCTGGCTAAAGTCCTCCATCACGCCTTGCGTTTGCGGATGAATGTGCGGGAGGTGGTAGGTCTCGTAGAACGCATCGACGCCCGTTTTCCAGTTGGCGAGCCACTCGGTGCGCACATGGCGCACGACGTTCATTTTGTCGATCTCGTAGTTTTCAATATAGCCTTCCGGCAAGCCGATCCATTCACGCAGCGGCGGGGCCTGCCCGTCCATATTGATGAAGATCAGACCGCCGATCGTCTCGCAACGGACTTCCGTCAAGCCCGGGCGATGGGCGATGAGGTTCGGGTCGAACGTGTCCTCGTCGGTGATTTGGTTGAGCGACCCGTCGGTGTTGAATTTCCAGCTATGGAACGGGCAGGTGAACGTCGGTTGGCTGCCGTGCTCCGCCAGGCACACGCGATTCCCGCGGTGCGGGCACACATTATAAAATGCTTTGATGGAGTCGTCTTCTTGCCGGACGATGATGAACTCCTCGTGGCCGTGCGTGAAGACGATGTAGTCGTCAGGCTCTCTAATATCCGGGGTCACGCCCGCGAGCAGCCACACGCGCGGCCAAAGGCTCTCCCATTCGCGTTCCATAAACGCTTTTGAATGGTAGCGAGACGGGTCGGGGATCTCGGCGCCGAGATCGTCCGGACGCGGCTGTTTGGCCTCCAACGACCCCGCCGGGGCGTTGAGGTCCATCGGCCATTCCGCTTTGAAACCGTCGGCCATCAAGTCCTCCCTGAAAGTCCGTTTTATCGGGCCGCGGCGCTCGCCGGCGCGCGACGACGGGAGGCTAGCACAGGGGGCGGACAAAACAAACAATCGTGATTGTTTCTTTTGCCGCAACCCCGACGGCGCCGATCGCTTAAGCGGCGGGCGTCAGCCGATAGCCGATCCGCGGGAAGTGGACGGCGACGGTCCCGATGCGCGCGTCGGCGCGGGTGACCACGATGCGGTCGTCGCTTGCGGTCGCAAGCGTCCCGACGACGGGGTCGGAACCCCGGCCCATCGGCGCGACGGCGACCGTCGACCCGACGGCGGCGCCCGTCTCGCGGTCCGCCTGCGGCGCGCCGATCGGCTCGGGCTCGGCGTCGCGCGCCATATCGAGCGCCGCCGAGGCCTCGATGTCGGTGCGCTCGCCGCCTTCGTAGGCGTCCATGCGTTCGCGCCAGCCCGCCAACGCCTCTAGCCCCTCAACGATCGCCGCGCCGCTCGGAATGTGCGCCAACGCCATCCAAATCGGGAAATAGGCGTTCAAGTCCGCCCATTGGGCGCGGTCGCCGAAAAGAAAGCGCCGTCCGTCTTGCAGGTGCTTATCGATGAGCGCCGCGTGCGCGCGCAATTGGGCGCGAAAGTGCGGCGCGTCGTCGGCGAAGCGCTCAAACGCCATGTCGGTGAAATAGGCTTGGCGGTCTTCCAACAAGTCCGCCGGCAATTGGTCGGCCGCCTCGTGCATCGCGAGCGCCGCGCCGGCGTCGAACATGGCCTCGTCGCTCCAATGCTGCAGCCCGAAATTAACGACGGGCCCGGCGCGGAGGGTTTCCGGAAACGGCACGCGGCGCTCGATTTCCTCGGCGATCAGCCGGCTGTCGCAAAAAATGTCGGCGCCAAGTTGCAGCACCGGCGTGCCCCGGTATCCGCCGGTCAACGCCGTCAGGTCCGGCTTCGGCATCGACATGGGGATCTGCACGGAGCGCCAAGCGACGCCTTTTATTTGGAAGAGCTTGCGGATCTTTTCCGCAAACGGCGAGGGATCGTGGTGGTGGAGAACGAACTCGGTTTGCGTCGTCTGCGCGACCGGCGGTTTGACCGGCTCGAGCGGTTCTTCTTCGGCGGCCGGCTTCTTCGGCGGCGGCGTGAAGAGCCAGGCCATCCAATCGCCGTAAGACTTCTTGGACGGGTCTTTCGTGGCCGGGTCGTCTTTTTCTGCGGGCGTGTCGGCGTTGTTCGGCGCGTCGTCGGCGGGAGCGTTCATGGGGCGCGGTCGGTCCTTCTTTGCGGCTAGGGTGCGCGCCGCATCGACGGTCCTGACCGGGCCCTCAGTCGGCGAGCGTTTCCGACAACGTTTTCGCGCCGCGCTTGGCGTACTGACGCGATTTTTGGATCGTCGTCGGCATTAGATTGCGCAGACTTTCCTCGAGGAAGTCAAACAACTGGGTCTCGGTTTTTGCATCGAGACCTGCAGAAAGCCGCCTGATCGCGAGCCCTTCGAGCGTGACTTGGACGAGGTTCAACGCGAGATCGAAGCGCGCCTTGTCGCCCTGCCATTCGGGGAACAGATCGACCGCGAGCATGTACCACTCGCGGTAAAACGCCTGCTCCGCCGGGCGCAGGATTTTTTCGAGATCTTTGTCGGTGCGCGACGCGACCGCCAATTCGTGAAACGCCACGTAAAGCGGGTGCGTGACGTGCCGCCAATAGGCCGCGAGCGCGTCGTGCATATGCGGTTGATCGTCGGGCAACACCGAAATCGCGCGGCGAAAGGCGCGCAAGCGTTTGGCGTGCAGATATTCGATCGCCGCTTCGATGACCGTATTGCGGTTCGAGAAATGGTGCATCATCGCGCCGCGCGACAGCCCGGCTTCCTCGGCGATGCGCGGCGTCGTCGTCTGCGCGTAGCCGTATTTGATCAAGCACTGGAGCGCGGCTTCGACGATCAACTTGCGCGTCGACGCGCTCTTTTGCGCTTGCCGGCCGATTTCTTTCGTGGGCCGACCGTTCGCGGCTTTTTGCAGCCGGCGCCGGGTCGCAAACTCTGACGTCGTCGAACTCATCGGGCCACCCAAAAAAACATTCACGCGTGATTGTAATTTAGTCTATGGCTAGTGCAAAGGCGGTCGTCAGTTAACAAGACTTTGTTGCATCGCACAAATCGGAGCCGCCGTCTAATGACGATGCTGGGAGGATAATATGTCGCAGGCTTCAGGCGCGCGCGTCGCCGGAAAGGTGGCGCTCGTGACGGGCGCGGCGTCGGGGCTCGGGCTCGCCGACGCCCAAGCGTTGGCGCGCGAGGGCGCAAAAGTCGTTCTGACCGACGTCAACGACGATAAAGGCCGCGCTGCGGCGGCTGAGATCGGGCCGGCGGCCGCGTTCGTGAAACACGACGTGACGCGTGAGGACGATTGGCGCGCCGCCGTCGCCTTTGCGACCGAGACGTTCGGCGGGCTCGACGTGCTTGTGAACAACGCCGGCGTCGTCGTTTTGTCGACGCCGGAGGATTGCACGCTTGAGGATTTTCGCTTCGCCAACGCGGTCATGTCGGAGGGCGTTTTCCTCGGCTGCAAGCATGCGATGCCCGCGCTGAAAGAAGGCGGCGGCGGGTCCATCATCAACATGTCGTCGACGGCCTCGCATGTCGGGTACCCGATCTTCTTCGCGTATACCGCGGCCAAGGGCGCGGTGCGCTCGATGACCAAGTCGATCGCCGCGCATTGCCAAGCCGCCGGCTATCCGGTGCGCTGCAATTCCGTCCACGCGGGCGCGATTGAAACGCCCATGGTCCAGAGCGCCCAGGGGCGAGACGAGACGATCGACATTCCGGAAGACGGCGTATTGCCGCCGGACTCGCTCGGCGCGCCGAGCGACGTTGCGAACATGGTGCTTTATCTGGCCTCGGATGAATCCCGCTTCGTAACAGGAGCCGAATTCATGATCGACAACGGGCTTTTGGCGCGGGCCCCGATGTGACGAGGGGCGGCGCGGCGGCGTCGCTTGACGCCAAGAAAAAAACAATCATGATTGTCTTTAAATCGACGCGGCGCTTGCCGTAGCAACGGCGCGTCAAGGAGCATATCGATGGATCTCGGCCTGCGCGGCAAGAACGTTCTCATCACCGGCGCGACCCAGGGCATCGGCCGGCGCGTCGCAAACCTTTTCGCCGAAGAGGGCGCGAACGTCGCCATTTGTTCGCGCTCGCCGGAAAGCGTGAGCAAAGCCGTCAAGGAAATTGCGCTCCTCGCCGACGGCAAGATCACCGGCGCGCCGTGCAACATTAAAGTCAAAGAAGACTACGAAGCCTGGATCGAGGCGATGGCCGAAGAACTCGGCGGCGTCGACGTTTTCATCCCCAACGTGTCGGCGGGCGGCGGGGCCGATTCCGAAAAGAACTGGTGGAAGAACTTCGAGATCGACGTCCTCGGCACGGTCCGGGGCGTGGAGGCGGCGATCCCGCATATGGAAAAGCGCGGCGGCGGCGCGATCACGATGATCTCGACGACCGCAGCAATCGAAACCTTCATGGTTCCTCAGGCTTATAACGCCATGAAGGCGGCGCTCATCACCTACGCCAAGCAACTGAGCCAAGAGCACGGCGAAATCGGCGTGCGGGTGAACTCCGTTTCTCCGGGTCCGATCTATTTCGACGGCGGCGCCTGGGACATGATCAAGATTTCCAACGAAAAGTTTTATCAGAAGACCGAACGCACGCACGCGCTCGGGCGGCTCGGCACGCCCGAAGAAGTCGCGCAATGCATCGTCTTTTTGTCGAGCCCGGCGGCGAGCTGGGTGACCGGCGTCAATCTCGTGGTCGACGGCGGTTACACCAAGCGCGTGCAGTTCTAAGGAAGGGCGCACCGACACCGTGAAAGTTCGCCGACATCAGAAAATCAAACGCGTTGAGGAAGGGTTGCCGGGCGGCACGCCGTCCGAAGCCGCGCCGAAACCGAACCTGCCTTACGGGCTGATCCCGAAGGAGCGCTATACGTGCAAAGAGCATATGCAGCGCGAATGGGATACGATGTGGTCGAAGGTCTGGCTCCTCGGCTGTCGCGAAGACGACATCCCCGAGCCCGGCGACCACATGGTCACCGAAATCGGGTCGGAACAAATTCTACTCGTCCGCCAGACTGATCGCTCCGTACGCGCCTTTTACAATGTCTGTCAACACCGCGGCAATCAGTTGGTGCACGGTCTTCACAAGCGCGGCGAGGCGGCCGAAACGTTCCGGTGCCGCTACCACAATTGGCAATACCGTATCGACGGCCGCTTTTTCGATATTCCGGACCTAGAAACGTTTCCGCAGGGCGCGCCGCCTTGCGGCGGCTTGATCGGTCTGCCGTGCGACACGTGGGGCTCGTTCGTTTGGTTCAGTTTGAACTCCGACGTCGAACCGCTGCGCGACTTTCTCGGGGTCATTCCGAACCATCTCGATCCGTATCATTTCGACCGCATGGTGCTGACCGAATGGAAGACGGTCGAGTGGGATTGCAATTGGAAGGCGTCGGTCGACGCGTTCAACGAGAGCTACCACGTCCAGGGCATCCACCCGCAATTGCTCTACTATTTGGACGATCTCGACATTCAGATCGACTGTTATGAGAAGCACAATCGGTACCTGATCGCCTTTGGCGTTTTGAGCCCGCGCGTCGTGTCGCCGTCGGAAATCCCGCCGCCAATCAAAGTCGTCATGCGCGGCGCCGGTATGGACCCCGCCTCCTATGAGGGGTCCGTCTACGATGCGCGCGAAGCCATCCAGAAATACAAACGCGAAAACGGCGCGTCGCAGGGGAAAGACTATAGCGATCTCAACGATGATCAGCTAACGGACGACTACCATTACATGATCTTCCCGAACATCACCATGAACGTCCATGCCGACGACATGATGATGTTCCGCCAGCGCCCGCACCCGGACGATCCGAACAAAATGCTGTTCGACTATTACATGTTCGAGCTGCCGGGCGAGGATTTCGATTGGGACGCGTACGAAAAGCCCGTCCATCGTCAATACCGGCACGGCGAGACGTCGCTCGGTCTCGTCATCAATCAAGACGCCTACAACCTTCCGTTCGTCCAATCGGGCATGAACAGCGCGGCCTATGAAGGGCTATGGCTCGGCGAGCAAGAGCTGCGCATCCGCCACTTCCACGACACGCTCGAGAAATACCTCACCGGCTTTTACGACCGGACCAAAGCGCCGACGAAAGGCTGACCGCATGGCCATCCAGCAAAGCGAAGACCAGCTCCTGCGCGCTTACCGCCAGATGAAGACGATCCGCGAATTCGAGGAACGTCTGCATAAAGAGATTATGACCGGCGAGATTGCGGGTTTCACGCATTTGTATTCCGGCCAAGAAGCCGTTGCGGTCGGCGTGTGCGAGCATCTAGACGAAAAAGACCTGATCGTTTCGACGCACCGCGGGCACGGGCACTGCATCGCAAAAGGCTGCGACGTGAAGGCCATGATGGCCGAGATTTACGGCCGCGCGACCGGGCTCTGCAAAGGCAAGGGCGGTTCCATGCACATCGCCGACTTTGACAAGGGGATGCTCGGCGCCAACGGGATCGTCGGGGCGGGCGGGCCGCTCGCGGTCGGCGCCGGATTATCGGCCAAGCTCGACGGCGACGGGCGCGTCGCGGTGTCCTTCGGCGGTGACGGCTCGGTCAATCAAGGCGCCGTTTTGGAAGCGATGAATATGGCCGTCGTCGTCAAGGCGCCTGTGATATTCGTGATTGAAAACAACGGGTACTCCGAACATACGGGCGCCGATTACGCTGTCGGTTCGCGCGATATCGCCGGCCGGTCCGAAGCCTTCGGCATGAAAGCGATTAAAGCGGACGGCAGCGATTATTTCGCCGTTTACGATGCCATGGCCGAGCTTCTCGACCATGCACGCGCCGGTCGCGGTCCGTGTACGGCCGAATTCATGACGACGCGTTTCTTCGGCCACTTTGAGGGCGACCCGCAGAAATACCGGGCGAAAGACGAAGTGAAGCGGCACCGCGAAGAGATGGATTGTCTGAAGAATTTCCGGGAGCGAACGGCCGGCGTCTTGTCGGCGGCGGCGCTCGACGCGATCGACGACGACGTCTTGGCGCTAATCGACGAAGCGGTGGACGAAGCGCGGGCCGCGCCGGGGCCGGGCGCCGACGACGTCGTCACCGACGTCTATGCAACCTATCAATAAGGAGCGCGAGCGATGCCGGTGATTACTTATCGCGACGCGCTCAACGAAGCGCTGCACGAAGAAATGGCGCGCGACGACCGCGTTTTTGTCTGCGGCGAGGACGTCTCCGGCGGGGCCGGCGGGACGTCGGGCGAGCGCGAAGCGTCGGGCGGCATTTTCGGCGTCACGGCGGGGCTGTTGCCGCGCTTCGGCGAAGACCGCGTCATCGATACGCCGATCTCGGAGAATACGATCGTCGGTATGGCGGCGGGCGCCTCGCTCGCCGGCAAACGGGGCGTTGCGGAGATCATGTTCGCCGACTTTCTCTCATTGGCGCTCGACCAGACCATGAACCAGGCGGCGAAATTCCGCTATATGTCCGGCGGCAAAATGGGGTGTCCGGTCGTCATCCGCGTGCCTTACGGCGCAGGCATGAACATGGCGGCGCAGCACAGCCAGGCGATGTACCAAATCGCAACGTCCGTTCCCGGACTGAAAGTCGTTTTGCCGTCCAATCCGGCGGACGCGAAGGGTCTTTTGAAATCGGCGATCCGCGACGAGGACCCGGTCGTCTTCTTTGAACATAAGGCGATGTACGGACGAAAGGGCGAGGTCGCCGAAGGCGAGCACCTCGTGCCGTTCGGGCAAGCTGCGCTCTTAAACGAGGGAGACGACGTCACCGTCGTCGCCATGGGGCGCATGGTCGTCTTTGCGCAAAAGGCGCTCGCGGGCCTTGTGGAGGACGGCGTCGGCGTCGATTTAATCGACATCCGCACCACGAGCCCGCTCGACGAGGACGCCATTCTCGACAGCGTCGAGAAAACCGGTCGTCTCGTTGTTGTGGACGAATGCCCGCCGCGTTGTTCCGTCGCCGCCGACATTGGGGCGTTCGTCGCGAGCCAGGGGTTTTCGTCGCTGAAGGCGCCGGTCGAACTCGTGACCGCGCCGCACGCCCCTGTTCCGTTTGCGAAGGACTTGGAGCGCGCCTACGTGCCGGGCCCGGCGGCGATCGACGCCGCGGTGCGCCGGGTCGCCGCGTACCGCTGACAGGAGGCCGCCATGGCTGACCGCATCAAAGCGTTCACGATGCCCAAATGGGGCATCGAGATGGAAGAGGGCGTCATTCGCGAATGGCGCGCTGACGAAGGCGCGTTCGTCAAAGAGGGCGAAATCTTCACCGTCATCGAGACCGACAAAATCGCCAACGACGTCGAGCTGGAATACTCCGGCATCCTGCGCAAGCGCATCGGCCAGGAGGGCGACGCTTATAAAGTCGGCGCGCTGATCGCCGTGTTCGCTGACGAAGACGTTCCGCAGTCGGAGGTCGATG
>JBCCZS010000130.1:0-9252 GCA_039187035.1 Pseudomonadota bacterium | reverse complement strand
GGTGTCGTTCGGAATCGTACGAACGGATCAATCTGAGGTGAGGCATCGGCAGCCAGCGCCAGCCCACTTCATTCCTGGGTACGGGGGGCAGGTTGGCCGCTTCTGCGGCGGTTTGGGGAGCGGGTTCGAGCGCGGGTTTCGGGGCGACGTCGACGGCGCGGATCGCCTCAACGCTCGGCGCGTCGGCGGCCGCAACGTCCCATGCGCCGCCGTGCGCGCGCGTGTCGGTTGCGCCGATCGGCGCGCTGACGTCGCCGTGCACGGCGTGATCGGATCGCAGCGACAGGTCCGCCATCGCGAATAACGGCGCCAACGCCGTCGGCGCGACCGCGCAGGCGAGCGCGCCCGCCCACAAAGCCTGGCGACGCGTACGCGGCAGCGAACGCTCCAAAGCGCGAGCCGCGAAAAACAGAACCGGGGCCCAGATTAGCGACAAGGCGAGCGGGCTTAGAATTTCCTGGGCGGCGACGGGGAACGTCATGACCGGCCTCCCTTTTTCGACGTTCCGATCGGCTTGTTCGACGTGCCGGTCGGCCTCGGCGCGCTTATCGCCGCCGCCGCGTCATCGTCTTGGCCGCCCGCCTTTAACTCCGCTTTCAACAGGGCGTCGAGTTCTTCGAGCTCGTCGTCGCTTAGGAGCTTTGAGTCGGCGAACATCACCGCGGACGGCGCCGCGTCCAACTCCAGAACGCGATCGGAGAAATCGAGGATCATACGGCCGAGCAAGGCGACTTTGCCGACACGCGCCGCATAGACGTTGACGCCGTCTTCCCGGCTTTTTTCAAGCAGCCCTTTTTCACTCATCCGTTCCAGGACGGTGCGCAGCGTCGAATAGGACCAGCCGAGCGCGTCGCCCACCTCGTCGCTGATCGCGCGGGCCGAAAGCGCGCGTTTGCGCCACAACAATTTCAAGATCGCCAGCTCCGGTTTCGTCGGCTGGTTTCCGGCGGTTGCGCCCATGACGACCCTCCCATGTTCGGCGTTGCGCAGACCGACACGGGGCGCCGGTCGCGCAGTTCAAACCGTTGTGACAGCTGTAGCATAACCAGTGCGACAGATGTAGCAAGCGATTTTTCGTTGCGGGCGCAGCGATTTAGACGCCGACCGACAGCGCGCAGGCGCTCAACCGGTCCAAATCGCGCGGTTCGGACAGGCGATGGTCGCCGCCCTTGACGATCGTCATCGCAACGTCGTCGCCGGAAAGCGCCTCGAACAGGCGCATCGCATGGGCGACCGGCACGTCGTCGTCCGCCGAGCCCTGGAGGATCCGCACGGGCGCGTCGATCGCGAGCGGTTTGTCCAAAACGCGGCGGGCCCGACCGTCCTCGATAAGCCGCGCGGTAATGATCGTCGGGGCGTCGTCATGGGGCGAGGCGCGCTCGATACGCCCGTCGCGCGCGAGCGCGGCGCGCTCGGCGGCGCTGAACCCGGGCTCCATCAGCAGCGTCGTAAAGTCCGGCGCCGGTGCGATAAAAACCACCCCGGCGAGACGCGCGCCGAGCCGCGGAGCGAGGAGCGCGGCGATCCACGCCCCCATGGACGAGCCGACAAGAATGCCCCGGTCGCCGCCGAGGGCGTCCACGATCGCCGCCGCGTCGTCGGCCCAGTCTCCGATGCAGCCGTCGTCGAACGCGCCGTCGGACGCGCCGTGACCGGAATAGTCGAACCGGAGGTACGCGCGCCCGGCCGCCGCGGCGTCCGATTCGAGACGCATGGCCTTCGTGCCGGTCATGTCGGAGCGGAAACCGCCCAGCCAGACGATCGTCGGCTCGGCGCCCGCGGTCTTTACGTAGGCGAGACGGCCTCGAGGCCCCTGAAAATATTGCGTTTCGACCATAGGGCGCCCTTGACCGTTCCAGGGTTTCAGCCCCCTGTTGGCGCGCCCCAGGGGTTGGACGATGACGTTTGAGCGAACCATACTGCAGGTCATCCCGAATTTGCGAGCCGGCGGCGCGGAGCGCACGTGCGTCGAAATCGCGTCGGCGGTCGTCGCCGCGGGCGGTCGCGCGCTCGTCGTCAGCGAGGGCGGCAGGCTGGAAGCGGCCGTACGGGCTGCGGGCGGCGAAACGCTGCGCGCGCCGGTGGCCTCGAAAAATCCCTTCACCATTTGGCGAAACGCCGCGCACATTGCGGACCTAGTGCGCGAGCACGACGTCGATATTATTCACGTGCGCTCGCGCGCGCCGGCCTGGAGCGCGCTTTGGGCCGCCCGCCGAACCGGCGTCCCCATGGTGGCGACCTGGCACGGCGCGTACCGGGCCCGCACCGCGCTGAAGCGATTTTACAACTCCGCCATGGCCCGCGGCGCGCTCGTGATCGCCAATTCAACATTCACCGCGCGGGCCGTGCGGCGTTTTCAGAAACGCACGGGCGTGAAGAAAGCGCGCCTGAAGACCATTCCCCGCGGGGCCGATATCGGCGCGTTCGACCCCACGAGCGTCGCGGCTTCGCGCGTCAAGGCTTTAGCGGAGGCCTGGGGGCTTCCCGATCCGGCGGTCGAACCGGAAGAAGAGCGCCCGATCCGGTTGTTGTTGCCGGCGCGAATGACCGCCTGGAAAGGGCACGCCGATGCGATCAAGGCGTTGTCTATTCTGATCGCGCCGGACGCTGACAGCGCAAGGGACGCGTCCGCCCCCGATGAGGCGCGCCCTCGGTTGCAATTGATTTTGTGCGGCGACACGCACGGGCGCGAGGACTACGCGGCGGCGCTGCAGCTCGAGGCGCGTCGCCACGGCGTCCATGAGCACACGCATATCGTCGGAAACTGCGCCGACATGGCGGCCGCCTACACGATCGCCGACATCGTGCTCGCGCCGTCGCGCCGCCCCGAAGCGTTCGGACGCACGGCCGCCGAGGCCGGGGCCATGGGCAAGCCGATCGTCGCCAGCGACCATGGCGGCGCGCGCGAGGTCGTTGCGGACGGCCGGACCGGTCGGTTGACGTCGCCCGGCGATCCCGCCGCGCTGGCGGCCGCGATCGCGGACCTCGTCGCAATCGGCCCGTCGGGCCGAGCGGTCATGGGGGCGGCAGCGCGCCGGCGCGTGCAGTCGAAGTTTTCCATCGACGCCATGTGCGCAGCGACCTTGGACGCTTACGAGGCGATACTGCGGATCGTCTCGAACAACCGGGACCCAAAGGACGGTTCCGCCACGCCGCCGCCGCCGCCCGACGCCGGATCGCCGCCGCGGGACAGGGGCGATCGCCCGACGACGACGGCGATCAAAAAGAAGCGGCGGACGGTTAAATCCGCGGACGCGGAGACGGCGCAGATGCGCCGCGACGAGGACGCCGAAGCGCCCGCATAAGCGTCTCATTCTTAAAAATTGTTCAGCGGCGGCCGTTTCGCGGTTGTCGAGATATTGGGCTGCGACCTGCCCGCAACGGGCCCAAACGCGCCGTCGGGGCGTCCCGCGCTCCGCCCGGATGCGCTGAAATAGCGGCGCCGGAATTGCCGCGTTCGGGTCGACAAATTCGTTAATTGCGCCGAAAAAGGAAAAACAATCAGTTTGGGCTGGGGCATGTTTGGGAAGCGTACTAATCACATCCTCGTCATCAAAACCGACGGCTTGGCGTCGTTTGTGGCCGCCGAGCCCGTCTATGAGGCGCTGCGTGCGGCGCATCCGGACTCGCTGATCAGTTTGTTGACGACGCCCGATTTGCAGCGCGTCGCGAAGGCCTCTCCGTACTTCGATCAGGTCGCCGCGTTGCCGCCGGCGCGCGAGCCGGAGAACCGACGGCTCTTTCTCAAACACTTGAAAGGCGAGAAATTCGCGCGCGTTTACGATCTCTCGGGCGACGCCGACGGGCGGCGGGTCCAGAACGCGCTCGGCCCGTTTCCGCCGAAATGGTTTGCGGCCGCACCGGCCAAGCGCGGCGGCGCGCGCGATATGCGCGGGCAACGTTACGTGCGGATGTTGGCGTCCGCCGGCGTCGAAGAGCGCAGCCGATTGCCGGATTTCTCCTGGGCGCTCACCGCGCGCAAAGGCGCCGCCAATATGGAGCCGTCTTGGTTCGGCGTATCGGGGCCGTTCGGGCTGTTGTCGCCGGCGGCCGACCCGCGCGTGCGGTGGTCGACGGCCGATTACGCCGCGCTCGCGCGCGAAATGGGGCGCGCCGGGATGACGCCGGTGGTGGTCGGCGCGCGCGACATTCACGAGGCGGCCGACGACATCTGCCACGAAGCGCCCGAAGCCGTCGATCTCGTCGGCAAGTGCGATCATTTGCAGCTCGTCGCGTTGGCGCACGAGGCGGCGTTTTTCGTGAGCGACGACGCCGAAGAGATCCATCTCGCGCTGTCGGCGGGCTGCCCGGGCGTTTTGATCAAACGCAGCCCCGATGCGTCGCCGCCGCAAGGGCGCAACGTGGTCGTGTTAACGGTCGCCGCCAACGGCGACGAACCCGACGCCCGGTTCGTCTGGCGGACGCTTGAGAACATGCAGCTGACGCCGCAAGACCCCGAGGCGGGCGAACGCGCTTTCGCGCTTCAACATTGATCCCCGCGACGACCCCTTTATATCTCGTTAAGCAACGCGATGGTCGCGTTAAGGCTTTTTTGCGCCTTGGGCGCTAAGAGCCGCCGCCGTTTGTCAGTTAGAAGCCGCCACAGGAGAGACGTTCATAGCTCGCAGACCCTACCAAGCGCAGCCGCCCAAAGTGACCGGACCGCGCATAAACGACGACATCGCCGCGCCGCAGGTGCTTTTGATCGACGAAACCGGCGAAAAACGGGGCGTCGTCTCCTTAGAAGACGCTTTGGAACGGGCGCGGGGCGCGGGGTTGGACCTCGTCGAAGTCTCGCCGCAAACAAAGCCGCCGGTCTGCAAAATTTTGGACTACGGCAAGTTCAAATATCAGCAGCAAAAGAAAAAAGCGGAAGCCAAAAAGAAACAGAAGGTCGTCGAGATCAAAGAGATCAAGATGCGGCCGAACATCGACCAGCACGACTACGACGTGAAAAGTCGGGCGATGAAACGCTTCTTTGAAGAAGGCGATAAAGTGAAGGTCACGCTGCGCTTTCGCGGCCGAGAAATGACCCACCAGGAACGCGGCGCGGAGCTCCTGAAGCGGGTTCAAGACGATTTCGACGAAATCGCCAAGGTCGAGCAATTCCCGAAATTGGAAGGCCGCCAGATGATGATGGTGATGGCGCCGCGCTAGAGCGCCGGATAGTCACATTGGATCGGGTAAAGACCGACTCAGGCGTTCAAAACGAAAAATCTAGAGCGTCGGAATGAGTCAATACAATGCGCCGACGCGCTAGCCGCGCCCGCGCCGTTTCATCGCCGGTCGCCCGACAGGCCGCGCGCCGCAGCCGGTTTGACGCGTGGCGCCGGCTTTGCTTCTTCGTTGAGGGGTAGCGATGAGACGCGGGGTCCGACATGGGTGAATGGCTGGCGAATTTGCAATTGGCGCCGTTTGCGGCGATCGCCGCCGCCGTAACCTATTTCCTCGGCGTCGCCACCGGCTGGGTGCTCTGGTCGCACCGCAACGGCGCGCTCGACGACGTCGGCCATGTCGATGCGACGACCGTTAAGCAAATGCTCGCTTTGGAAGAATCGATCCGCGACGCCAAAACGCGCCTCGCCGAAGACGACGGTTTCGACGCCGACGTCGATAAGCGCATCGACGCGGTCGACAACGCCGTGAAGCGGGCGAACGGACGGTTGCGCCTGCTCATTGACAGCATCGAGGCGCGCCGCGCTTCATAGGGGCCGCAACGGTACGCGCGTCGGGCGCGTCGCCGCCACGCGAACGGGGCCCCGGAAACGATGCCGAACGGCGACTTGCAACTGACGACGCAACTCCTCCACGCCGGGGCCGCCGCCGCGGGGACGGCGTTCATCCACGCGCTTTTCATCGCCGCCGCCGCCGCCATCGTCCGCGGCGCCGACGGACCGGCCCGCGGCGCATTGCGGCTCGTGCGCGACACGCTCGTCCTCGTCGTCTTGAGCCTCTGGCTCACCGTCGCCCACGGTCTCGGCATCGGCTTGTGGGGTGTGATGTTCGAAAGGCTGGAAATTTTCGACGATCTGGAAACGGCGCTCTATTTCGCGGCCGCGAGTTACACGACGCTCGGCTTCGGCGACGTGTTGGCGCCGCGGCCCTGGCGGCTTCTGTCCGGCGCGTGCGGTGCGAGCGGCTTGTTGATGTTCGGCCTGTCGGCGGCGTTTTTGTTCGAGGCGACGGCCAAGCTTCGGCTGACGCGGCCCCATTAGGCGCCGCCGAACGGGCTCTCAGCGGCTTATCGGTTACTCGGCGGCCGGCGTCGTCGCGGGGGTTCGCGGTCGGGCGATGCGCCCGAAGGCGGCGAGCGCGGGAAAAACTGCGAGCCCGGACAATATGCCGGCGAGGATGAAGGGCGCGCCCGGAAAATAAACGCCCACGCCCTCGGGCGCGATCGGCAGGCCGAAGAACCCGATGGGCGCAGTGGGCTCGGAGAACGCCGCGAAAACCTGCGTCATGACCGGCGGGCCCAAGACCATCGAGACGCTCATCACGGCCCCGATCGCGCCTTGCAATTCGCCTTGGGCGTCGGCGGGGATCGTCCGCGACATGATCCCCTGAAGGGCCGGCGTGGCGAGCGCGGCGAACGCGGAGATCGCGATCAACGCGTAGATCGTGCGCTCGTCGGGCGCGATCGCAAAGCCGAAATACGTCGCCGTGGCGATCGCCATGCCGACAAGGGCCGAGGCGCGCTCGCCGATCGCCGGCACGACGAGACGGACGACGCCGGCCTGCACGAGCGCGGCCATGAAGCCGACGAACATCAACGACCAACCGATCTCGTCCGCGCCCCATGCAAATTTCTCGCTCGCGAAGTAAGACCAGACCGACGGGAACGTCCAGTTCGCCAATTGCAACAGGAAGATCGTCGCCGCGATCGGCAACATGACGGGATATTTCGCGAACTGACGGAAATTGCCGAACGCGTTGGCGCGGCGCCATTCAAAGCGCCGGCGGTTTTGCGGCGCGAGGGTTTCCGGCATCGCGAAAAACCCGAACACAAAGTTGAGGGCGCCGATGGCGGCGACGGCGAAGAACGGGGCCCGCGGCCCGAAGGCTTCGCCCAAAATCCCGCCGATCCCCGGCCCGATGATAAAGCCGAGCCCGAAGGCTGCGCCCATAAGACCGAAATTCGCGGCGCGTTTTTCCGGCGGCGAGATGTCGGCGATATAGGCGTTGGCCGTCGAAAACGTCGCCGCGAACGCCCCGGAAAAAAGCCGCGCGATTAAGAGCACCGTGATCGACGGCGCCACCGCCATGATCAAAAAATCGAACGAATACGCCGCAAGCGAGGCGAGCATCACGGGGCGGCGCCCGAACCGGTCCGACAGCCCGCCGATGATCGGCATCATGACGAATTGCGCGACCGCGTAGACGAGGGAGAGGTAGCCGCCCCAACGCGCCGCGTCCGACAAGGGCGCGTCCGCCACGGCCATCAACAGGCCCGGCATGACCGGCATGATGATGCCGAAGCCGATCATGTTTAAAAGAACCGTGAGGAAAATGAAGGCGAGGGCGAAGCCGCCGCCTTTGACGCCGCCCGCCGGCGTCGACGGCGCGTGGGCGCCGGTCATCGGCCCGCATCCGCGGCGTCGGCGGCCCGCACGTCAGGCGGCCCCGCGTCCGACGCCTCGTCGCGGGCGGCCGGCGTGATCTTGATCGCCGTGATCTGGTTGCGCCGTCGCCGGACGATGCGGAAGCGATATCCGTGAAACGAAAACGTCTGGCCGATTTCCGGAATGCACTGGGCCTCGTGAATGACGAGCCCCGCGACGGTCACGGCTTCGTCGTCGGGCAGCGCCCAATCCATCGCCCGGTTGAGATCGCGGATCGTCACGTCGCCGTCGACATGGACCTCGCCGTTCGGTTGCGGGCGCACGCCTTGGACGGGGCTGTCATGTTCGTCTTCGATTTCGCCGACGATCTCTTCGAGGATGTCCTCCATTGTGACGAGCCCCATGATCGCGCCGTATTCGTCGACGACGAGGGCGAAATGTTGCTGGGTGCGCTTAAACGCGTCCAGCTGCTCTTGGAGCGTCGTCGTTTCGGGAATGAAATACGGCTTGCGGGCGATCGCGCATAAATCGATCGTACTCGGATCGTCCGCCTCCCAGATCGCGCGCAACAGGTCGCGTGCGTGCAAGACGCCCTGGATGTCGTCGGGGTCGTCTTTGTAGAGCGGCAGGCGGGTGTGGTCGCTCTTCAGAGCGTCGGCGATGTTGTCCGCCGTCGGCGCGGCGAGGTCGAGCATGTCGATCGATTTGCGGTGGATCATGATTTCCTCGACCTTGATGTCGTCGAGGTCGAGGGCGCCGCGGAACAGATCGCGCGCTTCTTTGTCGAGGCCGCCCTCGACATGGTGGAGATCGATCGCGCCGCGCAGTTCTTCGGTCGCTGACAAGACGGCGTCGTTCGCGCGCACGTCGACGCCCACAAGCGCAAGGACGCCGCGCACCACCGCTTGCACGACGCGCGTCACCGGCGCGAAGGCGAAGACGACGAAGCGCATCGGCCGCGCGACCCCCATGGCGAACGCGTCGGTCCGGGCGATGGCGACGGTTTTCGGCGCGACCTCGGCGAAAACCACGACGAGCGCGGTCATGGTCAGCGTCGCCAGGCCCTGGGCCGCGAGCGACTGGCCGAACAACGACGCAAACAGCCCGGCCGCGAGCGTCGTTGCGAAAATATTGACGAGGTTATTGCCGAGCAGGATCGCGCCGATCAGCCCCTCGCGGTCGACCGTCAGCCGGTTGACGATGCGCGCGCGCGCGTCGCCGTCGCCTTCGAGCTTGTGCATGCGCGCCCGCGAGGCGGCGGTCAGCGCCGTTTCGGAGCCTGAAAAGAACGCAGAAAGCGCGATCAAAAAAAGGATCGCACCGGCGGTGGCGAACAACATCGGGTCGGCGGCGGCCATGTGTTTCCTCTAAGGGGGCGCTGACGTCAGCGCGCCGCGGCGGTCCGCTCACGGGCCAAAAAGGCTTCGAGCGGCGCAAGATCGGGCGTTTTGCGGATCCCCGCGTCGCCGATATCGCGCATCAATATTACCGACAAAACGCCGCCGGCGGTTTTCTTATCGTGCGCCATCAGCGCGGTCATTGTTGCGGGCGAGGGCGGATCGGCGAGATCGGCGAACCCGGCGGGCAGGCCGGCCGCGCGCAAGGCCGCGGTCATGCGCTGCGGCACGGCGGCGTCGCACCAGCCGATCTCGGCGGAAAAGCCGGCCGCGAACGCCATGCCGGCGGCCACCGC
>JBCCZS010000129.1:0-9253 GCA_039187035.1 Pseudomonadota bacterium | reverse complement strand
GGTATTACACCCAGTTTCCCAGGGCTATTCCGTACCGAAGGGCACGTTCCCACGCGTTACTCACCCGTCTGCCGCTCCCAGCAAGCTGGGCGCTCGACTTGCATGTATGAGGCCTGCCGCCAGCGTTCGTCCTGAGCCAGGATCAAACTCTCAAGTTTGAGTTGGGATCGTTGGCTCGTCTGCTGACATTTCGCCAATGCTATGCGCGACTTTCGCCGCACATATGTTCAAGAGCGACTTTCGCCGCTCGGGCATCGTTCAGTCATTACTGACTTGTCGCAAAACCAAACTCCCTCGAAAGAACGAAGGATTGGTTTTGTACAGAAACGTCAGAGACGATCGATCCATGCTCCTTAACGGAGCCGCTGGAACGAGACGCCACCCACGTTTCTCTTCCTCATCGTATTCACTTGTCAAAGAGCCGGCGCAACACGCTTACCGCCGACCGGCGGGGCGCATAACGCCGTCGACTTAATGCAGCGTTAACCACAAATTAGCCGACAAAAAACCGACACTCCCGAGACCGCCTGAGGCTCTGTACCGAGCCCCGACGGCCGTCCCGGCCGCGTCGGTGAGGCGCGGGTGTATGTCCCGTCCCTCGTGATGTCAACGACTTTTTTGCGCCTTTTTCTGAGGGGTCGCCGCTACAAAACTGGAACGGAAAGCCCGGCGCGAGAGAGCTCGCGGGCGCAGCGAATCGCTGAGATGCGCAAAATAAGGGTCCGACCGGTCGGATACAAGCGTTATTTGCGATGCAGCGCGCGAATTTTCCCCACAGCGGGAGCGCGGCAGTCAACGCGGCCGGTTCTCGCCAACCCACGATTAACGGGTCTTTGATACACATCTTTCGTGGTTGAGACCTCTAAACACCGCGCATTCACGCGCCGCCTCCCTGGCCGGCCGGACGCGCTCACGCGCGTCGAAACCTGAGCCATGACGGACGACGCGATCCCCGAATGCCTGCCCGGCGGCGCGGACGGCGGCGCGAACGCGCCCCAAGAGGCTGAAGGGCCGTCGATCGGCCTCGCGCTCGGCGGCGGCGTCGCGCGCGGCTGGGCGCATATCGGCGCGATCGAACGGCTCGTGGAACGCGGCGTTCCGCCCAAAATAGTCTGCGGCACCTCGGTCGGCGCGCTGGTCGGCGGGTTTTGGCTCGCCGGCGAACTCGACAGCCTGTCGCAATGGGCGCGTGCGCTGACGAAGCGTCGTATGCTGAGTTATTTCGACTTGATGCTCACGGGCTCGGGGCTGATGGGCGGCAAAAAATTGCGCAAGACGATGCGCGCCTATCTTGCAGACCGAAAAATCGAAGACCTGCCGGCGCGCTTCGTCGCCGTCACCGCGGAAATGACGACGGGCCATGAACGATGGCTCATCGAAGGCGATCTCGCCGACGCGATCGAGGCGGCGTACGCGTTGCCCGGCGTCTTCCCCCCGCGGCAAATCGACGGCCGCTGGCTCATCGACGGCGCCATTCTGAACCCGCTGCCGGTATCCGTATGCAGAGCGTTCGGCGCGCGCCTCGTCATCGCGGTCGGGCTGCACGCGGACGCTTTCGGGCGCACCGTCGTCAAACTGCGCGAAAAACACGGAACGCCCGACCCCGTCGCAACCGGGCTCGACGATTTCCTTGAGGGCGCCGCCCCGAAGAACGCGGTGCTCAAGCGCCTCGTCGGAAGCGCCGACCAAACGCCGGGCCTCGGCACGGTCATGATGGCCTCGTTCAACATCTTTATGGACCGGACGACGCGCTCGCGGCTCGCGGGCGATCCGCCGGACGTTCTCGTCCTGCCGGAAGTCGGCCACATCCCTTTGTTGGACTTCGATCGTGCGGATGAATTGATCGCGCTCGGCCGCGACGCGATCGATGCGGCGTTCCCAGACATCGAACGCGCGATGCAAATTCTTACATAGGGGCGCTTCGACGCCTTTGCGTCGTCCGCGCCCCGTCCATAACGGCGCGGGTGCGACGAACCGTACCGTGAAGAATTTGTTAATGGTTAATCCGAAGCGAATGCGACAAACGTAACGCCTGCGTCATAAACCAGGGAGTACCTATGACCCTTCGTGCATTATTGTCCGCCGCGGCCGCCGCCGCTCTTGTCGCCGCCCCGGCCTTCGCCGGCCACCATGAGGGCGACAAGACCATGGCCGATAAACCCAAAGCCGATATCGTCGACACGGCCGACGCCGACGGTCGGTTCTCGACCTTGGTCGCCGCCGTCAAAGCGGCCGGTTTGGAAGAAACGCTGCGCGGCGACGGCCCCTTCACCGTGTTCGCGCCGACGAACGACGCTTTTGACGCGCTGCCGGACGGCACGGTCGAAGGCCTTCTGCAACCGGAAGCCAAAGACCAACTCGTCGCCATCCTGACCTATCACGTCGTCGCCGGTAAGACGAAGTCGAAAGACCTCATCGGCAAGACGATCTCTGTGAAGACGGTCAACGGCGCCGACGTCGCCGTCGACGGCACCGACGGCGTAAAAGTCAACGACGCGACGGTGATCGTGGCGGACGTCTACACGTCGAACGGCGTCATCCACGCCATCGACAAAGTGATCTTGCCGCCGGCCGCGGAATAATCCGTCTCGCCGACAACGACGGAAAACGCCGCCCTCCGGGGCGGCGTTTTTTTATGGGTAAAGGGCTTCGGCCTAGGAGGATTTCGTCTGCAGTCCGCAACGCTCGCGAAACTCACTGAACGTTTCAGCAGACGGCGCGGGCGCCGTGATCGCGACGGCGTCGCGCGTCCTCGGATCAAGCGCGATCTGGTCGCCTCGCACGACGGCGTTGTAGAGGCGCGAACTGATTTTCCCGACCGGCGCGATCAACGTGTCGTGGCGCGGCGCCATCAACCAGCGGTGCCGCTCCGGTTCTCCGTCGCCGAGCGTCAATTCGACGTCGGTCTCGCGGAGTTTCCCGGCGTCCGTCATCGCTTTCGTCAGGTCGGCCGGCTCAACGGATATCGCCGTCATGATCTTTCCATCTGTGCACAGAAATAAGATCCCCGGCGCGCCGGCGTCTGCGGTGTACATTGCGGTGCCGAGAGCCCGCTTCGACCCGCGATCAGTCTTCTGCAAGTCTTCGATCGCCCAGGCTCGGTCTGCCGATTGAGCGGCTGCGTCATCCGAAGCCTCAAACGTCGCGACGGCGGCTGCGGCGAGCAAAGCTGCGATGATCATATCCCCCACCCCCTTTGTTTAATGTTGGTGCTATAGATGTAGCGCCGCTCCGGCGGGAAACAATCGTGTTCGCCGCATTGCGCCGTCGCTTCGTCGCAGAATGCGCCCGCGTCGGCGTTTAAGACGCGATGTATTCCTTCAGCGCCGCCGCCTCCGCCTCGCTGACTTCGATTTTGCGTTTCACGACGTCGCCGATCGAGACGACGCCGACCAGCGCCCCGCCCTCAACCACGGGCATATGGCGAATGCGTTTTCGGGTCATTTCTCCGAGAAGCTCGTCCAAGGTGGTTTGCAAGCCGCAGGTGAACGGCTGCGGCGTCATGCAGTTTGCGACGGGGGTCGCCAGAACGGACGGCCCGTCGGTTCTCAGTCGTCGGACGATATCGCGTTCGGATAAAATTCCGGACAGCGCGCCCTTCGCGTCGGTGACCAAAACCGCACCGATATTGTGCGCGCCGAGAAGGTCCACCGCCGTCCTGACGGTCGCCTGTTCCGCAACGGCGTGCACGGCGTCGCCCTTCGACAACAAAATGTTTTCGACCTTCATCGCGGTTCTCCCTTTTCTTCGCGTCGCCGGCGCGGCGCGTCGTTATTGCGCGCGACCGCAAGCCGGCCAGGCTGCCGCGCGGACTTGGTTGCGATGCGGAAGAACGCGAGGCGCGCCCGCACCGCCGAGCGCGGGGGGCCGGAACGTCGCGAGCCGACGGGCGGCGACGCGCTTCTTCTCGGAGCATGGGCGAAGCGGGACGCCTTGGCAATCCGCCAGCCCCAAAGGGTCGCCCGGACCGTCTGTGCCGGGGCGGACGCGAGGGCGTCAGTTCGCGCGGGCGCGGCGTGCAAAGAACGGATAGGCGCAAAGGCCGAACAGGTAGCCCCCGAGATGCGCCTTCCATCCGATCTCCGCCCCGCCCCCGCCGCCGAACACCCCGCCGCCGAACAGGCCGAAGTAAAGGTTCAGGGCGATGATCACAGCCGATGCGACGAGAACGCGTCGATCCGTCAGCGGGGCCGCGATCAGTTTGTCGCCTACGAACGCAAACCGGATCACCGCACCGAGGAGCCCGTTGACCCCGCCCGAAGCGCCCAACAAGCGCGAATAGGCGTTCGGTTCGGCGACCGCCTCGAGCAGACCGCCGGCGGCGGCCGAGGCGAAAAAGAACGCCAGGAACACGCCGGCCCCCGGCCCCGCCGCCGCCTCGCCGGCCCCGAAACGCCGGGCGACGGGCGCGCCGAGGGCCAACAGCCACACGGAATTCATCAACAGGTGAAGCAAATCCCAGTGGAAGAGCGCGTGCGTGACGATCGGCGCCGCCGCCAGCGCGAACGCCAGCGGGTCGTCGCCGCTCGCCCATAATTGGCGCGGGATCAGCGACACCAAGATTTCCGCGCGATCGCGGACGCCGGCCGGCAAAAGCCACAGCGCCACCGAGGCGGCGGCGATCGCGGCGATCAAGAATAGAACGACGCCCGGCGCATTGAAGACGGGCGGCTGCGCGCCCGACTGTCGTCGCTGCGGCGCGCCCCCCCCGCCCGGCGGATCCGGTTGTCTCACGACGGCACAATCCCCTTCCTGAAAACGCTGATAGGGCCCGCGCAAAGGCGGGTAAAGCGCGGATCGTTACGGTCCCTGTCGGCCCGGCAAGCCTTTTTTCACGTTAACTACGTAGGGTGGTTCGAGTTTTTAGCGAAACAGAGCGCTGCGCGAGATGACGAAACCCGCCCCCGCCCCGACCGCGCCGGCCGCCCAAACGGTCGACGGGACCGAGCGCCGCGACGGCGACCGGGCGCAATTGACGCTCAAAGCGCGCTACCGGCGGGAAGTCGGCGAGGAACGCGCTTGCGTCGTCGAAGACATCTCCCCGAGCGGCGCGCTGTTGCAAGACGATGCGGGCGTCGGCGTCGGTGAAACCCTCATCCTCTACATCGATCAAGTCGGTCGCTTTGAAGCCGAAGTCGTGCGCTGCGAAGGGGCGACGTTCGCGGTGAAATTCCGGATCCGCGATCCCAAACGCGCGCGCACCAAAGCCGCGATCGAATCGCTCGTCGCCCAAGGGCCGCGCGGCGCGGAACGGCGCGAGCACCCCCGGATCGGCGTCGACGACGACGGGGCGGGCGGCCCCGGCGCCGCCGTCATCCTCCCGGACGGCGCCGAAGCGCCCTGCTCGATCCGCGACATTTCTCTAACCGGCGCGTCGATCGACATTGCGGACCGTCCGCCGATCGGCGCGGAGGTCGTTCTCGGCAAAATGGCGGGCGTCGTCGTGCGCCACCACGATGCGGGCGTCGTGATCGCGTTTACCGGCTCGGCGTCCAAAATGGACGCGGTGATCAAGGGCTCGGCCCCGCACCGCACGCTCGATCAGGATTTTTAGGACGCGCGCACGCGGGTCTTGTAACGGGTACTGAAGAATGTTCGACGCCGACAATTGGTGCATCAAAGTAAGCGACAAAGTGTACGGCCCCTATACGGGCCGGCAGATGCGCGCGTTCGCGGAACAAGGCCGTCTCGCTGCGTGGTCTTATATTGCGCCGGCCGGAAGCCGCGCCTGGCGCCAGGCCCAGGAAGAGCCGAATTTTGCGCGCCTGTTCGGCGTCGAACCGGCGGACGGATCGACAAAACAGTTCGGCAAACGCGACGCCGCCGACGACAATGACGACGCGGACGGCGGCGAGAAGACGCCGGACGGCGCGCACAAACGCGAGACCGACACGCCCGCGGGCCCCGCGGCCCCGGCCAAAACCGCCGCCCCCGTCGGCCCGGCGCGTAAACGCCGCGAGGCCGAGCTGTTGATCGTGTTCGACGCCTATGCGGAAAGCGCCATGCGCGCCGAATCAGCCATGCTGGACCTCGGCGACGCCTTCGCGCTCACCGCCAACGTTTGGTATTTGAAATCCGCACTGACGCCGATCGGCGTGCGCAACGCGCTCACCCCTTATGTGGCCGAAACCGAACCGTTGTTCGTGGTCGACATGGCCACGGGCCGGACGGCCTGGCGCAATTTCGCGCCGGACCTTCACGCGCGCCTGACCGTCGCCTTGATGGCCCCGAAAGCGCGAAAGCAGGCCGTTTGACGGCGCGAGAAAAACGCTCCGCCTGGTAACCATTGTGATCGTTTTGCGAAATCGGCGACGCCCCCTCGCCGCCGTCGCGCATTCCTTGTATGCTCGGACCGTATCGGTGATTCGCACCGAAAAAGGCGATCGGATGCGCGTTAAACGCTACGTTTCGCAAGACAAAGGGCGCCATTACGGGAACGGCGCCCCAGGCGGCCTTTTCGCCTTACTTCGCGGTCACATTCACGCTGCGAACACCCCGCCTTAAACCTCCGCATTCAAACTGTCCTTGCAAGAAGCATGGGCGAGTCAAGCCCCAAAAGGGAGAATGGACCATGGCCAAACGCATCGCAAAACGCAGCGCCAAACGTCTCATTGATCAGGGAGCCGATTTCGACGCTGACAACGTTCACACCCTTTTTGACGAAGCACGCTGGTCCCCCCTTGAAAACGAAGAACGACAAACGAAATATCGAAAGAACATCCGTCCACAGAATAAATCCCAGAGCGACCTCATGTCGGCGATCGACGAATGCCCGCTCGTCTTCGCGGCCGGCGCCGCCGGAACGGGCAAAACCTACGTCGCCGTCGCCAAAGCCGTCGAAGCGCTTGAAGCCGGCAAAGTGCGCCGTATCGTTCTTTCCCGCCCCGCGATCGAAGCCGGCGAAAGCCTCGGCTTTTTGCCGGGCGATATGGAAGACAAGCTCTCGCCGTACCTGCGCCCGCTTTACGACGCGCTATGCGATCGTCTGTCCACCAAGCGGTTGAAGGCGCTGACGGCCGAAGGCGTCATTGAAATCGCGCCGATCGCGTATATGCGCGGGCGCACGCTGAACAACGCGTTCGTCGTGATCGACGAGGCGCAAAACTGCACCTACGCGCAACTCAAAATGCTGCTGACGCGGCTCGGCTGGCACTCGACCATGGTCGTCACCGGCGACCCGGCGCAAACTGATCTGCTGCCGGAGATGTCGGGCCTGAAAACCGTAACGGACCGGCTGGAAGAGGTTCCCTCGGTGCGGGTCGTCCGGTTCGGCAAAGCGGACGTCGTGCGCCATCCGCTCGTCGCGGCGATGATCGACGCGCTTTAGCCGCGCCGCTTCTCGCCGCCGCCGTCCGCCCGCACGTCGAGCGGCGTTTGGCCGTCGCCGCGCGCGCGTGTTATGCGGCGTAACCCGCCCGGCGTGCGCCGGGCGCGTAACGGCGAGCGACGGCGATGACGAACGGCTACAGCTTCGGCGGCGAGGAAGTCCGCGAGGAATCAAGTTGGCGGTATCCGCTGGCGTTTTTCTTCGCGACGCTCGTCGCATGCGCGGCGTTTTTATATTTCTACCTTGGCCCGGACGTCGACGATCTGCGCGGCGACACGCCGAGCCCCGCGATCAGCGATGAGATCGTGCGTCTGACGCTCGGCGGCGTGCCGTTCGCGATCCCGACGAACCACACGGTGTTTCCCAGAGACCGGCGCGGCGGCGAGCGGGACAATGTGGAGCTGTACGCTATTTGGCCGACGATGGCGGGCTATTCGCCGACCCGGCGCGCGGTCTTCGTTGAAAACGCCTACGACACCCCGCGCATCGACATCATCATGAAACGCCGCTCCTCGCCGTTCAACGAACGCCAACGCATCGACAATCTCTATTTCAATCAAACGCTTGATAAGCTGGGCGAAGAAACGCCGTACCAGCTGCGCAAGTACGAATTCGGCGAACAGCGCCCAAACGTGCCCAGCAACGGCTATTCGGCCACGGAGCTGTTTCTCGGCGAAACCGACGACGGCGACGTTTTGGCGTTGTTGTGCCTGCGCGAACGCGACGGCGTGCGCAGCCCGCCCTATTGCTGGCGCGAGTACGAGCTGACGCCGGACATCACCGTGACGTACCGCTTCAAACGGCCCTATCTGACGGAGTGGCGCGCGATCGACGCGCGGACACGCGAATTCGTCGGCGAACTCGTGTCGCGATAAGCGTCAGCCGCGGCCGGCGACGGCCGTGACCGCCGTCATGACGGCCGGCGAGAGGACGAACCCAAGCCCCGCCACCGCGAGGAAATACCCGGCAGCGCCCGCCGCTTCCGGCCACAGGCCGGACGTCGCCGCCGCGGCGAACGCGCCCACGACGAACGCCGCCCCGACGATAAACCGATAAGCGCCCTCGACCATGGCGAGCTCAGCGGACTGGTGGGGTTTGCGGCGCGGGCTGCGCGCGTCGCGCCAAGTCAGGCCCAAAAGCCCGAAAAGCGTCGCCGCCGCGACGATCGCCGTCGCTGAGGCCGCGCCCTCCGGAGGCGCGACGCCGAACAGCGCCGCGGTCCAATCGACGAGCCCCACCGCCGAGACGCTGACGATCGCCACAAGCGCGCCAGTGCGCAGCGAAAGGTAACAGGCCCCGGCGGCGACGCCGCAGCCGACGGCGGCGATCAGCTTTGCGCCAGCGCCGGGCGTTGCGGCCTCCAAGGCGGCGACGACGGTCAAGATTAGCATGATGGCGGTGGCGGCGATCGACGTGCTCGCCGGCAAGACGGACCGGAACGGACGCCAAGCGTCGCGCGCGCGCCGCCGGCGGTAGTTTTCCTCAACCGCGACCGCGTCCGACGTCCGGCGGAGCGCGAGCGCTCCGGCGGACAAGAAGACGGCCGCAAGCCCTGCAAGCGCAACGCACGCCGTCGCCGTAGCAACGCCGTTTAACGCTAAAGCCCCGTCCGGGGTGCGCGTTAATGCGAACGCGGCGAGCGTGCAGGCCGCGGCGTGCAACGCCGTCGGGGCGGTGCGTTGCGCCGCGCCGCCGGCCGCAACGCTCGCGTCGGCGCCGGCCGAGAATATTTCGGCAAACGCGGCCGCAGCCGCAACGCCGATTACGCAGCCGAGCGCCAGGTTGAGCGTGACGGCCGGACCGTAAAGCGCCTCGCCGGACGCGCCGAAGAGCGCCAAGCCGCCGGCCGCGCCCGCCGCCGCAAGCGCGCCCGCAAGGGGGGCCGGCGCGGCGAGGCCCGTCGTCGCGCCGCAAAACGGGCGCATC
>JBCCZS010000128.1:0-9272 GCA_039187035.1 Pseudomonadota bacterium | reverse complement strand
TTCAGGAACCCGAACCGGGCGCCTTCCGGCTGCGAGGCCATCCAGACCGATTGCTGGTCGTTATGCGAGAAGAGGCGCGGCGGGCGCGGCACGGATCGAGCGCGGAATTGCTCGCGGTTCAGCGGCGCGACGAGCGGGCCGACGTTTGAGACGATCGAGCAATCGCCGGATTCAAAAAGTGCATGGATCGGCGCATATTGCTCGGGCAACGCGAATTCACGGCCGGCGAAATCGCTCGCGTTCGACGGCGCGAGCGGCATCAGCCGTTCGCGGGCCCGGCTGGATCCGCCCGGCTGCCCGGCGTAGTCCTGCATCAGATCCTGTCGGATATCGGCATACTGATTGTATGAAGCTTGGTCGTAAGGCAGGAGAACGTCATGGGAATCCATCCCGCCGAAGAAAAAGACGCACACCAGCGCCTTGTAGCCCGACGTGTCCGCAGCGTAGGCGTTGAAACGCGCGAGATCGAAGGCGAAACCGGTCGCCGCGCCGAGGGCGCCGCCCGCGGCCCCGCGAAGGAATTGACGTCGTGACGCATACATAATGGCGGTCTCCCCTATCGGACGACGAGGTAGTCGGGCGAGGTCATGACGAAGAGGATCGCGGTCTGTACGCGGACTTCTTCTTGGGTGAAGTTGCGGTGGCCGCTATCGACCGCCGCGACGGCGTCGACGATCCGGGCGCGGGTTTCCGGCGCCATCGATCCGTTCGTCATCAACAGATCGAGGTGGTTGACGAGCGCCGCCGGGTCCGACGCCAGACTGAGTTCTTGGGAATAGTCCGGCGCGAAACTGTCCGCCGTCGACGACCGTGTAATATAGTCTTCCATGAAGTTCGCATAGCCGGTCACCGACGACGCGGTGATGATCTGCATTTCCGGGGCGACGAGCCCGGCGTCCGCGCTCGCGCTCGCAGGCGCGACGAACCCCGGCCGGTAAAAATTGAAGACGGACGGCGAGCGGTAGGCTTGCTGGGCCAAGCGATCCGTACTGCGCGTATCGCGCAACGATCCGGCGGCGGAGAGCCGCGTGTTGTTGACCTCGAACGTGCGCGCCCAATTGACGAACCGCAGGACGGGTTCGCGAATTTTCCCGAAATTGGGGTCGGCCGTCGATTCGGCGAGACGGGCCTCGGGATCGACGAGAATCGCCGCAACGACCGCGCTGAGGTCGCCGCGGACGCCGGAGCCGAAAAACTCCCCGTCGGGCAGCGCCACCGCGCCGAGTTCGAAGGCTTCGGTCACCCGCGTGACGTATTCGAGGCTCGGATTGGACGTTACGAGGCGCTGGATGAGCTGTTTAGAGATAAACGGCGCCGTGTTCGGGTGGGTGTATAGCGCGTCGAGCGCCAGGGCGATGCTTTGTTCGCCGGGCGTGTCGGCGGGAATGACCGTGCCGAGAAAGGCTTTTTCTTCCGGCGCATGCTCTTCCGGGTAGACGACCATCGCCGAGGCGCGCTGTTGATCGGTATCGGGATTGCGCCCCACGCGGTCGAGCCCCGGATAGTCGAGGCCGGTGAAGACCCGGGCGAGACCGGACACGTCTTCATTGGTGTAGGTTTCAATCGGCTGGCCTTGCGCGTCAAGGACGGGCTCGCCGTTGCGCTGCAGCTGAACGAGGCCGATGCTGAACAGCTGCATCACCTCACGGGCGTAGTTTTCGTCCGGCACGGTGCCGCGGTCTTCGTTCGCTTTGCGATTGCCGCGATAGGTGAGGTAAATCCCCATCGCCGGGCTGTAGGTGATTTCCTCGAGGAGCTGGCGGTAGTTGCCGAACGCGTTGTCGCCGATCACGTCCATATAATAAGCGAATTCGATCGGGCGGTTTTGCAACGTTCCGTCTGCAAACGATGCGACGAAGATTTGCGATAGGGCGAACGCCACGCGTTGGCGCAGCGCGTCGTCGCCTTTGATGGCGCGGAACCAGAACGCCTCGGCGAGATCGTCGCGATCATCTTCGTCGCGCCCGGCGAGCGTCAAAATGTCGGGAAGGATCCGCGTATGAGATTTCGCGACCTCGTCGCGCAACCACTCCGAGATGCCGACCGAGCTGAGCCGTTCAATCTCATTCGTCGTCGCGCCGAACGTGCTTTGGGCGAGCATCCGCGACGCCTCTTGGGCACTGGGTATGTCGGCGACCGACGCGCTCGCCGGCGGGATCGGATCGCCGCCCGGCGTGACGCCGCCGGCGACGGGGCCGGACGCGCCGGAATCGCCTTCGGTGCAAGCGGCGGCGAAGAGAAAAGCGGCGCAAGTTGCGCCGCGGAGCGCGAGCGCGCTCCGGCGGGAAAGTTGACGAGCCATAACGCGACACGCTCTCAACGGCTAAACACGGACGATTTCGGGCTTAAGCCCAGCACGTAACCGAGGCGTGCATGAAGTCGCCGCCATTTGATTCAATTGGGCCGCGGGGTCCCGCATGACCGCCCGCCGCGCCGGCGCGCTTGGCGTCGCAACCGGCCTGGCGGCGACATTACGGATTGGTCAGCTATCGCTTTGCTGCGGCGCCGCCGCAAGTCGGCGCGCGGGGACGACGCCGGCGCGCGCCGGGTTTGATGGACTTTTGCGGCCGCCAGGTTGAAAATGATAAGCATTCCGGGCGGGACGGCCGTCCCTTTGGGGCGACGCCGCAATGCCGAGGCAATCGAAAGACCGGATCGACACGCCGGCGGATCGCCGCTCTTCCCCCGACGCAAAGAAAGGCGCGGGAGAAGGCGCAAACGCAGGCGCAAGCCCCCCCGAAACGCCGTCGCGACGCATCGAACGGCTGTTCAAAAGCGACTTTAAGCCTCTCGTCTCGTTCCTTTACGGCGCGTTCGGGCCGGGCCCGCCGGACCCCGAAGACGTCGCCCAAGCCGCCTTCGCCCGGCTCGGCGGCGCAGCGAGCCTCGACCATGTCGACGACCTCAAAGCGTATCTTTGGCGCACGGCGCGCAATATGGCCGTGTCGCAAATTCGCGCGTTGCGGGCCTTGGAACGCAAAACCGCCGACGTCCGCGAAATAAGTTCGGACGACGCCTATTACCATTTGACGCCGGAGCGCGTCTTAAGAGGGAGAGAGGACGTCCGACGTGTTGCGGAGATCTTGAGCCGTATGCCGACGCGCCGCAAAAGCGCTTTCCTTCTTGTACGGATCGACGGCGTGACCCATGCGGAGGCGGCGCGGAGACTCGGGATCTCCCGTCCCGCGGTGAGCAGCTATGTGGCGGCGGCGGCGGCTGAAATTCTCACTGCGCTCAGCGATGACGACGACGAAAGACGCAAGCGAGCGACCGATGGAGAATGACGACAAGGACATCCTGGAAATCGCCTTGAAATGGCGGGCGATGATGGACGACGAGATGTCCGAGCACGATCATCGGGCCTTCGGCGCGTGGCTGGTCGCTGATCCGAGGCACGCGCGCGCCTATGACCGAGCCGAACAAGGCTGGCGGGAGCTCGGCGCCTTGACCCGCGAGGACCTGGGTCTCGGTTTCGAGGCCCGCGTTGAGCGAGCGACGCCGACGTCGACGGCGGCGACGTCATTTTTAGGAATGATCAGAGGGCGAACGATCGCGATAGGCGGCGGGCTCGCCGCGTGTTTTGCGATCGCGGTCGTCGCGCTGAACCCGATCGACCGAACTGCGCCGCCGACGGTCCGGAGCGTTTATCAAACGGCGATCGGCGAAGTCCGCGACGTCGCTTTGCCCGACGGTTCGGTAATTACCGTTGGCGCGTCGAGTACCGTCGCGACGGCCCTCGACGCGGACGGGCGGCGCGCCGAATTGACCGCGGGGGAAGCGTTTTTTGATGTTGCGCCCGATCCCGCGCGGCCGTTTTCCGTATCGACGCGATTGTTGTCGGTGCGCGTCACCGGCACCGCCTTCGACGTTTCCTTGAAGCCGGAAAAAGTCCGCGTGTCGGTGGCCGAGGGGAGCGTCGACGTCTCCTACGTTCATAACTCGGAGGACGGGGGCGAAACGGACGGCGTGGCGCCGCCGGCGCTGCGGCTCGCGGGCGGCGAGCGCGTCGCGGCCCGGGACGGCCTCGGCGTCGGACCGGTCGAAACCGTCGACGCAGACGCGGTCGGCGCGTGGCGGCGCAACCGCCTCGCCTATGTCGACGCCCCCCTTGCCGAGCTCGTGGCCGACGCGCGCCGTTATTACCCGGCGCCGATCGTCATCGCCGACGACGAGCTTGCGGCGATGAGCGTGTCGGCGATATTCGACGCCACCCAAATCGACGCGATGTTCACGACCCTGTCCGAAGCGCTGCCGCTTAAGGTCGACAAAACGGACGACGGCGCGTTGACGCTCCGCGCCGAGAAGTGACCGCAAAACGCCGCGGCCGCCGAAAATAATTTTCTCCGCGTATTACCAAACCGCCCCGCCACGCGTCTTACGTTTGTCTGCGACTGATTGCCGGTCGCAGGGTGCAGATTAAACGAGGGGCGCGGTATGGGCGGCATCAACTTTTACGACACGAAAACCTGGAGCCTGCGAGCAGGGATAGCCGGAGCGGCCTGCGCGGCCGCGCTGTTGATTGCAACGCCCGCTGCAACGGCCGCGCAGGCCGAGCTGGTAAACATCGACATCGAATCGCAACCGCTGGACGACGCCTTGCGCGCATTCTCCGACGCCTACGACCTAGCCGTCATCGCGCCCGGCGGGCTGACGACGGGCCTCACCGCGCCGGCCGTATCCGGGGCCCTGACGGCGGACCAAACGCTTCGAAAGCTCCTGGAGGGGACCGGCCTAGAAGCCAGGCGATCCTCAACCGGGGACGTCATTTTGGCGCGGCGCATCGCCGCCGTGGAGCCGCCGGCGCCCGCCGCGCCGCGCCGAGAAGTCGACGACGTCGTCGTCGTGACCGCCAGAAAACGAGAAGAAAGCCTGCAAAGCGTGCCGATCAGCATCTCCGTCTTCGATGACAAAGAGATTCAGCGCTCGAATTTCGTCAACTTCGAAGATTTCTCCCTTCGCTCGCCGAACGTCAGCTTCCAGAACAACGGCGGCGCCGCACGAACGCTTTTCACCATTCGCGGCGTCGGCGGCGGCAATATCGCGTCCGGCACCGGCACGTCGGTCGGCTACTATATCGACGAGATCATTTTGAACCCGACCGGCGGGCTGCGTCAGAACGATCTCGCGCTCTTGGACGTCGAACGCATCGAGGTTCTTCGCGGCCCCCAGGGCACGCTGTTCGGACGCAATACGATCGGCGGGGCGGTCAACGTCGTCACGCGCAAGCCAGGCGACGAATTCGCCGGCCGGGTGACGGCGGGCGCTGAACGGTTCGGCACGTACAACGTGCAAGGACATATCAACGTCCCGATCGCCGACGGCGTATATTTCCAGGGGTCCGGGTTATTTCGCGACACGGACGGATTTATCGAGAACACGACCGACGAGGAAGCGCTCGGGAGCGGCTCCGTCGGCGGGCGAGCGGCGCTGAGGCTCGCGCCCGTACAAGATCTGACGATCGACATCGCCTATATGCGGAACGAAGTCCGTTATGACGCTTTGCAAGGCGTCACCGAGGCGGATTTCGATGCGGGCCTTCTGGAAACGACATTGCCGTACGTCGTGGAAAATAGCGTCGTCAGCGATCTCTACTCAGCACGCATTGAGTATCGCGGGGCCCAGTTTGATGTGATCTCGCTCACGGCGTTCAACGAATTCGAGGGCGTGGAGACGTTCGCTGCAAACGGATTTCTGGGCCTCCAGAGCGCGTTCCTCGACAGCACAATCAGTCAGGAGAACATTTCACAAGAGCTTCGCATACAATCCAATAACGCAGACGCGCCCGTCCAGTGGCTTTTGGGCGGCAATTTCGTCACCACCGACGACGTCGGCGGTTCCAGTCTTATCGTAGGAACGCCTGACGCGCCCGGGCCGGCCGCCTTTAGCAGCATGCAAAGCAGCGAGGCGCGAAACATTGCGGTCTTCGCCAATGTCGAAATCCAACTGACCGACATATTTTCATTGACGATCGGCGGCCGTTACAGTTGGGACGACTACGAACTTACCGACAGCAACGGCGACTTTTTTCCGGGTTCGAACGAAGCGTTCACGCCGAGTTTTACGCTCCAGTACGAACCGAGCGACGCCTTGCTCGTTTACGCGACCGCTTCGCGCGGCTACCGGCCCGGCGGCGTCGACACGGCCTTTATCGATCTCGATACAACCGATGAGATCACGTCCCAGTTCGATCCGGAGACCGCCTGGAACTACGAGATCGGCGCAAACGTGACGATGTTCGACGGACGCCTCGTCGCACGCACGAGCGTGTTTTACTTGGACTACAACGACATCCAGGAGGTCTTCTTCATCCCGCCCGACGACATCAACACGATCACCGCCAACGGGGCCGCGGCGCGGATTTACGGGGCGGAATTTGAGGTGTCGGCGCAACCGACCGACGCCCTGTCGTTCAACGTGAATTTGGGCTTGCTCGACAGCGAATTCACGGACTTTGCGGATTCCCCCCAAGGAGATTTGACCGGCAATGCGCTGCCTTTCGCGCCGACCGTCAACGTCAGCGCCGTCGGCGAGTATCGACGGCCGATCGCCAGTCAAATCGACGGCTATTTTCGCACCGAGTACGCCTATCGGAGCGAGCAAGAAGGCCGCAACAACAACAACGCGATCGAGCGCCAACCCGGATACGGCCTCCTCAATCTTCGCGCCGGGCTCGCCTGGTCGGACTTTCAGCTCGAGGTCTACGGCGAAAACGTGCTTGACGAACGGTACTTCACGAACCGCCGGCCCGGACCGATCGTCACCGTCGCGCCGGGGCGCCCGGCGATCTGGGGCGTGCGCGGAACGGTCAATTTCTGACCGGCGGGCTCGTGTTACGCGCGACGCCCCTGCGGGCCGACTTGCATTGCGGCGAAAGTGACGTACTCGTGTTGCGAATGACTTTCAGCGCCGTCGCCCCGGCCGACCGCTAGCACGCGTCCTCGCCGGCGGGCGACGCGCGTTGTTCTCGGGGCCGACCCGGGCCTACCTGGGCGGCCCAGGGTATGCGCCGGCCCGTTCGGGCGTAGCGTGGGGACCGTTCGCGTCGATGAAAGCTGGAAACGCAAGCGTTTCGGCCACGACTGGAACCGCCGGAGCCGGCGACGCCGGTGCGGGATCGGATCGCATCGCCTCGGCCGCGTTGCGGTCGCTCTACGCCGACCACGCAGAGGCGCTGACGGCGTACTTGCGCAAAGCGTTCGGAGACGGCCCGCCGGACCCGAGCGACGTCGTCCAGGAGGCGTTCCAAAAACTTGTCGAGCGCCGGGATCTATCCGGGATCGCGAACCCCCGCGCCTTTCTTTGGCGGATCGCCCGCAACGCCGTCCTCACCCACAAGCGCAATAAAGATGCTCGGTCGCGTTACGATTTTGAGATTGAGCACCTTTTTTTCGCTGACGACGGCGCCAATTCGACGCCCGAACGAGTCTTAGAAGTGAAGCAGCAATTGCTCGTCATCAATGAGACCTTGCAACGAATGCCGCCGCGGCGGCGAAAGGCCTTTTTGTGGCACCGCGTCGAGGGGTTGAATTTCACCGAGGTTGGCAAGCGGCTCGGCGTCAATCGCCACGCGGTCGTTCGGCATATTACAAAAGCGGCCTTCGATATCGAAGCCGCGCTCGAGGGACGTCCGGAGCGGAAAAGCTGATGTCGGCGCTGGAAGAAGGCGATTGCGAGCACATTCGCATGGCGGCGTACGAGTGGCGCGTCCGCATTAGCGGCGGCGATCTCGAACGCGCAGAGCGCGACGTGTTCGAGGCCTGGTTGACGGCCGACCCCCGCCACGCCGACGCCTACGACCGGGCGACGACGGTTTGGGCCGCTTACGGCGCGCTCAACCGACAAAACGTCGACGCCGCGCTTTTTGAACCGAACGCGGCGGACAGGGTGCGCGAGATCGCCGGCGGGTTTGGCGGCGCGGCCGACTGGACCGTGCGCGGTTTCGCCGTCGCCGGGGGCGCTTTCGCCGTCCTGGTGCTTGCGGTCGCCGCCGCTCTTTTTGGGGGGCCCGGCGCGCCGCCGCGGGATCTGGCCGACAATCCGATCGTCGCCTTCGAAACCGCCGTTGGCGAAATGCGAGAGGTGACGTTGACGGACCGAAGCGTGTTGACGCTCGGACCGTCGACTCGCGTTCACGTCGCAGTGTCGGCTGATCGGCGGCGCATCGATCTCATCAACGGGGCCGCCGTTTTTGCGGTTGCGCCGGACGCCTCCCGCCCATTCACGGTGCACGCCGACCAATTCGTCGCCCGGGCGGTCGGTACGGTGTTCGACGTTCGCCATAACGGCGGCGTCGTGCGTTTGTCGGTTTTAGAGGGCGTCGTCGACGCCGCACATCCGGTCGTCGTCAACAACAAGCCGGCCGGGGTGTTCGCGCAAGAGCGCCTGGTGAAGGGCCAACGGATCGCCGCCGTCGCCGACGAAGGTCTCTCGCCCGTTCAACCTTTTGAAGAGCGCACGTTCGCATCGTGGCGGACGGGCCGGATGCGCTATGTCGGCGCGCCGTTGAGCGAAATTATTGCCGACGCCAACCGGTATGCCGAGCGTCCCATCGAAATCGACGCAACCCTCGCCGGCGTCGAGACGGTGAAAGTGACCTTCTCGTTCGACGCGGCGGATATTGACGGCATGCTGGGCGCGCTGCCCGCGCTTTTCCCGGTCGCGATCGACCGCTCCGACGCCCAGGCGATCGTGATCCGAGCGAAATGAGCCGGGCTGATTAGGGCGAGCCCGCGCCCGCCGGCAGATTTTTCGAATTTTTTTAAGCACGCGCGCGCGCGCATCGGCGCCCCCACGAGTCTAAGGGGTGTGGATGCGGTTGATTGGCAATCGCTAACGATTTTCGAGGGGCGCAACGTGGGGCGACAAATCAATCGGACGAGCGGCGCGGCCGCACTCTTAGGCGCAGCATCAGCGCTCGCGCTCGCATCGGCGCCGCCTGCCGCCGCACAATCGACCGTCGCCGCACAAGCCGCGCCGCGGCAGGTCGACGTGCCGGCGGGTCCGTTGCAAGACGCGCTCGTCGACTTGGCGGACCTCTACGGCGTCGGCATTTTCGCGACGGACGACGTGGTGGCCGGCAGATCCGCTGCGGCGATATCGGGCGCGTTTACGGTCGACGAGGCGCTTGAGCGCGCGCTTGAGGGGAGCGGTCTCATCGCGTTTCCCAGCCGGACGGGCGGTTACGTGATCGTCGAGCGCTCCGCGGCCGCCACGGACGCGCCCGCCCGCACCGAACCGCCGGCGCCGGCCGAAACGATCATCGTCACCGGCAC
>JBCCZS010000127.1:0-9346 GCA_039187035.1 Pseudomonadota bacterium | reverse complement strand
GCCGGATCCCGCGAAAGAGCGCCGGTGGCTCGTCGCGACGGCGCTCGCGGCCGGTATCGGGGTCGCCGGCCACGCGGCGGCCTTCGCCAACCCCGCCGCCGCAACGTTCGCGTTCGCGTCCGTCGCGCCTGATCTAAGCAGGCTCCTTGCCGGCGTCGGGGTCGGGCTCGCCGCGACCGTCCCGCTCGCGCTGGCCCTCTTGTGGTTGACCCGGACGCGGCAACCCAACGTCGCGGCGTTCCGCGAGGCGCAACTCAATTTTTTTGAAAGCACGGGTTTTGCGTTTTCGTGGCCCCTCATCGTCGCCATCGCGCTGACCGCCGGCGTCTGGGAAGAATGGATCTTCCGCGGCGTTCTCCAAGGGGCGCTCGACCGCTATGCGCCGCTTTGGCTGGCGGTGCTCGCTGCGAACGTCCTGTTCGGCCTTTTGCATTGGCAGTCGGCCGGCTATGCGGTGATCGCGGGGCTCGTCGGCGTCTATTTGAGCGCGGTCTACCTCGCGACAGGCGATTTGACCGCCGCAATCGTCACCCACGCCGCCTATGACGTCGTCACGCTCGTCCAAATCCGCCGCGCCCTTGCAGCGCGCCGCGCTTCCAGTCCGGTCGCGCGCGGCTAAATCCAACGGCGGACATTGTTTTTGTACGTCGTATAATCGTCGCCGAATTTGTCTTCGAGATAGCGCTCTTCCGGCTTGATGACGAAATACGTCATGAGAACGCCGCCGCCGAGCGTCGCCATAATCGTCCACAGATTGCCCGTCGCAATGCCGAAGCCGACGCCGAACAGCATCATCGCCAAATAAGCGGGATTGCGCGAGTACCGGTACGGACCGGTCGTGAAGAGCTGGCGCGAGGGCGTGTCCGGCCGCAAGGTCTCGCCGCCGGACGCGAAGGTCGAAACCGCGGCGCCGAAAACCGCAAGCGCGATCAACACCATCAATTCGCCGACGCCCTCGGAAAAAGCGCGCGGGAACGGCAGCGCCCCGCCAAAGAAAAGCCGCATGACGTAGCCGACGGCGAGCGCTCCGACAAATATGGGCGATGCGGAAAACATTGTGCGCGGGCGATCTTCGTACGCGTCTTCGGTCATCGCGGGGCTCCGTTATTTTTTCAACCGCGGTCTCGCAGAAGGCGTTGCTTCTGTCGAGACCAATCGCGTTCTTTGACGGTTGCGCGTTTGTCTTGCGTTTTCTTGCCGACGCCGACGCCGATTTCGAGTTTCGCAATGCCGCGATCGGAAAAGTAAAGCTTCAACGGCACGAGCGTGTAGCCCTTGCGCTCCACGGCTTGGGCGAGCCGAGCGATCTCGCGGGTCTTCAGGAGGAGTTTGCGTTTTCGTTTGGGTTCGTGGTTCTGGCGGTTGCCGGCCGAGTATTCCGGGATCGTTGCGTTGATGAGGTAGATGCCGTCGTCTTCCGGCGACGCGTAGGCCTCGGCGATGGTCGCGTGCCCCTCGCGCAAGGCCTTGACCTCCGTACCCTGAAGGACGAGCCCGGCTTCAATCGTTTCCTCGATCGTGTATTCGCGGCGCGCGCGGCGGTTTTCGGCGACCGTCTTGGGCGCGCCTCCGGTTTTGGCGGCCATCAGCGGGGCGGATCCAACCCGTCCAACACGCGCCGAACGGCCGCGCGCACCGTCTCCGGCGGCTCCGCGAGGGGCGCGCGCACGTCCGGCCGGCATAAGCCGAGTTCGGCCAAAGCATATTTGACGGGCCCCGGATTGGTGTCGGCGAACAAGACGTCGTGCAACGGAGCCAGCGCGTCTTGTTCGGCGAGCGCCGCCGCGTACGCGCCGTCGGCGCACGCCGCCTGCATCGCAACGCACCGGTCCGGCGCGACATTCGACGACACGCCGATGCACCCGCGCCCGCCCATCGCGTTGTAACCGACCGCCGTCATGTCCTCGCCCGACAAAAGCGCAAAATCCGGCGTGCATGCGGCGCGCAACAGCGGCACCCGGGCGAGATCGCCGCTGGCGTCTTTTAGGGCGACGACCCGCGGCAAGCGCGACAGGCGCGCGACCGTCTCGTTCGCCAGATCGGACGCCGTGCGGCCCGGGACGTTATAAAGAACGATGGGCAACCCCGTCGCTTCATGCAGCGCCTCGTAATGGGCGATGAGGCCGGCCTGGCTCGGCTTGTTGTAATACCCCGTGACGGCGAGGATCGCGTCGGCGCGCGATTCTTCTGCGGACGCGGCGAGTTCGACGGCCTCGCGCGTCGCGTTGGACCCCGCGCCCGCCACGACGGCCGCGCGGCCGGCGGCGACTTCGACGCATAGCGCGATCAGGCGTTGATGCTCGACGTGGGTCAGGGTCGCGGATTCGCCCGTGGTCCCGCCCGGAACGACGGCCGACACGCCGGCCGCGATTTGCCGCTCAACGAGACGTTGAAACGCGTCGTCGTCGACGACGCCGTCTTTGAACGGGGTGACGAGCGCGGTGATCGCGCCGGAAAGCCTCAACATATCGAAACGCCTTGAAAGCGCCTTGGTTAACGCCGCCGACGCGCGCTCGCAAGCGGGCCGCCGCGTCCGAGGCGGCGTTTCGCTGAGCAAGGAAATGCGTTAGCAATGCAATGGTATCGGGTGGGGCGTCGCCGCCGACGGCGACCGGCTAAAGACGGGTGACGTATGCGTAGGTCGATCAAGCGGGCGCGAAGTGACGGCGGGATCGACGCCCGCAATGCTGTCAGCGCGGCGATCATTACGGCTATGGGCCTGTTTTTCGTCGTAAACGCGCACGCGGCGCCGCAAACCGCCCCGCGCGTGAAGCCGGCGGCCCCGGGCCCGCAATATGCCGGCGCGGCGGATCACGCCAGGCTCGAGATCGTCCTGGAAGCCGTTAAGGACCGCGAATTTGACGCCGCGCGCGCCGTTTTCGGCAGATTTGACGACCCGGTCGCAGAAAGCCTCGCCCAGTGGCTTTATTATTCCACCGACGACCGGCGCGTCTCCATAGCGGACGCCGATCGTTTCTTGGACGGCCACCCCGAATGGCCCGCCGTCACCCGCATTCAGCGCCGATTGGAAAAGCGGCTGACCTCGACGACGCCGAAAGATCTCGTTTTGGCGTTGTTCCAAACCCGCGAGCCGGTCACCGGCGCAGGCAAACTCGCGCTCGCGCGCGCCCAACGCAAAGCGGGCGACGAGGACGCCGCTATTCTGACCGCGCGCAACGCATGGGTCGCGCATAACATGTCGTCGACGGACGAACGCGCGCTGTTACGGGCGTTCGGCGCCGACATTCGCACCAAAGACCATCTCGCGCGCGTCGACCGTTTGTTATGGGAGCGCCAGGTCACGGCGGCCCGGCGCGTCTTTAATTATCTGCCTAAGCGAGACCGCCGCATCGCGGAGACGCGCGCCGCATTTTTGACCCAAGCGCGCCGCGCGCCGCAGCTCTACGAAGCGTTGCCCGTGGAAGACCGCGCCGACAGCGGCGTGCAGCTCGCCGCGGTGCGCTATTACCGACGCGCGCGCGAAGAACCGACGGCCGTCGCCGTCGCGCGCCGCGGGCCGACCGACCCGGACGTCGCGCGCAACCCCGATCGTTGGTGGTCGGAACGAAATCTCCTCATGCGCTGGGCGCTGAAAGAAGGCCGCCCGCAAGACGCCTACGCGATGGCGGCCGGCCATGCGTTGAAACCGAGCACGAGCTTTTCGGAAGCCGAGTTCAACGCCGGATGGATCGCGCTGCGTCACCTCGGCGATCCGGAACGCGCCGAAACGCACTTCAAAGCGCTCTCAGCCACCGTAACGGCGCCGATCTCCGTCGCACGCGGGGCCTATTGGAGCGGCCGCGCCGCCGAAGCCGCCGGCGCGACGGCGCGCGCGATGGAGTATTACCGCTTCGCCGCCCAACATGTTTACACCTATTACGGGCAACTCGCGGCCGAAAAGCTCTCCGGGGCCGAGGAGACGACGCCCTTCGCCGCCGACAACGCGCCGACGCGGGATGAGCGTGAACAGTTCGCCGCGCGCCCCCTCGCCCGCGCCTTGATGATGCTCTCCGAGATCGACGCGCCGCGCAGTTTCCTCGTCTTTGCGTATCATCTTGACGATCGGCTTCAGTCGCCCGGCGAATACAAAGCCTTGGCGGAAATCACCGAAGGCGAACGCGCGCCGCACATTACGGTACGCGCCGGCAAAATGGCCGTTCGTCGCGGGGCCGCCGCGCCGACGGTCTCGTATCCGCTGATCGGCGTTCCGGCCATGGCCGCGCAGTTCGCGCCGTCGGAAGTCATCCTCGGCCTGTCGCGCCAAGAGTCGGAGTTCAACCCGCGGGCTTACTCCTCAGCCGGCGCGCGCGGCGTTATGCAACTGATGCCGGCGACGGCGCAGCTAACCGCGCGCAAAGAAGGCCTCGTCTATTCACGCAGCCGCCTCCTCGACGATCCCGACTACAATATGATCGTCGGTTCGGCGCACTTGTCCCATTTGCTCAAGCGCTACAACGGTTCGTACATCATGACGTTCGCGGCCTACAACGCGGGGCCGCACCGCGTGACGCAGTGGGTGAAAGCCTATGGCGACCCGCGCGCGACAACGGTCGATCCGATCGACTGGGTGGAACAAATTCCGTTCAGTGAAACGCGCAACTATGTCCAACGCGTCCTTGAAAACACGCAGATTTACCGCGCCCGCTTAACCGATCGCCCGATCCCGGGACGTTTGTCGTCCGATTTGGAGCGCGGGGGCGAGCGCCGGCGCGCCGGGGCCGTCGACGGTCCGGCGCGCGTCGCGATCGATTTCGATCAGCCGGCGCGCATCGCCGCCATCGCCGAACGCTTTTCCTTGCCGGAACCCGCACATACCGAACCGCCGGAGCCGGTCGCCGTCGCCGCGCTCGACGTCGCCGCGGAGGCCGCCGAAAAAGCTGCGAAGTCCAAACGGCGCACGCGCCGCCGTCGGGGCTTTGAGGCGCCGGATTGGCGCTCCCAGGTGCGCCGCGCGCGTCGCGCCGTGTCGCGACGCCGCGTGAAAGAAACGCAAACCGAGCCGGCGCACGCCGATGCGAACGGCGAACCGGCGCCGGTCTCGCAGGACGCGGATGCGCCGCAAGCCCCGGCCCCTGAGGCGGCGCCCGCCTCCGAAGCGCCCCCCACCTCCAAAGCGCCCATGCCGACCGCGGACGAGATCGCCGCCGCGCCCGCCGGCGACACGCGCGCCGTCCGCGCGGCGGCTGAAACGACCGGCGGGGCGCTCGCCGCACGCGTCGCCGCGTCGGCGGCCCCCGTCTCGCCGGCGGCCAAAATAGCGCCTGCGCAAAACGCTGCAGCGGCGGAATTCCCGGGCTTCAATCCGGCGTCGACGGCGCCCGCACCGTCGGAGCCTGCCGCCGAGACCTTCAGCAAAATTCTGGAAGACATCGTCAACGGCGTGGAACCGGACCAGGCCGCCGCGGACCAGGTTGTCGACGCCGGCGCGTCCCCCGACACAAGCGCTGCCCCTCGGGCGGACGAGACCGACCTTCTGGCCATCGCAAATGACGCGCCGGTGCAAGATTGCGAGACCTACCGCACGTACATCGCGCGCGTCGACGCGGAAGAAGCCGCCGCCGGCGACCTCAACGCCGGCATGCTCGCCGAACTGCGCAGCGGCGGCGCGGTTTGCCGATAGGCGACCCCGAGCGAACCCGACCGCGGCCGCGCGCGAAGAACGCCCCCGACCGAAACCGGAGCAGCCCTAAACGAGCACACGCTGCGCCTTGCATCGACGCTGAAATGGCGACATTTTCGGCGGCGGAGAGGTGGCCGAGTGGTCGAAGGCGCTCCCCTGCTAAGGGAGTAAGCGGCTTATCCCCGCTTCGAGGGTTCGAATCCCTTCCTCTCCGCCATTATATCGCTCGCGGACAATCGCTGCGCGATGTCCTCCGCGGGGGCGGGCTGGCCGCCCGAGCCGCAGTCGCGGCTAAGGGAAACAGACTTCGAAATTCCTCCCCCGTTCTCCGCTAACGGTTCGGACCGTCTGCGACGCGAATTCGGCTACGCAATTTCCAACGTCGCTCTACCCGTTTCTCAAAAAACGGATCGAACGCGTTTGCAAAAGGCGACGCCACATCCCGGCGAGGGCTCACCTGCCTACACTTTAGCCTCAAGCATCTTTCTTCGCTCTGTATACCGAACTTATTGCCGCCCCCCCTTGGCGATCCGTAGACGGCATTCTCCCCGAAAAGGCGAGCTTACCCCGCGGATAGCGCTGCCAATCAACTTGGCGCGCCGAATGCAACGCTTTTCTCCCGCGAAGCGTCGGTTTGATCAAACAACGGAGTATTGGCGTGTCGGGGGAAATCTTTCTAGCGACGGGCGAACAAAGCGTCCTTGAATCGGACGGTCGCGCGCTCGTTGCGATTGAGCGCACCGGAGACCTGTCGCAACCCGTAACGGTGACGTACGGCGTCACGCTCGACACGGCGAGCGCGGCCGACGTCGCGCCGATCCAAGCGGCCGTCACGATCCCCGCTGACGTCGCGCGGATCGTCGTCCCAATCGACGTCGTCGACGACACGCTCGGCGAACCGACCGAAACGTTCACGGTGTCGATCATCAGCGTCGACAGCGGGACGCTCTTGTTTCCGCGAACGACCCGCGTAGACATTTTGGACGACGAAACGCCGGCGCCGCCGCCCGTCGCCGAACCGCCGCTCGTATCGAATTTCGACGTCGTCGAAACGGACGTCCTTTCCGGCTTCGCGCAGCCGATCGCCTTCGAATTCTCACCGGTCGATCCGACGCGCGTCTATGTCGCCGAAAAGGCGGGCCGGATCATTTTGCGCGATCTCGACGGCGATGCGCGCATTTCAACCGTCCTCGACATTCGGGATGAGGTGAATAACGCCAACGACCGCGGCCTGCTCGACATTGCGTTCCACCCGGACTTTCCGGCCGAGCCCTACATTTATGCGTTCTACGTGGTCGACCCGCCTGACGTCGCCGGCAATAGCGGCAACGCGGGCGCCGACGGCCGCGGCAACCGCTTCGCCCATGTCGCGCGCTTTGAATTGAACGCCGACGACAATTATCAAACAGTCGTACCCGGATCGAAGACGATCATCGTCGGCGCTGGCGGCCAATCGCTCGCCGACATCGCCGGCGGCGGCGTGGCGGACTCCACAATCGACCAAGCGCCGCCGAACTCAGAACTCGGCGACGGAATAGGCGGCTTCAAGCAGGACTACATCAAAGTCGATTCAATCTCCCATGCCGGCGGCCCGCTCGAATTCGGCCCCGACGGCGCGTTGTATATCGCCATCGGCGACGGCACGGCCTTTAATCGAACGGACCCGCGCACGCTGGCCGTGCAAGACATCAACTCGCTTTCGGGTAAAATTCTCCGTGTAGACCCGATGACCGGTCGAGGCCTTGCCGACAATCCGTTCGTCGACACCGTCGGCGGCGACCTCGATGCGAACGCGGCCAAGGTTTACCAGAGCGGGTTGCGCAATCCCTTCTCCATGTCGTTCGACGTGGAGGGCAAACTCTTTATTGCAACGACCGGCTGGAACACGTGGGAGGAAATCAATTCGGGCGGGCCCGGCGCGAATTTCGGCTGGCCGTTTTACGAGGGCGGCGACAACGGTTCTCTGCGACCGACCTTCGGCTATCGCAACCTACCGGAGGCGCAGGATTTTTACGCCCGCGTCGCCGACGGCTCGATCGTCATCACCCCCTCTTATCGCGCCTTCGCCCATGCCGACAGCGCGCCGGGCTTCCAAGTCCAGGCGATCACCGGCGCCGACGACATTATCGATTCGCCCAACCTGCCGGACGCATTGCAGGGACATTATATTTTCACCGACGTCGTCCGCGGCGAGGTCTACTCGGTAAGCACGGACGATCGGCGCGACGTTCAATTCCTGTACGAAACGTTCAACGGCTTCGCCCCGGTCCACTTTAAACAGGGGCCCGACGGCAATATCTACTATGCGCAGCTCTTTCGCGGGCGGATCGGCCGATTAGACATCACCGACCCGAACGAACCGCCTGCGGACGATCCCAATCCGGACCCGGATCCCGATCCCGTCCCAGGCGACGGCCCGCCCGCCCCGGTCTTCGAAATGCTCGGCGAGACCGTCCTTGACGGATCGATCGGCGCCGTCGTCGAGGTCATGCACGAGGCGGCCTATGAAAGCCAAGCCGCGACCGTCGCGTTCTCCTTCAACGCAGACCGCGTCGGCGGCGTCCAGGGCCTCTTCACCAAAGACGCCTCCGGCTTCACCGGCGGCGGCAACCACCTCCTCGTCATGATCCAGGCCGGCCAGCTGGTCGTGCGCCTCCAAAACGGCTCGGCGAGCGAATTCATCCGCCTACCGGGCATTGAGGCCGGCCGCGACTACGACTTCGCCCTGACGACGGGCCCGGACGGATCGCGCGTTTATCTCGACGGGTCCGAAGTCGCCCAGACCGACTTCGCGGTCGACCTGCGCCAGAACGCCGAGTTCATTCAGTTCGGCGGGCGCGGCTGGGCCTCCGAGACCGGCGCCGCCGGCTTCGACGCCCCCTTCGCCGGCACGATCGCCGACAAACGCCTCTTTGACCAAGCCCTCGAGCCCGATCAAATCGACGCGCTCTTTGCTGACGGGGATGCGCCGCCCCCGTCGCCGACCAACACGCCGCCGGTCGCGACCGACGATGTGGCGGCGACGGACGAAAACGTCGCGCTCACTTTGCAGCCGAGCGATCTCCTCGACAACGATACCGACGCCGACGACGATCCGCTCGCGATTCTCTCCGTCGGCGCCGGCGTCAACGGAACGCCCGTCCTCAACGCCGACGGAACCGTCACCTTTACGCCCGATGCGGACTTCTTCGGCGACGCCGCGTTCGACTACACGGTGAGCGACGGACGTCAGGGAACCGACGTCGGCCGCGTCGCCGTCACCGTCCGCGAGACCGTCGATGATCCGGACCCGGATCCCGATCCCGTCCCAGGCGACGGCCCGCCCGCCCCGGTCTTCGAGATGCTCGGCGAGACCGTCCTCGACGGATCGCTCGGCGCCGTCGTCGAGGTCATGCACGAGGCGGCCTATGAAAGCCAAGCCGCGACCGTCGCGTTCTCCTTCAACGCAGACCGCGTCGGCGGCGTCCAGGGGCTCTTCACCAAAGACGCCTCCGGCTTCACCGGCGGCGGCAACCACCTCCTCGTCATGATCCAGGCCGGCCAACTGGTCGTGCGCCTCCAAAACGGCTCGGCGAGCGAATTCATCCGTCTACCGGGCATTGAGGCTGGTCGCGATTACGACTTCGCCCTCACGACGGGGCCCGACGGCTCGCGCGTCTATCTCGACGGGTCCGAAGTCGCCCAGACCGACTTCGCGGTCGACCTGCGCCAGAACGCCGAGTTCAT
>JBCCZS010000126.1:0-9479 GCA_039187035.1 Pseudomonadota bacterium | reverse complement strand
GGGGGGGGGGGTGGGGTTTGCCTTTCGTTTTTCCGCGGCCGGGTGGGGGTGGGGCGTTTACAAACCCGCCACGCCCCCGCGGCTCGACGGCCGCACGGTCGCTTGGGACCGGTTGGACATGCAGCCGGCGGACGCGGCCCCGGTTCCGTTTTCGTTTCTGACGGACCGCATCCGCGTCCCGCAGATAGCGTGCGGGATCACGCACACTTCACGTGAAACGCATGCGATTATTGAAGCGGCGATCGATCAGTCCGCGGTTTATGGCGGCGCCATCTCCGGGCGCGGGCCGCGCTATTGCCCCTCGATCGAGGACAAAGTGGTGCGCTTTGCGGAGAAAGAGCGCCACCAGATTTTCCTCGAACCGGAAGGCTTGGAGGATCCGACCGTTTACCCGAACGGGATCTCGTCCTCGCTGCCGGCCGACGTGCAGGCGGCGTTCGTCGCGACGATCGCCGGCCTGGAAAACGCGACGATCCTCCGGCCGGGCTATGCGATCGAATACGACTATGTGGATCCGCGCGCGCTCCTGGCGACGCTAGAGACCAAACGGCTCCCGGGCTTGTACCTCGCCGGCCAAATCAACGGCACCACGGGGTACGAAGAAGCGGCGGCGCAAGGGCTGGTCGCGGGGGCGAACGCCGCGCTTGCGCTTGCCGGCCGCGATCCGCTGCTGATCGACCGGTCGCAGGGCTATATCGGCGTCTTGATCGACGACCTCGTCACGCGCGGCGTCTCCGAGCCCTATCGAATGTTCACCTCGCGCGCGGAGTATCGGCTGACGCTCAGGGCCGACAACGCCGACGCGCGGTTGACGCCGCTCGGCGAAGCCGTCGGCCTCGTCGGCGCGGCGCGCGCGTCCGCGTTTCACGTGAAACGCGCGGCTGTCGACGCGGCCTTGTCGTGGGCGCGATCGGTGGATCTCACGCCGAACGAAGCGGCGCGGCGCGGCGTCGCGATCAAGCTCGACGGCCGGCGGCGGACTGCGTTGGAGCTCCTGTCGCTGCCGGACGTAACCTACGAGACGATCGCGGCGATCTGGCCGGCGGCCGCTGACTTTCCGCCGGCGGCCCGCGAGCAGGTCGAGATCGAAGCGCTCTATAGCGGTTATCTCGATCGCCAGAGCGCTGACATTTTGGCGTTCAAAAAAGAAGAGCGCCTCCGGTTGCCGCTCGATGCGGACTACGGCGCGATCCCGGGTCTGTCGAACGAAGTGCGCCAACGGCTGGGTGAGGCGCGCCCGGCGACGCTCGGCCAGGCCGGGCGCATTGAGGGCGTGACGCCCGCCGCGCTCGCGGTTCTCCTCGCCTGGATCAAAAAACGCGGCGGCGCGGCGTCGGCGGCGGGCCGGTGACGCCGACCGAGTTCGCCGCCGCCGCGCATGTTTCACGTGAAACATTGTCGCAACTCGAAACCTTCGACGCCGTCCTCTTGGAAGCCGCCGAGCGCCACAACCTCGTTGCGCGCTCAACGCTTCCCGACCGCTGGCGCCGGCATTTCCTCGACAGCGCGCAGCTCTACCCGCTGATCCCGGACGACGCGCGTACGGTGGTCGACGTCGGCAGCGGCGCCGGGTTTCCGGGCCTCGTCCTTGCGGCCATGGGCGCCGCGCGCGGCCTAGAGGTCACGCTCGTCGAATCGGTCGGCAAGAAAGCCCAGTTCTTAGGGGACGCCGCAGCCGCCATGGGCCTAAAAAACGTCACGGTCCGGCCGGAGCGAATCGAGGGGTCCGACCTCGCAAAACCCGACGTCGTAACGGCCCGCGCGGTTGCTGCACTGCCGAAATTACTGGCCTGGACCGCGCCGCTCGCCGGGGGGCGTACCGTGTTCATATTTCACAAGGGCGAACGCTACCGCGATGAATTGACCGAGGCCCGCAAATCATGGCGCATAGAAGTCGACGCGCGGCCAAGCGTCACGGACCCGGCCGCTGCGATCCTCAAAATCACCGGCCTCGCCCCCCGATCATAGGTCCACCGTCTTGTTCAACGCCGACCCCGCCGCCTCGCAACGCCGCCGCCCCCGGGTGCTGGCGATCGCAAACCAAAAAGGCGGCGTCGGCAAAACGACGACCGCGATCAATCTGTCGACGGCGCTCGCGGCCGTCGGCGAACGCGTCTTGCTCCTGGATCTCGATCCCCAAGGCAACGCCTCGACCGGCCTCGGCATCGACATGGGCGACCGGCGGGTGACGACCTACGACGTGCTCGCCGGCGACGAGCCGTTGCGAACCGCGGTGACGCGAACGGACATTCCCGGGCTCGAAGTCGCGCCGGGCGGCGTCGCACTCGCCGGCGCCGAGGTGGAATTGTTGGAGGCCGACCGCCGGCACTTCCGCCTGAAAGACGCGCTCGACGCTTATGTCGCCGAGGGCGAAGCGGCGGGCTTCACCTATGTCGTCATCGACTGCCCGCCCTCGCTCAGCCTCTTGACGGTCAATGCGCTCGTCGCCGCCGACGCGGTGATCGTGCCGCTGCAGGCTGAGTTCTTCGCGCTCGAGGGCCTCAGCCAAATTCTCCGCACGCTCGACACCGTCCGCGCCCGGCTCAATCCGGGGCTCGCCCTCCAGGGCGTCGTCTTAACGATGTACGACCGGCGCAACCGGCTCGCCAAACAAGTCGCCGCCGACGTGCGCACGCACCTGAAAGACAAGGTCTTCCAGACGGTCATCCCCCGCAATGTCCGCATGAGCGAGGCCCCGAGCCACGGCAAGCCGGCGATCCTTTACGATCTGAAATGCGCCGGCAGTCAGGCCTACATCCGCCTTGCGGGCGAGTTGCTCCAACGCGAAAAAGAAAGCCGCCGCGCGGCCTGACCGTCCTCCGCCGCCCCGCCTAACGACGAAAGACCCGCGCCATGGCCGCAGCCGCAAAGAAGAAAGAAAAAGGACTTGGCCGCGGCCTCGACGCGCTCCTCGGCGACGTGCCGGTCGAGCAGCCCGTGGCCCCGGAACCCGCCGCGTCGGCCGGCGGGCCGAAATCGACGTTGCCGGTCGCGTTCTTAAAGCCCAATCCCGAACAACCGCGGCGCGCCTTCAACGACGACGCGCTGCAAGAGCTTGCCGACTCCGTCAAAGCGCGCGGCATGTTGCAGCCGATCCTCGTGCGGCCGATGGGCGCCGACGCCTACGAAATCGTTGCGGGCGAGCGCCGGTGGCGGGCCGCGCAACGCGCCAAGCTCCACGACGTTCCCGTCGTCATCCGTGAACTGACGGATGAAGAAGCCGCGGAAATCGCGCTCATCGAAAACGTTCAGCGCGTCGATCTGAACCCGATGGAGGAGGCCGAAGCCTACAAACGGCTCGGCGACGTTTACGGGCGCACGCAACAACAAATCGCGCGCGCGGTCGGGAAATCCCGCAGCCATGTCGCGAACATCATGCGCCTATTGGCGTTGCCGGCGCAGACCCGCCGCGCGGTCGCCGAAGACGCAATCACCATGGGCCACGCGCGCGCGCTCCTCGGCGCGGACGATCCGGACGCGCTCTGTGAAACGGTGTTGAAGGACGGGTTGTCCGTCCGCCAGACCGAAACGCTCGTGAAGGAATCCGGCGACGGCGGGACCGACCGGCCGCGCCCCTCCAAGCCGGGCGCGCGCGGTCCGAAAGACGCCGATACGCGGGCGCTGGAGGCCGATCTTGCGGCTGCGCTCGGCCTCGACGTTGAGATCGAGCACACGCCGAAGGGCGCGGGCGCGGTCACCATTCGGTATTTGACGCTCGACCAGCTCGACGACGTCTGCCGCCGCCTCATGGACGCGCGCGTTTAGCGCCGCTTGCCGGCCATCGCCGCAACCCGAAGACAGGCGCGCTCAACGATTTCCCGTTGCGGCGCGCCGGTCGTCTTCGCCTCTAGTTCCGCCCGCACGAGCCCGTCCGTCGCCCGCGCCAATCGCGCCGTGTTCCACACGTCCAGCCGGCGGGCGAAGGCGCGTTGTTCAACGAAAAACACCGGCGGCTTCACTTTGGTCATGGCGTCGCGGACCGTATGGCCGGCGTCGACGAGCCGCCGCGCGTCGTGCAGCCGCCCGATTTGGCGTTGAACGGCCCGCAGGACCGCGATCGGCGAGCCGCCGGCGACGGCGGTTCGATGCAACGCCCGCGACAGCGCCGCCGCGTCGCCGTCGCCGCACGCGGCCGCCGCCTCGTCGGTCGCGTCGCTCGCGCCGTCGGCCGAAACGGCGCGCACGTCCTGAAGCGTCAGCGTCCGCTCCGCGTCGTCGCCTTTGTACATGAGGAGCTTGTCGATCTCGGCGCGCGCGACGCCGCGGTCGTCCGCCAGGCCCGCCGTGAACGCAGCGAGCGCGTCCGGCGCGAAGGCAAGGCCGGCGTCCTGCGCGGCTTTTTCGACCAGGGCGCGCCGGTCCGCTTCCCCGTCGATGTAACAGGGGAGCGCGGCGACGCGTTTGGATCGCTCAAACAATTTGCGTAGGGACGAGGTCTTTTTCAGATCGCCCGCCTCGACGAGCGTCAATGCGTTCGCTTGCACCGAACCGGCCTCCAGGCCGTCGACCAACGCCGCGGCCGCCTTCGCCGCCGCATCGCCTGTCGTTCGTATACGAACTAATCGCTCGCCGCCGGCGAAAGACAACGCGGCCGCCTCGTCGGCGAGCCTCGCCGGTTCGGCTTTGATATCGGCGTCGGTCAGTTCGATGTAGTTGAAGGGGTCTTTGAAGTCGTCGACCACCTGACGGGCGAGCGCGTCGGCGCGTTCGCGCACGAGCCCCTCGTCCGGGCCGTAAATGAGGACGGCGGCGACGGTCGGATCGCGTTTCTCGACGAACGCGTCGATCGCGCGCCCCTTTAACGCGGTCATCGCGCGCGGTCGCGGTCGAGGTCGATGTCGCGTTCGGGGAAGGCGCGCTCCGGGCGCGCGGCCTCGCGCTCGTCGGCGAGTTGGGTGAGGATTTCGCGCTCGATCCCCGCGTAGAGATTGCGCGCCGCTTTTTCGCGTGCGGTCTCTTCCGCAAACAGCGTCGAATATTGCGAGGTCACGACGTTGAAGGACGCGACCGCTTCGGAAGACCCTTTGAAGGTTCGTCCGTCGGCGATCCGCGTCAGGACATAGCTGCCGCGCAAGAAATAATTAAAGCGCGTGACTGAGCCGTCCGACTGAACGGCGAGGCGTTGCGCGGCTTCGTCGACATCGAGGAAGAGCGCATATTCGGCTTCGGCCTCGGGCAGGGCGGCGAGGCGGTCGTTGAAGGCGTCTTCGACAACCGGGCCGATCGACGGCGGCCCGTTGACGCTCATCAGTTTGACGTTGCGCAACCGAGCTGCGTCGCCGGCGGCGTTCTCCGCATAGAGCGGCGTGAACCCGCAGCCGCCGAGCGCGCCTGCCGCACAGACCGCGGCCGCCGCAAGGGCGATTTTTCCGAGAATGCTCAGCGCGCGCACGTGCATGGCGGCCCCTTCCGTTCGCTAATTCGCGACGATGTTGACGATGCGTTTGGGCACGACGATCACCTTACGGACGGTTTTGCCGTCGATGTGACGGCGCACGTCTTCGTGGGCGAGCGCGATCGCCTGCACCGCGTCGTTGTCGGCGTCGGCGGGCGTTGAAATCTCCGCGCGGCGCTTGCCGTTGATTTGAACGCCGAGAACGATCGCGTCGGCTACGAGGAGCGCCGCGTCCGCCTGCGGCCAGGGCGCGTCGCACACCAAGCCCTCGCCGCCGAGCGTCTCCCAACATTCCTCCGCCAGATGCGGTACGAACGGCGCGACGAGCCGCGTCAACGTCGATAAGGCTTCGGCGCGGGCCCCGGCGCCGGCGGCGTCGGTTTTTCGCAGCGTGTTCAAGAATTCGTAAATCCGGGCGATCGCTTTGTTGAACCGGAAGTGCTCGATATCCTCGCTGACGCCGGCGATCGCCGCATGCGTCGCGCGCCGCAGGTCCCGGTCGGCCGCGTCGAGCGCCGATAGATCGGCGGTTTTCAGAAGACCCGCCTGGGCGGCGACGGCGTCCCAAATGCGCCCCACAAGCTTCCAGGCCCCGACGACGCCGGCGTCGGTCCATTCGACGTCCCGTTCGGGCGGGGAGTCCGAGAGCATGAACCAGCGCGCCGCGTCCGCGCCGTATTGGTCGGCGATCGCTTCCGGGGAGACGACGTTCTTTTTGGACTTCGACATCTTCTCGATCGCGCCGACGACCACCGGGGCGCCGGTGTCGACCCGTCGCGCCGCGCCGCTCTCGACGACGACCTCGTCGGGCGTCAACCACTCCTCGCCGTCTTTGTAGGTCGCGTGCGTGACCATGCCTTGCGTGAAGAGGTTCGAAAACGGTTCGTCCAAGGACAAATGCCCGGTCTCGCGCATCGCACGCGTGAAATAGCGTGCATAAAGCAAGTGCAAGATCGCATGCTCGACGCCGCCGATATACTGGTCGACGGGCAGCCAATAGGCCGCCTCCTCGACGTCGACGGGCTTGTCCTCGCGCGCGGCGGCGAAGCGGGCGAAGTACCAGCTGGAATCAACGAACGTGTCGAACGTGTCGGTCTCGCGGGTCGCCTCGCCGCCGCATTGCGGACAGACGACGCGTTTCCAGTCGTCGGCGCGGTCGAGCGGGTTGCCGGGGGTGTTGAATTCCGCGGCGTCGACGTCCGGCAAGGTCACCGGCAAGTCGGCCTCCGGCACAGGGACGACGCCGCAGGTCGGGCAATGGATCGCCGGGATGGGACAGCCCCAGTAACGCTGGCGCGACACGCCCCAATCGCGCAGCCGGTAGTTCGTCGTCGCCGCGCCGAGGCCCATCTCTTCGATCTTGGCGATCGCCGCGGCGAGCCCGTCTTCAACGGTCAGACCGTCCAGGAATTGCGAGTTGAATAGCGCGCCGGGTCCGACATACGCCTCGTCGCCGACGGCGAAGGTCGCCGGGTCTTCGTCGGGCGGCAGGACGACGGTTTTCACGTCGAGGTCGTACTTGCGGGCGAAATCCAGGTCGCGCTGGTCGTGCGCGGGGCAGCCGAAAATCGCGCCGGTCCCGTATTGCATCAAAATGAAGTTCGCGACGTAGACCGGCAGGCGCGCGCCTTCGACGAACGGATGCGCGACCTCAAGCGGCAGCGCCGCGCCGCGCTTCTCGGCTTTCTCGATCGCTTCTTCGGACGTCCCCTCGGCCTGGCACGCGGCGACGAACGCCGCGATCGCCGGGTCCGTCGCCGCATAGGCTTTGGCGAGCGGATGGTCCGGCGCGACGGCGCAAAAGCTCGCCCCGAACAGCGTGTCCGGCCGGGTCGTGTAGACCTCAAGGCCGGCCTCAAAGCCCTCGGGCGCGTCGCCGGCGAATTCGAAGCGCATTTTCAGGCCTTTGGATTTGCCGATCCAATTGCGCTGCATCAGGCGGACATTGTCCGGCCATCCCGCCAGGCGCCCGTCGTCCAACGCGTCAAGCAGGTCGTCGGCCTTGTCGGTGATTTTCAAAAACCATTGGGAGAGTTCGCGCCGTTCGACGGGCGCGCCGGAGCGCCAGCCCTTGCCGTCGATCACCTGCTCGTTGGCGAGCACCGTTTGGTCGACGGGGTCCCAATTGACGAAGGATTTGCGGCGCTCGACGAAGTCGGCCTTCCAGAAGTCCAGGAACAGCCGCTGTTGGTGCGCGTAATACTCCGGGTCGCACGTCGCGAACTCGCGGCTCCAATCGATCGAAAGCCCCATGCGCTGCAATTGCCCGCGCATGATGTCTATATTGTCGTAGGTCCACGTCTTCGGGTGCCCGCCGGTCTGCATGGCGGCGTTTTCCGCGGGCATGCCGAAGGCGTCCCAGCCCATCGGATGGAGCACGTTGAAGCCGTTGGCGCGCTTGTAGCGCGCGACGACGTCGCCCATGGCGTAGTTGCGCACATGCCCGATGTGGATGCGCCCGGACGGGTAGGGGAACATCTCCAGGACGTAGTATTTCGGCCGGTCGCGGTCGCCTCGCGTCTTAAACGCGTCGACCTCGGCCCAGCGCGCGCGCCATTTGGGCTCGACTTCGGCGGGGTTGTAACGGGGCGTGTCGGCGGCCATGGCGCTATCCGGCGGCGTTGCGATGAAGCGCCGGGATCCGCCCCGGCGCGCGAGCGACCGGCGGGTCGGCCGGCCTTACTGGTCGATCGAGTTGAGGCGCAACTGGCGCGCGCGCGTCAAGATCGCGTTTTCGATCTCGCGGGGCGTCGCCGGGTTCACGTTCGCGTCCTGCCAGTCGTTTTCAATTTTGGCCTGACGAAACACCGACACGCGCAGCGCGTCCGCCCGGAGCGCGCTGTCGAGAATGTAAACGTTCACTTTGAACCGTTCGGCCGGCGCTTCGGGATTGGAATACCAATCGGTGATGATCAGCCCGGCGATCGGGTCTGCTGAGAAGACCGGCAAAAAATTGAGCGTTTCAAGCGAGGCCGCCCACAAATAGCGATTGACCGTCGTCGGCGCGCCGCCCTTGCCGGCGGCGCCGTAGGACGGCAGCGTCGCGTTGCGGTTGTCCTTCGCGCCGCCGCCCGCACAGGCGGCTAGCGCGGCCGCGCCAGCGGCCAAAGCCGCGATCACTAAAGCCTTGAATTGAGAGGATTTTTGTTCATCCATGGAGGGGGAAACTCGACGTTGCGCGCGCCTGGGACGCTAAGCGTTGTTTTCCTACCACAAACCCGCATTTAGACAACGCCCGCACGAGGCGCGTCCTTGACCCTCGCTCGGCGTCCCTCCTATTCCTGATGACTGACGCCGGGTGCGTGAACCGCTTTTCCGGCGCGTCCGGCGTTTGTAAACCGTGACCGCCGCCAAAGCGCGACGCCGCGGCTAAAGTCTTGTGTAGATAGAGTCTGGCGTAGAAAGCGTATGAGACACCGGCCGGTTTGCGCGTCGAAGGGGACGCGCTCGCCGGAAATAGGCGGCTAGGATGACGGTCAGGATGACGGTCAAAGCGAAAGGCTTACTGGCGGGGGCGGCGACGGCGATCGTCGCCGCGCTCAGCGCGCCGTGCGTCGCGCTCGCCGCTGACGACATCGAGATCGATCTTGAGGGCGAGGCGTCCGTCGTGGCGGGGGTTAGCGACGGCGAGGAAGCCGGCGACCTCGACGCCGAGATCACCTTGAAAAGCTCGACCGTGCTCGACAACGGCCTGGAGATCGGCGCCGTCGTCGGCGCGCGTCTCGACGGCCAGCAACCGAACCGAATTTACGGCGGCGGCCGGTTTTCCAGCCTGACGATCGGCGGCGCGCGCGGGATCGGCCCGACCGATTCCGACGCGTTCCTGCAGACGGCGTACGCTTACGCCCGCGGCGGGTTCGGCAAAATTATCGTCGGCCGCGACAAAGGCGCGGCCCGCACGCTTGCGGTGACCGCCCCGACCATTTTCCGCGCGATCAACGTCAATGATTGGCGCACCGACCTCACCGGCATTAACGACGTGCACACCGTCAACGATGTGACGGGACAGGCGACGAAGATCACCTATTTGTCGCCGGCCAATTACCTCGGCGGGATCATCGGCGGCTTGCAATTGGGCGTGTCC
>JBCCZS010000125.1:0-9497 GCA_039187035.1 Pseudomonadota bacterium | reverse complement strand
TCATGACGAGTTTGTAGCGGACTGGAATGCCGGAGACCTAACCGCGAGAGCGCCAAGACTGCGTACGGATTACCTTAATCAGATCACAGGTTACGGCGTGTCCGAAATGACCTTTGACGGCGATCAAGACGGCATTGAAGAGCCGTTTGATTTTTATCCCACCGAATACCTTCGGTGGGTAGCGCCTGACGCTGACGACGCCAATGAGCCGCCGTCCGGGACGGCGCCTTTTGATGTCGCCGCTTACGACTACGCTTACTTCAAACCGGCGGTCGTGCCGGAAACGCGCGTCCCGTTTAGCGAACGACACAAGTTGGACAACTCTTGGAGCCGTAAGAGCGGTCTCGGAACGCTTGGGATGGACGCGTTTACGCTGCAAAGGGATCGCGCCGTCGATCTGCAAATGAAATGGTCGCTCTTCTTCGTTTATCAATTGGCGAGCGGGTGTGTTCACTGCCAAGCGCACGGGGCTTACGGCACGTTTCAAGAAATCGAAGACGAGTATGTGTACGATAAAGTCCCCCCGGAGGAGATGGAGGCGGTTGCGGCGAAGATCCGCTCCCTCATGGATTTTGAACGCTCGGAACACTACTCTGATGTGGAGAAGGCGGCTTTCCGCTTAGCCCGCGATGCGGGGACGCTTCCGGGGCGCACGACTGCTGCGCATATCGAAGAGCTACGTCGACACTACTCAGACCGAGAAATTCAAGAGATCATCGCGACGCTCGTTTTAACGCCTTGGCTGTCCACGGTCATGCAATCGCAAGCGACCGTTACGGACCAGCGGAGCATGGCTTGGTCAATCCGACACTTGGGACCAGCTGGATGGAACCCCGGCATTCATACCGGGCTCGCGAATGAGCAACGCCCCTATCATATGAGCCAGTTTTACGCGGTCGTCGGCGCCGACATGGCGACGGGCGTGGTCACAGACGCCATCAGCGAGTGGCTGGACGTGAACGTTCCCCTGGGAGTCGACGCTGATGGCGACGGCGTCGAAGATGCATTTGACGGCTTTCCCGATGATCCCAAGAAGTGGGCGGATACGGATGGCGACGGCGTCGAGGATGCGCGGGACAGAGACATTGACGGCGACGGCATATCGAATACCCGTGAGCTCAAAGCGGGTACGTTCCCATACAAAGCGGATTCAGACGGTGACGGTATCAGCGACCTTCGCGAAATAAATTCGGGGACAAACCCGCTAGATCCGAGAAGCCAGTAATAGTTTCAGAATTCGTTCGCTGCACGCGAAACGCGGGCCTGGGGCCTCGGAGCTTTGTCTTGAATCATGCCGACGCGCTAGATTTTTTGTTTTGAGCGCCAGAGTCGGTCTTTACCCGATCCAATGTGATCATCCGGCGCTCTCGTATCTGTTCAGGCGAACGCGTTTCGCAGATTTTGCGGGCGGTGTTCGCGGAGTCCCGAAAGCTGAAGGAAACAAAGCGCTGCTTGGCCGGCATGTGATTTACATTCGCCTCAACACGATTAAAGCTCTAAAAGTATGATCTACACGCCGCTGAATGATTTAGATACGGGCCATGCGCAAGGTAGGTGCGCTACGTCCCACCGAGTATCTTATCCAAGCCATGGCACAATAACGGCGACGGCGCCGCTATTCCTATTTTTCGGCGATAGACTATAGAGTAAGAAAAAGGTAATCCGATGCGGCCGAGACTCGGACTAAAAATTCTTCTTACTTTAGCCACGCTAATTTATGGAATCGTTCCTGCGATTGCAGATCTAAATGAATCTCATCTTTTGAATCCGTTGTGGAGTCCCCACGCGCGAGTGCACGCCGCCTGGTTTTTGTTTTTCGGCGCAGCTATGGCGTTCATGAGCCTTTATTTCGCCTGGGTGAAGGATAATCTACTACTGCCGGCTTTTGTCGGTTTAATGTTTGTGGGCGGATTTTGGACGGCATATCTGACCGCGCCGCTCTATGGCGGCGCACTCGTAGACGACAATGGTATCGAAACAAAAGTACTTGGATTGGAAGCGAACGTTTTCACGTTTCTACTTGTAACATCCGCGCTGCTGGTTGTTCTAATTTATGCATTGGGGGCGCAGCGCGCAGACTCGGACTAATGATCAGCGAGACACTCTGCGGCTGTTTTGTTCTCGGCTGATCTTGGTATCAGTCTCTGCGGATACACGCAGAATACGGATTAGCGGGAGCATTCTGGCTTTCGTAGCATCACCAACTCCGGCGCGGGGGATTGAGATGGATGCGCGTCCAGAGCAGCTCGAAGCCGTTGAAAAAAACGTTGAAGCCGTGACCCGCGTCCTTAGGCGCCCTTAATCATTTTGAGGGGCCTGCTCTTGAATGACCGTCGTTCGAGTTGAAGGGAGGCGCGCTGCGCGTGGAGCCGTCAGACAGCTCAAGCGCTTTCGAATGGGCACGCGCCCTGCAATGACTGCACTTACAAACGCTTGGTAAGTCACGCACACCCGTTTGTGAAACGCCTTGAGGTTACGGTCGGGCGACTCACTTAAGCGGGGCCGGGTCCGGAGCCCATTCGCGAAAAGCCTTGATGAACGAACGGCTTACCGGAGCTTTCCGGCCGTTCGGCAAGACGACGCTTGTTTTCTTTCCCGTCGCCGCGCTGAACGTCCGTCACGGCGTCACGAGCGACCCGCCAGCTCCGGTGCACCTGGCCGCCCTCAGCGACGCCGAGCGCGTCGAGCGCTTCGCGGAACCGCAACAACAAGAGATGGTCCCCGCCCGTCGTGTGGACGCGGACGTAATGCCCTTCAGCGCTGACCGCCAAGAGGGCGGCGGCGCGTAAGTTCGTCGGTAGCCGCCGCATGAACATTTTATCTGCGTTTATCGCAGGTCCGGGCGCCGGTTCTGCGGAGCGCCTCCCGCAATCGGCCGGTTCGCGGAGCCGCGCTCGGGGGGTAACGCCGGCCTTGGTTTTTCAGCGTGCGCCGTCATCGACGAAAGCGTCGGGAGGCTGAGTTCGCCTGGCGGCCCGTGTTCACCGGGAAGTGTCCGTCAATCGCCACGCGACCGTAAGCGATGCGTCCCGATGGTGGGAAAGTAAATTTGAGAGCGTCAGATTTAGTCGTAAGTCTCTGATTTTATTGGCGCACCGGGGAAGATTCGAACTCCCGACCCCCAGATTCGTAGTCTGGTGCTCTATCCAGCTGAGCTACCGGTGCAGCCGGCGCGGCGCTGGTCGCGCCGAAACCGAAGCGCGGTTAAAGCCGATCTCCTATAGCATTGCAAGCGCGCCGCCGTCCGTCCGCATCATGCGCGCAAGAGCTCGTTGACGGACGTCTTGGCGCGCGTGCCTTCGTCGACCTGTTTGACGATGACGGCGCAATAGAGCGACGGACCGCCGTCGGAGGCCGGCAACGCGCCCGGGACGACGACGCTGTAGGGCGGAACCTCGCCATAGGCGACGGCCCCGCTCGCCCGGTCGACGATTTTTGTGGACGCGCCGAGATAGACGCCCATCGCGAGGACCGATCCGCGGCGCACGATCACGCCCTCGGCGACTTCCGCGCGCGCGCCGATGAAACAGTCGTCTTCGATGATCACGGGGCTCGCCTGCAGGGGCTCCAGGACGCCGCCAATGCCGGCGCCGCCGGAGATATGGCATCGCGCGCCGATCTGCGCGCACGAGCCGACCGTCGCCCAAGTGTCGATCATCGCGCCTTCCCCCACGTAAGCGCCGATATTGACGAAGGACGGCATTAAGACCGCGTCCGGCGCGACGAACGCGCCGCGCCGGACGAGCGCGCCCGGCACGGCGCGGAACGCGGCGGCGCGGAACGTCTCTTCAGTCCAGCCGGCGAATTTGGTGTCGACTTTGTCCCACCAGGGGCCGGGGACGTCTCCGTGGAGGCGGTTGTCGTTCAGCCGAAAGGAGAGCAAGACGGCCTTTTTAAGCCATTCGTGCACGACCCATTCGCCGGCGCCGCACGGCTCGGCGACCCGGGCGCGGCCGGCGTCGAGGGTGCCGAGCGCGGCGTCGACGGCGTCGCGGACGGGGCCTTGCGTTTGCGGCGACAGGCGGTCGCGTTCGTTCCAGGCGTCGTCGACGACGGCGCGCGCGGCTTCAAGGTCGGTCATGTCGGTCTCCGTCGGTCGCCGCCGAACTCCGTCGGTCTTCTTCGGTCTTCGTAGGCCTGGCGTCGTTCGCATGCGGCGGGGCTGGGCGGGCGGGCGCACGCGGCGCGACGCGTTCCAGAAAGCCGGTCAGATCGTCCGTCACGTGATGGACGTGGCCGTGTCGGTCGTCCGGCTTGGCCGGGCGTTTGGCGGACGGTTCGTCGTCGAGCCAGGCGGCGCTGGAGGCGACGAGGACCGTCGTCATGCCGAGGGCGTGCGGCTCGGCGAGGTTGACGGCGATATCTTCGAACATGGCGGCCTCGCCCGGCGCCACCGCGTGGCGCGACAGGAAGCGCTCGTACGTCGCGCGGTGCGGCTTCGGCGTAAACGCGGCGCTGGCGATATCAAAAACACCGGCGAAAAGACCGCTCAGCCCGAGCTTGGCCGTGACGTTGTCGGCGTGGCGTTCGGAGCCGTTCGTAAAGACGTATTTCTCGCCCGGGAGGTCTGCGATCACCGCGGCGAGCGCGGGGTTCTCGTCGACGACGGAGAGGTCGATGTCGTGCACGAACGCCATGAAGTCGTGCGGGTCGACGCCGTGTTCGCGCATTAGGCCGCTCATCGTCGTTCCGTACCGCGCGTAATAGTCCTTTTGGACGCGCCGTGCGTCGACCGGGCCGAGTTTGAGCGCCCGTTCGATGAACGCGGTCATGCGCGCGTCGATTTGATGAAACAAGTGGCAGTCGGCCGGGTAGAGCGTGTTGTCGAGATCGAAGACCCAGTAGCGCACGTGCGCGAACGCCTCGGCGACGCCGTCGCGCGGCCTTGCGGGCGCTTCCCCCGAGCCGGTCGCCGCGCTCAACGGCGCTTCTCTGCGGGCGTCGCGCCGCCGGACCTGTCGTGCGCCGGCGGCGGTGCGCTGCGCCCGCCACGCGACGAAGCGCTCAACGAGTAACGACCGGCGCATCGTCCGTCGTCGGATTTGCGTCGCCGATCGCTCGCGCCGCCGACCGATCCCGCGCTCACTTGTCGGCCTTTTGCGACGTCTTCGTCGGCGGAGCCGAAAAATTGTCGGGCTTGAAATCGAACGTTGCGGTCGGCGCGCCGCCGATGTCGACCCGGCGGAAAAGCGCTTCGTCGAGGTCGTTTTCCGCGCACGCTTTTGCGCTGTCGACCTCAAATAGGACGTCGTTCACGCACAACGCCCTGTCGCCGTCGTCTAGGATAAGGTCGCCGCCGGACGGCGTCTCCATTACGCCGTAGACGTAATAATGATCAGCAGCCAATTCGCCCTTGATCACCTTCGCGCAGGCGCCGGGCTCAAGTTTGTACCAACCTTTCGACAGGTACTTGTCGCCCTTTTCGGGCTCGGCGATCGCGCCCCAAACGACGCCGTCGGCTTTGTTGCAAAAGAAAAAGCCGAGCTTGGCTTCGGCCGCGTTCGCATCGGCGACGAGTGCGTCGATCAAATCTTCGGTGATGTTCGTGCCGGCCGGCAGGTTCTTTTCTTTGCGATAGTCCGCGATGCGTTGACGCGTCGCTTTCCCCCACGTGCCGTCGATGCTGCCCGCTGATTTGCCGACGTCGCCCAAAAGCCGCTGCACCCCGGCGACTTCAGCCGTATACTTCGTAAAATTCGAGGGTTCGGTAAAGTCGATCTGGAAGACGCCGGTCAACTCTTCGGGGACGTCGACGCCCTTAAAGCGTCGGCGATTGCGCGGATCGTCCCGGCAAACGCCCGGATTTCTAATCGAAAATCCTTCGCCGTTCTTTACGCACAGATAGGTGTCGCCCGACCAGATCTTGAGCGGGCCTTTGTGTCCGGGCACGCCTTCGGCGTAGATGTAGACGCGGTTTTTTTCGGTCTGCTTGGTCAGGACGACGTTGCACTGCCCGGGCCGCAACGGGCGCCAGCCTTCGGTCACGATTTGATCGCCGTCGACATAGCCGATCGACGCCGACAACGCGAAACTGGTTTTGTTGCAGAGCGTATACTTGGCGTCCGCGTCGCCGACTTGCAGAAGGAATGCGGCGAGCAACGTCGTAACGAAGAGGGTGATGAGACGCATCGCAATTACCTGTCGCCGCGTCGCCCGGGGAAGCGTCGCCGATCGGCGCAATTCACCCGAAAGCGCGATCGCGATCAACCTCTTGACGCGACGTGACGGGCGGGTCAGGCGAGCGCGTCATCGATGAGCGGGCCGCCGCCGGTCGGAGCGCCGGTTTTGTTCCCGCTCCCGTTCGACAAACCCTACGATTATCTCGCCGGCGAGACGGACCCGCCGTCACCGGGTGCCTTCGTGCGCGCGCCGCTCGGCCCGCGCGAGCGCATCGGCGTCGTGTGGCGGTCGGACCGGCCGGCCGGGGAGAGGGCGATCGACCCGTCGCGGTTGAAGCCGCTCGTCGCCCGTCTCGACGCGCCGGCCCTGTCGGCGGACGTCATGGCGTTCGTCGAATGGGTTGCGGCGTACACGATGTTTCCGCTCGGCTCGGTCTTGCGGCTCGTCATGCGCGGCGGCGACGCGTTGCGGCCGGTGAAGGCCGCCACCGGCTATCTGCTGGGCCCCGGGCAGGACGTCGACGCCGTCGCGACCACTCCCGGCAGACGGGCGGTCGTCGCCGCGGCCGCCGCCGCCGGCGCGCCCGCGACGGCGCGGGCGTTGGCGCAAGCGGCCGGGGTGGGCGAGGGGGTCGTGCGCGGGCTCGTCGCGGCGGGCGCGTTGGAATCCGTGGCGATCGATCCCGACGTCCCCTTCGCGCCGCCCGATCTCGACGCGCCGGGGCGCGCGTTGTCGGCGGACCAGGAGCAGGCCGCGGCCCGCGCCGCCGCGCTCGTCGACGAGACCAAACCGAAGCCGCTCCTCATCGACGGCGTCACCGGATCCGGCAAAACGGAAGTCTACCTCGAAGCCGTCGCTGCGGCGTTGCGCGCCGACCCGCAAGCGCAGGCGCTCATTCTCCTGCCGGAAATCGCCCTCACACTGCCGTTTCTCGAACGCGTCGCCGAGCGGTTTCGCGCCGCGCCCGCCGCCTGGCACGCCGACGTCAAGCCGGCTGAACGCCGCCGCGTTTGGAAACGCGTCGCGGACGGTTCCGCCCGCATCGTCGTCGGGGCGCGCTCGGCGTTGTTTTTGCCGTTCCGAAACCTGCGCCTGATCGTCGTCGATGAGGAGCATGAGAGCGCCTACAAGCAAGAAGACGGCGTCGTCTATCATGGGCGCGATATGGCGGTCGCCCGCGCCGCGCTCGGGCGGTTTCCGGTGTTGCTGGCGTCGGCGACGCCCTCTCTGGAGACCGTCGTCAACGTCGAAGCCGGGCGCTACGATTTCGTTCGCTTATCGTCGCGGTTCGGGCCCGCGCAGTTGCCCGCCGTCAACCTCGTCGATCTGCGGCGCACGCCGGCCGAACCGGGCGCGTGGTTGGCGCCCGAACTCGTCAACGCGGTCGACCGCCGCCTGGCGCGCCGCGAACAATCGCTCTTGTTCATCAATCGCCGCGGCTACGCGCCGCTGACGATTTGCCGGCGGTGCGGCCATCGAATGAAGGCCCCCGATTCGGACACGTGGCTCGTCGAGCATCGCTTTGAGAACCGGCTTGTTTGTCACCACACGGGCTTTTCGATGCCCAAACCCGCCGCATGCCCAAACTGCGGCGCCGTCGGCGGGCTCGCCGCATGCGGGCCGGGCGTCGAACGCCTCGCCGAGGAGGTCGCCCGTCGATGGCCTGACGCGCGCAGCGCCGTTTTGTCCTCCGACACCGCCCAAACCCCGGCGGCGCTGCAGGAAACGCTCGCGCGCATGAAGGCCGGCGACGTCGACATTCTCGTCGCCACCCAAGTGGTCGCGAAGGGCCACACCTTTCCGGGGCTCACGCTCGTCGGCGTCGTCGACGCCGACATGGGGCTCGCCGGCGGAGACTTGCGCGCGGCCGAGCGCCCCTTCCAACTGATCAGCCAGGTGACGGGCCGGGCGGGGCGCGCGGACAAGCCCGGCGCCGCGCTCCTCCAGACCTATCAACCGGACGCGCCGGTCTTGCGCGCGCTCGCCGCCGGCGATCGCGATTCGTTTTTGGAGGCCGAGGCCGAGGGGCGCCGCCGTCTCGGCTTTCCGCCTTACGGACGGTTGGCCGCGGTGATTTTGCGGTCCGCCGACGAGACGGCGCTAAAGGCCGCCGCCGACGCGCACCGCGCCGCGCTCGCCCCGGCGCGCGACGTCGCGGTTTGGGGGCCGGCCCCGGCGCCGATCTACCGATTGCGCGGCGAAGCGCGCATCCGCTTCCTCGTGAAGGCGGCCCGCGACGTGCGCGTTCAAGGTTTCCTTGAGGATTGGCTCGCGCGCGTAAAGCTGCGCGGGCCGGTCCGGCGCACGGTCGATATCGATCCTTACTCTTTCCTTTAGGGCGTGCGCGCAGCGCTCTTATTGCGTTGCGTCGAGGCGCGTGGTACCGACCGCCAACGTCGCGCGAGGGACGCGATCGCCGGTCTGCGCCCGCCCAAAAACTCGCCGAAAAATCAAATGGTTAGTGCGTCTCCGGTCTCGCGAGGCGCTTTTTGTTTAGGGAGCCGATCCCGCCGCCATGAACCGCCCCGATCCGAGCCTGAGCCGCAATGCCCGCTGACGCCGCCCGCACCGTCCGCCCGACGCCCGCCGCCGAGCGCTACGCCGAAGCGTTGTTTGATCTCGCCAAAGGCGAGGGCGCGCTCGACGATGTTGAAAAGAACATGCGCGCCATCCAAAACGCGATCGGCGAGTCGGCCGATTTCCGCGCGTTTTTGAAGAGCCCGGTTTACGCCCGCGAGCAAAAGAGCGACGCGATCGAAGTGCTCGCCAATAACGCCGGCTATCATCAGCTCACGAAGAATTTCCTCGGCCTGCTCGCCCAAAAAGGTCGCCTGTTCGCGCTCGACGGGATTGCCGTCGCATTCCTCGCCATGGCCGCCAAGGACCGCGGCGAGGTCGAGGCCGAGGCGACCGCCGCCGCGCCGCTCGACGAAGAACAGGTCAAGCGCCTGCGCTCGGAAATCGAAGCCGTCGTCGGCAAGGCCGTGAACCTTGAAACCAATGTCGACCCCGAGCTTCTCGGCGGGCTCGTCGTCAAGGTCGGCTCGACGATGATCGACACCAGCCTTCGAACGAAACTCGACAAACTCAAACTCGCGATGAAAGAGGCGTAAGACCCGACGATGGACCTCCAAGCTTCCGAAATTTCCTCGATCCTCAAACAGCAGATCAAAGACTTCGGCAAAGACGCCGAGGTTTCCGAGATCGGTCAGGTGCTCTCCGTCGGCGACGGCATCGCTCGCGTCTACGGCCTCGACAAGGTCCAGGCCGGCGAGATGGTCGAGTTCGCCAACGGCGTGAAGGGCATGGCCCTGAACCTCGAAGCCGACAATGTCGGCGTCGTTATTTTCGGCGAAGACCGCGACATTAAAGAAGGC
>JBCCZS010000124.1:0-9634 GCA_039187035.1 Pseudomonadota bacterium | reverse complement strand
GGGAGACCCGCCATGACCGCCGCCGTTTCGAACGCTCTCGCCACGGACGCGACCGCCTCCGACGACCATGAACAAGAGGCGCCCGCCGGTGCCGAGCCCGCGCCGGGCGGCGCGCCCCAGGAACCGGACGCGGCGCCCGCGCAGCCCGTCGATGCGGCGCTCGATCCGGCGCGCGCGGAAGCGCGGATCGCGGCATGGCGCGGACGGCTCGCCGAGGAGCGGGGCGAGGACCCCGGCGCCGTTTTGGACGAGCCGCGCCGGCGCTTGGCGTTGTTGAAGGTTTTCGGCTCGACGCGCACGCTCGCCGCTTTGTGCGAGCGGGCCCCCACGGCGGCGGCGCAGGCGTTGCTGACGTCGCCGGAAGACGCCGTTGAAGACGCGTTGCGCGATCTCGCCGCCTTCGAAGACGGCGCCGGTCCGCCCGAAGCGTTTGGCGCCGTGCTCGCCCCGTTGAAGGATCGCGTCGAAGCGGCGGTCGGCGTCGGCGTGTTGGTTGGCGCGTGCGACGCGCGCGAGGCCGCGGCCATGCGCGCCCAATTCGCCGAGCGCGCCGTTGCGGCCGCGTTGTCCTGGCTAATCCGCGCGGCTCGCGGGCGCGGCGATCTCGACGCGGATGCGTTCGCCGAAACCGCAGACGGGCTCGACGGCGTCTTTTTGCTCGCGGGCGGCGATCTGGCCGCGCGCGATCTGGCCCCCGGCGGCGCGCTCGACGTGGGCGTCTTTTTCGACCTCGATCGATGCCGCGGGAAACGGGCGAGCCTCGCCGAGCGGGCCTTTGCGCGCATCGGTGCGGAATTTGAGATCGCGCTCGGCGGCGCGGCGCGCGGCGTCTTCACGGTTCGCTCGCCGTTCGGGGCCGGCGTCACGGCCCGAGGCAACGCCGAAAAACTGGAACGCGTTCGCGCCGCACTCAAAGCCGAACACGAATCGCGCTTGCGGGACTTCCTGGCGGGCGCCCGCGCGGTCGGCGGCGACGTGCGCAGCGGCGCGGCGTTTTTGGAAGAAGCGGCGAGCGCGCTTTCGGGGCGGTCGGTCGCGCCCGCCGCGCCTGCGGCGTCGACCGCACCCGAAACGGGCGATACGGAAGAAGACGATGCGCCGTGCACGGCCCTCAACGCGGCGGCCGCCATCCTGCGCGCGCGTCTCGGCGCGCGCGGTCCGCGCGGCGGCGCGCTCGCGCGTCGCGACGTTTTCGAGGCGGCCGGCGTCGCCGGGCTGTTGCGCGCCGGCGAGGCGGAACGGTTGGCCGCGTGCGACGCGTTCGTCAGCGCATATGTCGCCGCGTGCACCTTCGTCGGCGCGCCGAAAGGGGCGAAATCGCCGGCCGAACAGGACGCGTTGTGCGATCTTCTCGGCTTTTCCGAGTGGTCGAACCTCGCCGCGGTCGTCGCCGGCGCCCGGGCCGACGCGGTCAACGTCCGCCAACGGATGGAGGCTGGGCCGCAAGGCCTCTTTCGCCGCTACCGGAGCGACGCCGCGCCGGTCGCCTTCGGGCAGGAAGCCGGCGACGCGTCCCGCCTTGAGGCGATCGGGTTTGAGAACGGCGCCAGCATCAGCGCGCAGGTCGACGCCTGGCGTCTCGTCGCCGGCTCGGGCGCTGAAACGCCGACGCGCTTTAGCGAACTCGCGCCCGGCCTCCTGACGGAAATCGGCCAGACGCAGCGCCCGGAACGCGCGACGGCCCTCTTCGACAAAGCGTTGTCCGTCGCCGAGCCGCGCGAGGCGTTGATCGGCGCGGTCCACGACGAAGGCCGCGGCCGGCGCGCCGTCGTCGACGGCTTCGGCACGTTCGGGACCGCCTGCGCGCCTTTGGCCCAATCCGCGAGCGGCGTTACGCGCCTTTTGCGCCAAGACGGCCGCACCGCCTCGTCCGGGGCCGATTGGGTGTCCCGCCTCGGGGCGGCCCCGCGTAGCGACGTCGCCGCGTTAAAACTTTGGCGCGACGACGCGCTCGCCGAAATTGCGGTCGGCGCGGCGTCCGGCGACGTCGACTTCGCCCTCGCCGCGGACGCGCTGTCGGCGCTGCAGGAAGAAACTGTCCGCGCGGTTTTCGAGACGGTGGCCGACCGGGTGCGCGACAGCCTCGCCGTTTACGTCTTGGAAACGCCGACGTTCGGCATGCCGGGACGGTCGACGCCCGTCGGATTTATCGCGCCGCAGGCGGACGATACGGTTGAAGCGGCGGCGCAGGACGTGGCGCGCGCGCTCGCGCAAGTCGCCGACGGGCCGATGGGCGCAGCGCCCGACGTGTCGCGGCGTCCGGGTGGGCCCAGCGCGCCCCTCGCGGCGACGCCGGACGGTCTTCGACGCTTCGTTGAGGCCGAGGCGACGGCGCAAGATCAGTTTTACTTTGCCCGCGCGCGTCTCGTCGCCGGCGGCGGCAAGGCGGCGAGCGCGGCCAAACGGGCGTTGCGAGCAACGCTCGCCAACCCGAAACGCGCCGATATTTTGCTGCGCGATCTCGACCGCGCCCGCAATCAGCGACGCCGGCGCGACGCGGCGTCTTCCTTGTGGGACGTCGTGGACGCGGCCGGCGGGCTCAGCGACGCTGACATGGTCGTCAGCGCCCTGATTTATCGCAGCGCCGCCTCGGCCCCCGGGCTCCAGGAACAATCAGCCGAAAGCGCCGTCGACGCGCTCGCCCGCGCCGGCCAGGCGCCGGCGGAGACCGCACGCACGCTGACGGCGGCGCGGCGCTTGTGGCGGTCGATCGCCGCGGTGCAGGCCTTCGCCCAATGGAAAGACCCGCAGACCGAGCCCGTGCGGCCGCGTTTCGCCAAGCTCTTGACGCGCGCCGGCGGGGTTCAGGCGTTTGAGCAGCTCGCCCCGCTCATGCGCGGATGCGCGGCCGACGTATCGCAACTCTACGCCGCGATCGTGCTCGGCCGTCCGGGCGGCACGTTTTAATCGGATTGCGCGCCGCGGCGGTCGGCCTCGCGCGTCGCGACCTCCAGCGCAAAAACGCGCAGCGCCGAGGCGAGGCCCGGCGCCGGCTCGCGACGCAGTCTTGACTGATCGATTTCGGAAACGAGCGCCGGCAAAGAAATCGCGCGGCGTGCCGCGACGTCGTCGAGGATGCGCCAGAACGGCGCTTCCAACGCGACGCTCGTCCGGTGGCCCTTGATCGACAGGGAGCGCTTGACGCTCGTCAACGCGCAGGACCAAGCAGCGCGGGAAAAGTATGCGGCGCGCCGTCGTGCGCGCGCGCCGCCGTCATTAGGCGTTTACTTTTTGGACCACTCGTCGAGGCCGTGCGACCGGATTTTCGCCGTCGCGAGGTTGATGCCGTCGATGACGCCGGCCATGTGCGAGACCGCTTCGCCGTCGCAAGCGGCGAGATCGGCGCCCAACGCCGTGTACAGCGCTTCGACGTCGACGTCGTTGGCGAACAGGAACTGCGCGAGTTCAAGCCGCACCTGGCTCGGAGATTTGTTCTCGGACATGGCTCATCACCCTTTTTAACACAAAGATCCGTTCGCGGCCCCGCTATGAAACCGCTCGTGGGTCCGATGAGCAAAAACCGGTCCACTTGGAGGCGAGGGCGGATCGTTTTTGAAGCGTTTACGGTGCGTCCGGGTTCGGGACGCGCCCGGTCAGCGCGGCGCGATCATCTGTTCCGGGACGACGATGCGGTCATAGTCGGCCGCATCGACATAGCCGAGGCGTATGGCTTCGTCGCGCAAGGTCGTCCCGTTTTGGTGGGCGGCTTTAGCGATTTCCGTCGCCTTGTCGTAGCCGATGACCGGGGCTAGCGCCGTCACCAGCATGAGCGAGCGCTCGGTCAATTCCGCGATCCGCTCCCGGTTGGCGTCGACGCCCGCGACGCAACGCTCGGCGAACGACACCGACGCGTCGGCGAGGAGGCGGATCGACTGCAGGACATTGTAGGCGATCAACGGCTTAAAGACGTTGAGTTCCAGATGGCCTTGGCTGCCGGCGAGACTGACCGCCGTGTTGTTGCCCATGACCTGGGTGCAGACCATCGTCATCGCCTCGCATTGGGTCGGGTTCACTTTCCCGGGCATGATCGACGAGCCCGGCTCGTTCTCCGGCAACGCGATTTCGCCGAGCCCCGACCGCGGTCCCGAGCCTAGAAGGCGAATGTCGTTGGCGATTTTAAAGAGGCTGACCGCGATCGCGTTTAAGACGCCGTGCGCTTCGACGAGGGCGTCATGGGTCCCGAGCGCCTCGAATTTGTTTTCAGCCGAAACAAACGGCAATTTCGTGTACGCCGCGACGTCCTCGGCGAAGGCTTCGGCGAAACCCGGTTTGGCGTTGATCCCGGTGCCGACCGCGGTGCCGCCTTGGGCGAGGGCGTAAAGGCGCGGAAGCGCGCCTTCGGCCCGGGCGAGCGCGTTGTCGAGCATCGCGACGTAACCGGAGAATTCCTGGCCCAGCGTCAAAGGCGTCGCGTCCTGCAAATGCGTGCGACCGATTTTAACGATGTCTTTGAACGCCTCGGCGCGGTCGGAGAGGGCGTTGCGCAACTGGCTGAGGGCGGGCAGCAGGCGGTGCGCGATTTCTTCGGCGGCGGCGATGTGCATGGCGGTCGGAAACGTGTCGTTCGACGACTGGCCGCGATTAACGTGATCGTTCGGATGCACCGGATCCTTCGAGCCGAGCGCACCGCCCAGCATCTCGATCGCGCGGTTCGCGACGACTTCATTGACGTTCATGTTCGATTGCGTGCCCGAGCCGGTTTGCCAAACGGATAGGGGAAAATGATCGTTCAACTTGCCTTCGGCGACTTCTTCCGCGGCCGCCGCGACGGCCGCCCCGAGCCGGCCGTCTAGATTGTCGAGGCTTATGTTGGCGCGGGCCGCGCAACGCTTAACGATCCCCAGCGCGCGAATGAGCGGCGCCGGCATCGTTTCTTCGCCGATCGCGAAATTGATGAGCGAACGCGCCGATTGCGCGCCGTAGTACCGATCAGCCGGGACGTCGAGTTCGCCGAAACTGTCGCTCTCGCGCCGCATATCGTTCATTGAAACTCTCCGCGTTCTGCGCTGCGCGCGCCGGGCGGGCGCGTGCGACTTTCCTAGATCGCTCGCGGCGATCGGGAAATCGACCAGGCTGCAGAAAGTCGGCGGGCGCGGTTACTTTTTTCGAAAGGCGTCGAGGTTGACGACGTCGGCGCCGACGTCGTGGCCGGCGTCGTCTTGTTCGGCTTCGGCCTCGCGCGCGGCGGCTTTGCTCACCGCCCGTTTCGCGCTGACCGCCATGCTGATCGACTTCTCTTCGGCCTCAGCTGAAAGCTCGGGCTCGAAACGAAGCCCGAATTCCGCGCTCGGGTCGGCGAAGCTCGTCATCGCGTCGAACGGCACGGCGAGATCGGCCTGCCGGCCGCGGAACCACAAGGTGACCGAAAAGCCCTCGTCGTCGATCCGCAGATTTTCAAACTGATGCTGCAGGACGATCGTCATGCGTTCGGGGTAGGCGGCCTTGAGATGGTCGGGCATGACGACGCCGGCTGCGTCGGTGAGAAATTCAATGTAAAAATGATGGTCGCCGGGCGCTTCCCCAAGGTCGGCGGTGACCGTCAATACGTCGATCACGACCTGACGCAACGCGCGTTGGCCGAGATACTCATAATCAAATTCGATGTCGCTCACGCGGCACTCTCCTCGTCGCCGCTTAGTCCGGTACGCTACGCGATCGCCGGACCGCCGCAACTTTTCGACGACGTCACTTTAGTCGTCAATACGTTGTAATAGAACGGGACGGAGCTTGCGGAAAGGGGCGCGCAAGCAGTCTTTTTGCACTGTTTTGCCAAAACGCGCGTTTTTGTCGCGTGATTGCAACGCGCGACGTGCGGCGTCGGGCCCCAGTGCGCGGGTCCGGCGTTTGCGCGCGCGGCGGCGCCCGCCCTGTCGACCCGGTCTATCCCGACGGGGCGCACCGCCGGGCGGCGCGCCGCGTCGTCGTCGAGCGCGGGCGATGCGTGGTTTTGTAAAACCGGTTTCAATAATTGAGCGGCGGCGCAAGACGGAGGCGGCGGCGCAAGACGGAGAACGCCCGAGCGATGAAAACTGGCGTCTTTAAGGGCCGCGGCCCGGTTCAAGCGGCGTTTCGCGACAACGTCGCGCTTGTTCGGGTCGACGCCGTAACGACGCAGGCGGGGCCGCTTAAAAAGCGGATCAGCGCGGCGTTGCGCCGGGAGATCGGCCCGATGCGGCCGTCCTACGCGCCGTTCGAAGCGCGAATTTGGACCAGCGTCGTCGCCGGCACCGCGCGCGCGGCCTATGACGTCGACAATGTCGCAAAAGCCTGTCTCGATGCGTTGACCGGGGTCTTCTGGCACGACGACCGTCAAGTGGCGCGGCTTGTTTCGGAGCGCTTCGTCGGCGACCGTGCGCGCATTCTCATCCGAGTTCGTCGGCTTGACGCGCCCCTTGCGCCCGTCGCGCTCGACGGGTCCTTGTTCGATGCCGATTAAGCGTTGGGGAAAAAAATCCCGGCTTCTGTTGCCAGGCGCCGGGGGGCCCCGCCTAGCCTTGGAAAGAGACTAGGACTTTAAGAGCGATTTGCTCAGCTGCGTTACGCAGCGAGAGCGAAATCTTCCGAGTAGTTGTCATTGGCAACTATTCAGGTTTCGCCAAATAACGGAGGCGAACCGGGCGAAAGCGTCGTCTTTACACGCTCGTCGATCCTATTTCGGCCCCGCCGCCGCCCCCGCGCCGTTCTGCAGCAGGAAAGGTGGTGGAGCCGCCGGGTACCGCCCCCGGGTCCGAACCGCTTATTACACGGGCCGTTTATCGCCATAGTCGGCAAGCCGACATTGACGAAGATAGGCGTGAAATCTGAAGATTTGAAGGCCGTCGACGCCGTTTCGCGCTCGGGCCCGTTTTTTTCGCATAAATCGCCGCCAACGCATTGAACCGTCGTTGTTTTGTAACAACCATGCATTACGTGCGCTCGTGCGAAGCGGCGCTGCGCCGCGGTCGCGGGGGAAGGGATGATGGAGCCGTCCGACTTTCGGAAATGGCGCAAAGAGCTGAAGCTCTCGCAGAAAGACGCCGCCCATGCGCTCGGTCTCAAGCGGCGCATGATCCAGTATTACGAAAAAGGCGAGCGGGACGGCGATAGAGTGACGATCCCGCGTTCTGTGCGGCTCGCCTGTTACGCCATTGCGCAAGGCGTTGAGGACTATAACGGTCCGAGCCGCAAGCTTATTCTCCGACGCGATAAAGACGCCGACTAGGCGGGCCTGACTGGCGGCCGCTTGGGGAAAACGCGCCGCAGCCGAAGCGCGTCGAGCCCTGTAAGTCCTTTCAGAATGCGCGGTATGTTGCGCCCATGGAACAATACCACGCACTTTTGCGCCAAGTTCTGGAAGACGGCGACTTCCGGGCCGACCGGACGGGCGTCGGGACGTACGCGGTTTTCGGGCGCCAGCTGCGGTTCGATCTCTTCGACGGCTTTCCCTTGGTGACGACCAAAAAGCTGCACCTACGCTCGATCGTGCACGAATTGCTTTGGTTTCTCTCCGGCGACACCAACGTGCGCGCCTTGCAAGAGAACGGCGTTTCGATCTGGGACGAGTGGGCCGACGACGATGGCGACCTCGGGCCCGTTTACGGCAAACAATGGCGCTCATGGGCGACGCCGGACGGGCGGACGGTCGATCAGATCGCCGGCGTCGTCGAGGCGATCAGGACGAACCCGGCCTCGCGCCGGCACGTCGTCAGCGCTTGGAATCCCGCCGACGTCGACGCGATGGCGCTGCCCCCGTGCCATTGTCTCTTTCAATTTTTCGTCGCGAACGGGCGGTTGTCCTGCCAGCTTTATCAGCGCTCCGCGGACGTTTTTCTGGGGGTGCCGTTCAACATCGCGTCCTACGCGCTCTTGACGCATATGGTCGCGCAAACGACGGGGCTCGCGCCCGGCACGTTCATCCATACGTTCGGCGACGTTCATCTTTATGCAAACCATGTCGAGCAGGCCCGCCTGCAATTGACGCGCGCGCCGCGCGCCAAGCCGACCCTGCGGCTCAACCCGGACGTCGACGACATCTTCGCGTTTCGCTTCGAGGACGTCGTGTTCGAGAACTACGACCCGGCGCCGGCGATCAAAGCCGCCGTCGCGGTTTAGCGCGGGGCGATGATCCCGTCCGCGCAGAATATGGGTCCGCTGACGGCGCTCGTCGTCGCCGTCGCCGACAACGGCGTCATCGGGGCCGAGGGCGGGCTGCCCTGGCGCCAATCCGCCGACTTGAAATGGTTTAAGCGGGTCACGTACGGCAAGCCGATCGTGATGGGCCGCGTAACCTTTGAAAGCGTCGGCGAACCGTTGCCGGGTCGCGACAACATCGTCGTGTCGACGGCGATGGCGCTGCGCAAAGGCTTGACCGTCGCCGGGAGCGTTGCGGACGGGCTCGCGGCCGCCCGCGCGTCGACCCAGGCGGCGCCGGCGCCGGAGATTTGCGTGATCGGCGGCGCGCGCATTTACGCGCAGACGTTGGACGAGGCCGACCGCATGTACTGGACGCGCGTTTGCGCCCACGTCGACGGCGATGCGCGGTTCCCGGCGATGGACTGGTCGCAGTGGCGCACGCGGCAAGTCGTGGCGACGCCGGCGTCGCCGAAGGACGCGTACCCTTGCGAATATTTCATTCTCGAACGCGTCCGGGAGCGCGGCTAACGCGTGGTACGACGGGGGCGGGGCGCGTCGTAAAGGGCTGCGCGGCCGGGGTGTCGGGTACGAACGACGTTACAGATGGGAGAAGACTGATGGGGCGCATTCTTTTAGCGGCGACGGCGGTCGCGCTCATGGCCGGTCCGGCGGTCGCGCAAACGCGCTGCACGAAGGGGGGCGCAGTTCGCGTCGCCACGGTGGCGACGCCGGGCGTCGTCGGCAAAGCGTGCGACCTCGTCGTCAGTATGGGAACGGACGGCCCGACGCGCACGCCGTACCATGCGAATTTCGATGCGGGTTATTGCGCGCAAAAAGCCGTGGAGATCGTCACGGAGTGGCGCGACGAGGGCTTTGTATGCGCGGACGGCGTTGCGGCCGATGCGGCGCCGACGGCGTCAATCGACCCGAGCGCCCCGCCGGCGACGCCCGTCGCCCCGCAATCCGCCCCGGAGGAAACGGGCGACGATGCGGACGACCAAGACGGGGTCGAACCCGCCGCCGCCGCGTCGGCGACGGTCTCGGAGCCGAATAAGCGCTCGGCGACCATTTTGCGCGAAGAGGCCGGCCTGGCGCCGCGGGCCGAGGGCGAACCGCTCTCCCTCGTGTCGGCGAGCGCAACGGCGCCGGCCGGGTCGCGCACGCCGCGAACCTCGGCCGTCGGCCGTCTCGTCGGCGCCGCGCCGAGCGATGCGGCGGTCGCCGAACAAACGAGCGCCAAAACGGCGGCGAATCCGATCCCGGTTCTGCGCGACGCGCGCGCGCCGCGCCCTGCGCCGGAGGTTATTCGGCAGGTGCTGAAAGCCCAGGCCGCCGCCTGGAACGACGGCGATATCGCCGGCTTTATGGAAGGCTACTGGAAGAGCCCCCGGCTGCGATTTGTTTCCGGCCAGACCGTGACGCGCGGTTGGGAGTCCACGCTCAATCGCTATCGCGAGCGTTATGGGGACGGCGACGCGCTTGGACAGCTGGATTTTGACGATCTCGACGTCACCATGATTTC
>JBCCZS010000123.1:0-9662 GCA_039187035.1 Pseudomonadota bacterium | reverse complement strand
GGCGATGAGCGGCGTCACGTGCCCGGAGGCGGCGAGCGGTACGGCGCAGGCGTTATACAAGGCGGCGAACGCGAAATTCTGTAGAACGCGCGCGCGCGCCTGACGCGACACCCGAAAAGCCGTCGCCACGCCGGAAAGACCGTCGCCTTGGTAAACGAAATCCGCCGCCGCCTGGCTCGCGTCGGCGGCCGTTCCCGGCGACAGCGACACATACGCGCCGGCGAGCGAGGGCGCGTCGTTGAGCCCGTCGCCGACCATCGCCGGCCGCGCGCCGGCGCTCGCCAGTTCCTCAATACGCGCCGCCTTATCTTGCGGGCGCACCCCGGCGCGCCACTGCGTCACGCCAAGCCTGTCGGCGACCCGCTCGACGGCGGCCGGACGGTCGCCCGATAGGAGTTCGACGGCGACGCCTGCCCGGCGCAACGACGCGACGACGCCCGGCGCGTCGGCGCGCGGCGCATCGTCAAAAGCAAATCGAACCGGCGCCTTCTCGCCCCGTCGGAACCACGCCTCCATGCCCTCGCCGTCGCCGGCCTCGGCCCCGACGAACGCGGCCGATCCGAAACGGCGTCGCTCGCCGTCGACGTCCGCCTCGACGCCCGCGCCGACGGTCTCGCGCGCGCCTGCTTGCGGCGCGCCCGGCCCCGCCGCCGCCGTCAACGCGCGCGACAGCGGATGCCGGCTCACCCGCGCCAGCGCGGCGGCGTCGGCGAAGTCGTTCGCATGCAGCGCATCGCGATTGGCGAGGGCCGGACGGCCGAGCGTCAGCGTGCCGGTTTTGTCGAAAACGACGGCCCCGGCCTGCGCCAGCCGTTCGAGCGCGTCGCCCGACTTCACCAGAACGCCGGCGCGGAAGAGCCGGCCGGTGGCGACCACCTGAACCGCCGGGGCCGCGAGCCCGAGCGCGCACGGACAGGTGATGATCAGGACCGCGACGGCCGTCATGATCGCGGTGCGCGGCCCGGCGCCGACGATGAAGAACCAATAAGCGAACGTCGCGAACGCCAGGGTGTGGACCACCGGCACGTAAAGCGCGGCGGCCTTGTCCGCGAGCCGCACATAGCGGCTCTTCGTTTGCTCGCCGGCTTCGACGAGGCGCGTCAGCTCCGCGATCAGCGAGTCCTCGACGCGCGCGCGCGCCTCCACGACGAGCGGCGCGCTTTGATTGATGACGCCGGCGTGGAGCGTAGCGCCGACGGCGACGGACGCGGGCGCGCTCTCGCCCGTCACAAGCGCCATGTCGACGTCCGAAGCGCCCTCGACCACCACGGCGTCGACGGGCGCGCGATCGCCGGGCGCCAACACTAGCCGATCGCCGGGCGCGACGTCGCCCACGCCGATCGCCTCTAGCGATCCGTCAGCGGACAACCGGCTCGCGGTCGTCGCCTGCAGCGCCAACAAGTCCCGCGCGGCGGCGCGCGCCCGCCAGCGCAAACGATGGTCGAGATACCGGCCGATCAGCAGAAAGAAGAGCAACATGACGGCGGCGTCGAAATAGACATGCTCGCCGCCGGCGGCGAATTCGTAGACGCTCATCGTCAGGGCCAAGAAGACCGCAAGCGAAATCGGGACGTCCATGTTGGCCCGCCCTGCGCGCAAGGCCGCCAGCGCCGACGAGAAAAACGGGCGGCCCGCATAGAGCGCGGCCGGCACGGCGATGAACGCGGACGCCCAATGCATCAATCCGCGCACGCCGGGCCCCATTTCTCCGCCGCCGGACCAAACCGAGATCGACAGCAGCATGACGTTCGCCATCGCAAAGCCTGCGACGCCCATGGCGCGCAGAAGCGCTCGGCCCTCTTCATCGTGAGCGGCGTTTTGGTCGGCCCGTTCGAACGGCGCGGCGCGATAGCCGAGCGCGTCCAACCGGCGCACGACGTCGCGCGGATCGACGGCCCCCGGCGCCCAGGAAAGGCTCAACCGTCCGGTCGAGAGGTTAAGGCGCGCCGCTTTTACGCCGTCGATCCCCGCCATCGCTTTTTCGATTTTGGCGATGCACCCCGCGCACTTCGCCCCGAAGACTGCGAGATCGAGATTTGCGGCGCCGTCGCGCGCGACCACGAACGGCGACGGATCGATGAGCCGTTCCGGCGCGCCGGCCGCGCTCGGCGGCGCCAAACCGCTCGGGCAGCCGACGTCGGCGGACGCGCCCGCGCTCATTGCAACCGCACCTTGGTGACGATGTCGAAACGCTCGCCGCCGGCCCCCGTCGCCGTGGCTTGGAGGGACCAAGCCCCCGGCGCCGCATCGTCAATCACGCCGCGATAGGTCCCCGGTCCCACAAGCGAAAACGTCAGAACCCGGTCGGTCTCGTCGTCGACGAGCCGGCCGAGCGATCCCGTTACGGACAATCCGCTGAGCGGCGCGCCGTCCGCGGACGAAAAGACGAGCGTCACCGCGCCCCGCGCTCCGTCAACCGCCGCTTCGTCGATCCGCACCGACCAGCCGAGCGCTTCCTGCGCGGCCCGGCGTTCAAGAACGTCGTTGTAGTTTAGCCCTTGCAGATATGATTTTTTCTCCTGTTCGCCCGGAAAGGACCGGATGGCCACCGTCAGGAAAACCGCGTTCACGGCGATGATGACCGCGAAAAACGCCAGCAGGGCGAATAGAACGTGCCGCCCGGTCCATGGTCTGCCCCCGTCGCTCGCCCGCGCCATCATCATTCCCGTCGTCATCGTTCCCGCTCTCGTTGTTCCCGTTGTCGGACTTATCGCGACCGCGCGCTCAAAAACACGCTGTCGTTGACGGCAGTTTCCCCGCTCGTCGTTTCTTTCACGCGGAATGCTAACGGCTCCGACGATTTCAAGCCTTCCGGCGACGCCGTGGCGAACAGACGCAGCGCGCGCACGTCGTCGCCGGCGACCCGGACGATCGTCGTGTTGTCGCGCACGTCCAGACCGACGCCCGTCAAGACGACGCCGTCCGGCCCGACCGCGGAGATTTCAAACGCGCGCTCGGCGTTGGCCTTGTTGGTTATCTTCACCGTGTACGCATTGCGGATCGATCCGTCCGACAACAGGACGAAAGGCGGCGTACGGTCGCGCAACACGCTCGTCTCGACGGTCGCGCGCGACGTTAAGCCGAAGACCATGATGGCGCTGACCAGCAAAAATACGCCGCCGTAAAACGCCGTCCGCGCCCGAAAGAGCTTCACCGTCGTTTTTTGGCTGCGTTCTCGGCGAACGATGTTTTGATCAGTGTCGTAGGCGACGAGGCCCGTCGGTCGGCCGACCTTCGCCATAATGTCGTCGCACGCGTCGATGCACAGCGCGCAATTGATGCATTCCAGCTGCGCGCCGTCGCGAATGTCGATCCCCATCGGACATGCGACGACGCAGGCCTTGCAGTCGACGCAATCGCCGCGCGCGTCCCAACTATCGCCCTTTTTGTGGGCGCCGCGCGGCTCGCCGCGGTCGTACCGATAGGTGACCTGGAGGGTTTCTTCGTCCGTCAGCGCCGCCTGGATGCGCGGCCACGGGCACATGTAAATGCACACCTGCTCGCGCATCGTGCCCGCGAGCACGTAGGTCGTAAACGTCAAAACGCCGAGGAAAAGATACGCCGATCCGGGCGCCGCGCCGGTAAACAGCTCGCCCACGACCGTCGGCGCGTCGTGGAAATAGAGAACCCACGCCCCGCCCGTCGCCGCGGCGATCAACAGCCAGATTGCGTGTTTGGCGATTTTCTTCATCGCCTTGGACGCGGACCAATCCGCGCGCGCTAAGCGAATGCGGGCGTTGCGGTCTCCCTCGATCAACCGTTCGACGGCGATGAATAGATCCGTCCACACCGTTTGCGGACACGCGTAACCGCACCACACGCGGCCCAACAGCGCCGTCGCCAAGAACAGTCCGACCGCCGCGAGGATCAACAGGCCGGTGACGTAGTAGAGCTCGCTCGGCCAGATCTCGATAAAGAAAAAATAGAATCGCCCGCCCGCGAAATCGACGAGCACGGCTTGGTCGGGCTCGCCGGCCGCCCGCGGCCACCGTACCCAGGGCAATAGATAGTAAATGCCGAGCGTTGCGGCGAGCAGGCCCCACTTCAGCGCCCGGAATTTTCCGTTCACGAGCTTGGGGTAGATCTGTTCGCGCTTCTTATAGAGGGCGAAATTCTCCGGCGGCGTTTCCTCCGGCGGCAAGGCCGGGCCGCGCGCAGGTTCGCGTCCGCCGCCGCGGTGAAGCGGCTCTGCGCCTCCTTCCAGCGCGGCGGGTTGGCTCGTTACCGTCATGGACCGTCGCCTTTACATTCCGGAGCCGGACGGCGCGCGTTTGTCTCGCCGATCGAAAGCCCGGCCGCACGCGTCAACGCCGCAGCCTGACAGCCCCCGCCGATTACTGGCCGCCGCTGAGCGAGTGGACGTAGACGGCGAGCGCGGTGATTTGCTCGTCCGTCAACCGATCGGTCCAGGCCGGCATCACGCCCGCCCGGCCGTTGCGGATCGTCTCGCGAACGACCTCGCGCTCGCCGCCGTAGAGCCAAATGGCGTCGGTCAGGTTCGGCGCGCCGAGTAGCTGATCGCCCTTCGCTTCCGCCCCGTGGCAGCTGACGCACTGCTCGGCGAAAACGACCGCACCGCGTTCAATCCCTTCCGGATCGGCCTCGCGCCCGGATACATGCATGACGTATTCGGTGACGTCGTTCACTTGTTCCCGGGTCAGCAATTGATCGCGCCCGAAGCCGAGCATCATATTGACGCGCGTTTCGTCGTGCGTCGAGCGAATGCCGTAATGCACCGTTTGCTGAATGTCCGCTAACGTGCCGCCCCAAAGCCACGCGTCGTCGCGCAAGCTGGGGTAGCCGACGAAGCCCTCGCCGCCCGCGCCGTGGCACGTGGCGCAATTATCGCCAAAAAGCGACTCGCCCGCGCTCATCGCATATTCGTGCAGTTGCGGATCCTTGGTGACGTCTTCGATAGCGGAGACGTCAAGCAACCGTTTCATCTGGGCGCCGCGTTGTTCGTCCAATTCGGCGAGCGCTGTTTGGACGTTTTGGCGCTCGGAGTGATTGCGCACGCCTTTCGTATGGCCCGTAAGGCCCGGCCAGGCCGGCATCAAAATCCAGTAGACGACCGCCCAAGCGACGGTAAACCAAAAAATGTTGACCCACCAGCGCGGCAGCGGATTGTTGAGCTCCTTGATGCCGTCCCACTCATGTCCGGTGGTCTCGACGCCTGTTACGTCGTCAATGTCTTTGTCGTCGCCCGCCATGGCCGTCGTCCTCTATGCGTTGTCGTCGTCGTTCAGCGGTATGCGGCTCGCCTCGTCGAAGTCCTGGCGATTTCGCGGAGCCAGCGCAAATATCAGCACCAGGATGAACCCTAGAACGAAGAGCAGGAGCCCTCCCGTCTGGGCGAAGCTGGATAGCGTTTCGTACATTTCAAGCCGCCTATCGGTAATTCGCTTCAGGCTCATAGGTGGAGAAGTCCACCATCGTGCCGAGGACCTGCAAATAAGCGATCATCGCGTCCATCTCGGTGATCTCGCGCGGGTTGCCGTCGAAGTCGCGAATTTGCGCCTTGGGATAGCGCGCGAGGAACGCGTCATAATCATCGCCGAGCGGCTCGACCTGCGCGCGCAAGTCCCGCATCGCGTTGTCGATCATCTCGTCTGTATAGGGAACGCCGACGCGGCGGTTCGCGACGAGCTTGGCCCTGATCGTGCTCGTGTCGAGCGCCTTCTCGTTGAGAAACTTGTAGGGCGGCATAATTGATTCCGGGACGACGGCCCGCGGGTTGATCAAATGCTCCTGGTGCCACGCGTCGGAGTATTTTCCGCCGACACGGGCGAGATCCGGCCCCGAGCGCTTCGACCCCCATTGGAACGGGTGGTCGTACATGCTCTCCGCCGCGAGCGAATAATGACCATACCGCTCGACCTCGTCGCGCAGCGGGCGAACCATTTGCGAGTGGCAGACATAGCAGCCCTCGCGAATATAAATGTCGCGCCCGGCGAGCTCGAGCGGCGAATAGGGGCGCACGCCCTTCACTTTTTCAATCGTGCTTTCCAAGTAAAAGAGCGGCGCGATCTCGACGATCCCGCCGACGGCGACGACGAGGAGCGTCGCCACGGTCAGGATGAGGCCGTTTTTTTCGAGGAACTTATGCTTCTCAAGCATCGTCAGTCGTCCTTATCGTGATCATTTCGTCGACGGTCATTCCGCGGGCGCGGCGACAGGCGCGCCTGCGGGTGCGCCGACGGGCGCGCGATCCTCGGCGTACTCGCTTTCACGAATGTCGCCGCGCGCCGTGCGCCAGAGATTGTAGGCCATGATGAAGGCGCCCGCGAGGAACAGGAGGCCGCCGACCATCCGGATAATATAGTACGGGTGCATCGCTTCGACGGTCTCGACGAAGGAGAACTCCAGGAACCCGAACTCATTGTAGGCGCGCCACATCAGCCCTTGCATGATGCCCGACACCCACATCGACGTGATGTAGAGAAGAATGCCCAGCGTCGAGACCCAGAAGTGCCACTCGACGAGCTTTTTGGAATAAAGGTCGCGCCGGCCCCACAGCCACGGCGTCAGGCAGTAGATGGCCCCGAAGGAAATGTAGCCGACCCAGCCGAGCGCGCCGGAGTGCACATGGCCGATCGTCCAATCCGTATAGTGAGAAAGCGAATTCACCGCACGGATCGACATCAAGGGGCCTTCAAACGTCGACATGCCGTAGAAGGCGACGGAGACCACCATCATCCGCAAGACCGGATCGGTGCGCAGCTTGTCCCACGCGCCCGACAGCGTCATCAGGCCGTTGATCATGCCGCCCCAGGACGGCATCCACAGCATGATCGAAAACGTCATGCCGAGCGTCTGCGCCCATTCCGGCAGCGCGGTGTAATGCAGGTGGTGCGGGCCCGCCCAGATGTAGATGAAGATCAGCGCCCAGAAGTGGATGATCGACAGGCGGTAGGAGAACACCGGCCGCTCGGCTTTCTTGGGGATGAAGTAGTACATGATCCCGAGGAAGCCGGCCGTCAGGAAGAAGCCGACGGCGTTGTGCCCGTACCACCATTGCGTCAGCGCGTCTTGCACGCCGGCGAATAGCGAATAGCTCCGCGAGCCGAAGGGCGAAATCGGCATCGCCAGATTGTTGACGACGTGGAGCATCGCGACGGTCACGATAAAGGCGAGGTAGAACCAGTTCGCGACGTAAATGTGCGGCTCTTTCCGCTTCAAGATCGTGCCGAGGAAAACCAGCAGATAGGCGACCCAGACGATCGTCAGCCAAAGGTCCGCATACCATTCCGGCTCGGCGTACTCTTTGGACTGCGTAATGCCCATCAAATAGCCGGTCGCGGCGATGACGATGAAGAGGTTGTAGCCCCAGAACACGAACCACGGCAGAAGGCCGCCCCACAGGCGCGCGCGCGAGGTCCTTTGCACGACGTAGAACGACGTCGCGAGCAACACGTTGCCGCCGAACGCGAAAATGACCGCCGAGGTATGGAGGGGCCGCAGCCGCCCGAAGTTCGTCCACCCGAAATCCTCAAAGTATAAGAGGCTCGGAAAGGCGAGTTGCGCGGCGATGATGACGCCGACCAAGAAGCCTGCAATGCCCCAGAAGGTGGACGCGAAAACGCCCGCTTTGATGAGGCCGGTCTCGTACGCCGTTTCGTCAACCGTTTTGTGTGCGGACAAATGTTGGATCAGCGCGAAGCCGCCGAGCGCGAAGGCGACGAGGAACATCAGCGCGTGGGCGCCCATTAACGGATCGACGGCGCGGGCCGCCGTCGTCAACGCCCAGAGCGATCCCAACAGAAGCGCTACGGCGACGAAGATCACGTCTCCGCCTGCGCCGCCGCGCAATCCGGGCAAGCTGCTTGGGAAGAATGGCTTTTGTGCCGCGGTCATAGGATAGGCCTCGAAATCTGCGCGCGAAATTCTCGTCGCGACCCTACGCGGCGGCGCCGCATGGCGGCTTGATTTCGATCAAATGGCGCCGGCGCGCGAACAGCTAAAAGACCGGTGCGCGCGGCGTCGTCCGCGTGCGTCGGAGACGGCCGAGGGCGGGTTTTTAGCCGCGCTATCAGAGGACGGATGACGTTTCAGGACGAGAATAATCCGGGATGCGGGAAACCCCCGGCGCGATTGCGACAAGTTGGCGCATGGGTTGCGTTGGCCGGCTTTTGTGCGGCGCTGACCCCGCCGTCGCTCCATGCGGGCGGCGAACGCACCGCAATTTGTTCAGGATCGGAAATCATCTACGTCGTGATCGAATTTTCCGATGACGAAGCACCGGACGATCCGAGCGACGGCGCGCCGTGCCACGGCCCGTGCATGTACGGTCGAAAAGTGAAACTGAGAACGTAGGCGGCGTAGCCGGCGTCAGCGCGCGACGGTGACGCTCTGGCGCGTGAGATCGCGGATGACGGCTCGCTTCTTCAGGCTGGCGAGCGTCCGACTTAGCGTTTCAAGGCGCAGCCCAAGATAATCGGCGATGTCCTGGCGCGGCATCGGCAGCGGCGTGTCGACGCCGTCGTCGCCTTCCCGGCCGATCGTTTCGGCCAGGCGCGTTAGAAACGTTTCGACGCGCTCTTCGGCCGTGCGCTTGCCGAGCAAGACGATGTGTTCCTGGGCGCGGTGATATTCGGTTTGGCTGCGCGCGATCAACCGATCTTTGACGCCCGGCGCCTCGCGCGCCGCTTCGTCCAAAAACCGATGCGGAAACGCGCAAACGAAGCTGTCTTCAAGCGCCTCGGCGGTGTAGGCGCTCTCTTCTGTAGCGCGGACACCGGCGAAATCGCCCGGGAACAAAAAGCCCGTGATCTGGCGCCGGCCGTCCTCAAGGATTTTCACCAGCCGGAAGCTGCCGCGCACGATGACGTAAAGATTGGCGTTCGGCTCGCCCTCGGACATGATGGCCGCGTCTTTCTGGACGGAGCGCCGCGCCATCGTCTTATCGACGATCGCAAGTTCCCGAGGGCCCAAATCAGCGCAAATCGACCGCTCACGCAGGTCGCACACGTTGCAGGCCTCAGGGCGTTCCTGAGCAACGCACCGTTCGCTGGGGAAGTCCGTAACGGAAGCCACGTCACCTCGCCTCGTCCGATCAAGCATGGGCGGAAGATGAGCGGTAATTGTGTAAGTGTCTAGTTAACTAGACAGCTTTTGCAAACGATTGCTGGCCATGGGCGTAAGGGTCGAGCGCCATCGCCACGGCCCGGGCGAGCCCGTAGGCGTCCGGATTGAGACGCAATCGCGCCCCTTCGCGGTCGACGACGCCGGTCGCCTGAAAATCCTCCAGGGCCGCGTCGATCCGGGCGACGTCGCCGCCGGGCGCTTGCGCAAGAAGATCCGACACGTCGACCTCGAAACGACACAACAAATCGGTGATCGTCCGCGCGACGACCTCGTCATAGGGCGTGCGCACCGCGCCGCGCTCCGTCGCGAGCCGTCGCGCGGCGACCGCCGCCTCGTAGCCGCCGACGGTTTTGTGGTTTTGGGCGTAGAGGCCGCCGACGAAACTGACCGCCGAGGCCCCGAAGCCGATCACCGCCTCGGCGGCGTCTTCTGTAAACCCTTGAAAATTTCGGCGCAGGCGCCGCTCGCGGACCGCGACGGCGAGCCCGTTGTCGGGCTTGGCGTAGTGGTCGAAACCGACCCGAACATAGCCGGCCCGCAAGAGCGCGCCGTCGGCCATTTCGGCAAGCTCGCCGCGC
>JBCCZS010000122.1:0-9677 GCA_039187035.1 Pseudomonadota bacterium | reverse complement strand
CGGCGCGGCGAGCCAGTCGGCGACGAGCCGCAAATACGTCCCGCACGGCGTATTCGCGAACGGCGCCCCCCCGGAATCGTCGACGACGACGCCCCAGCGGCGCATACGCGCGGCGACCCGCAAGGCGAGCAGCCGATCCGGCGTGATCAGCATCGCCGTGCGGCCCGGCGTCTCCAGCGCTTCGCGGAAGGCGAGGGCGATGACGCTCGCTTCCTCGTTTTCGTCCGCCGCTTCGATAAGCGTTAGGCCGTCGCAGGCCGCCGCGAGCCCCGGGTCGCGCGCCGTCTCCGCGCCGATCTGGTCGAGCCAGTCGCTCGTCGCCTCGGCGGGGCGCAACGCGAGCGAGAGCAATCGCGCGCGCGCCTCGGGCGTTCCCGCTCGCCATGGGCGTACCGCGTCGGGCGCGACGTCGATGCGTTCAAGGAGCGCTTTGAGCCCGGCTTGCGGATGGGACGCGTCTATCGCCGCCCACCCGGCCGCGTCGGCGGCGAGGGCGCGGTCGACCCCCGGCAGGACGACGACGCCGCGGGGAAGCGACGCGGCGCACCCGATCAAATCGGCCACGGCGGGCGCTGAGCCCGTCGTCCCGGCGACGACGACGGGCGTGTCGCCGGCATGCCCGCGCAAAAACTTGATCTCGGCGCGCACGGCCTCTGATTGGCGTGCGGCCGGATCGGTACGGCCGATTTCTTGCAAATAGGCAGGCCAGGCGGCGGTGACGATTTCGAGAAAATCGAGCGATCGCTTCCAGTGCGCGGCGAAGCCCTCCGGGGCGATCGCGTCTAGCGCCGCGAACGGCACTTCCTCCGCATAGAAAGAATCAAGCAGCTTGCCGAGCTCGCCCGCGGCGGCGAAGGCGGCAGGCCAATTCTCGTGTCCTGCGAAGGCGCGGTCTTTCGCGGCGACGAGGCGGGCGAGCGTCATCCGCCGGGCGGATTTCGAGACCGCCGGAGCCGCCTCGCGAGCGGCAGCCCCGGGGCCGGCGAACGCCGCATGCTCGTCGTCGTCAACGTCGCCGAGCGCGGCGATGCGCGGCAACAAAACGGCGTCGACGCCGCGCGCCGACGCGGCCGCGCGAAAGGCGTCGGCAAGGCCCCGCGCGGCGCGGCGCGTCGGCACGTAGATACGCGCCTCCGGCAAGGCGGGGCCGAGCGCGGCGTCGAGACGTGCGGCGAGGTCGGTGAGAAAAGGGCGCCCCGGATCGATCGTGAAGACGCGCGGCGCGGCGGCGGCGAACGGCGGCTCCGTCGCGGGCGCGGCGGTCATCCGCCGAGCCGCGCCTCGGCGGCGGCGAGCCCGGCCGGATCGCCGACATGCAGCCAAAAGCCGTCATGGACGACGCCGCGCAATCGGCCCGCGCGCTGCGCCGCCTCCCACAGGACTTTTGTCGAGAACGCGCCGCCCGGCGCTGCGTCGAGCACGTCGGTGTTGAGGATTTGCAATCCCGTGAAGACAAACGGCGCACGGTCGGCCTCGCCGCGAAAGGTCAGACGCCCGTCAGGGCTCATAAAAATGTCGCCGGCGCCGCTATAGCCGCTCGTTTCGCCGATCGGCGCCAGCATCAAGAGCATGTCGGCCTCCTCCGGCCGCCACGCGTCCGCCAGCCGCGCATACGGGTCGCCGGATGGTCCGTCGACGAGGATGGCGTCCGTGTTCGTACAAAAGACGGCCGGCGCGCCCGCGAACAACGGCCGCGCCTTGGCCAACCCGCCGCCGGTTTCCAACAGGGCGCCGCGTTCGTCGGAGACGGTGATCGCCGGCGCGCGCCGTCCCGCCAGATGCGCTTCGACAGCGTGCGCAAAGTAATGGACGTTCACGACTGCGCGGGCGACGCCGCCCCGGTCGAGGCCGTCGAGCGCGTAATCGATCAACGCCTTACCGGCGACCGGGATCAACGGTTTCGGCCGGTCGTCCGTGAGCGGACGCATGCGCGTGCCGAGCCCCGCTGCGAGGACCATCGCCGTGTCCGGGCGCGTCGTCACGGCGCGAGGTCCGGCAGGCGCGACCGAATGAAATCGGCGAGCGGGGCCATGGGCGGGCGCGCCAAGTCGGCACGGAAATGCGCCTCCACGCGGGGCATGAAATCGAGATAGCGGCGTTTGCCGTCGCGGTGGGCGAGGCGGGCGAAGATGCCGAGGATTTTCGCATTGCGCTGCGCGGCGAGCACGGCGTAGTCGGCTTCAAATTGCTTCAAGTCGAAGCCGCCCGCTGCGGCCCGGGCGGCGCAGTAGCGCTCCAGCGTCGCGCGCGCAAGGCGGGGCGCGACGTCCCGGCGCGCGTCCTCCAGGAGCGAGACGACGTCGTAGGCGGCCCCGCCGTAAAGGGCGTCTTGGAAATCGATGACGCCGACGCGGGCCGGTCCGTCGCGCTCCGGCAACCACAGCAAATTCTCCGCATGGAAATCACGCAACACAATTGCGTCCGGCGCGCCCAAACCGTCGAGGGCGAAGCCGAACGCCGTTGCGAAATCGGCCGCGTCCTCCTTGGCGGGCGTGCGGCCGGTTTGGTGCTTCCAGTAATGTTCCGTAAACAAAGCGATTTCGGCGTCCATCGCGTGCCGGTCGTAATCGAGCATCGCATAAGCGTCTGTGCGGGGCGGCTTGGGCGCGGCGATCGCCCATGTCGCCAACGTGTCGGCGGCCGCTGCGTAGAGCGTTTCTTCCGTCAACGGATCGCGCGGCGCGACGGACGCGAAGAGCCCGTCGCCGAGGTCTTCGATCAGCGCGAAGCCTTGTTCGGCGTCGACGGCGTAGATGTCGGGCGCGGAGAGCCCGCCGGCGCGCAGTGCGCCCGCGATTTCGACAAAGGCGTTGAGGTTCGGCCCGGCTAGGCGGGCGAGCGCGTTGTAGCCGAGCGCGCGCCGGGTTTGCGGATCGGCGTCCGGGCCGCCGACCGCGCTTTCCGCCGCGGCGGGCGCGTCCATCAAGAGTGCGGTTTCTTTGCGGCGGCGCAGACGGACATAGCGGCGCGTGGAGGCGTCGCCGGCGAGCGGTTCCGCCGCCGCATCCGCCCAGCCTGCGTCCCTAACGAACGCGTCGCGCGCCGCTTGGCGGTCTTCGGGGGCGTCTTCGGGGCGAGGCGGCGGGGCGGCGGTCGGAGGCGTCAATCGTTGCAGTCCTTTATGGGCGCGGCGACCGAGCGCAGCGCGGCGGCGAACCGGTCGATCCGCGCTCGCGGCGCGCGGATACGTACGCGGCGCGCGTCGCGGTCGTCCGGCTCAAGGGCGACGACGATCAGCGCGCGCGGCAGGCGCCCGGCGGCGCGCTCCGGCCATTCAATCCGGCAAACGCCGCTTTCCAGCGCTTCGTCAAGGCCCAACTCGTCGATCTCCTCGGGGTCTTCCAGACGATAGAGGTCGAAATGCGCGATCGGAAAGGCGGGCGTTTCATAGACCTCAACCAATGTGAAGGTCGGGCTCGGCACGTCGACGCCGCCGAGCGCAGCCTGGAGCAACCCGCGCGCGAGCGTCGTTTTACCGGCGCCCAGCGGCCCCGTCAGGCACACCGCATCGCCGCGTTCAACGAGGGCAAAGAGCGCCGCGCCGACGGCGGCCGTCGCGGCGGGGTCCAGGAGGCGAAAAACCGGCGTCGAGGCGCATTCGGCGTCGTGGTGCATAGGGCCGGCATACCCCGACGGCGCGCCGAGGCCAAAAGCGCGCGTGCGTCGCGGTCGCACGAGCCGAAAAATACTTGCCCTGCGCCACGAGGCCCTTACATCTCGTGGCCTTTCGAGAGCCGGGCGTAACGACGGCGGAGGTGCGGGGCGCTATGCCGAAGGTCACATATATTGAACACAACGGGGCCGAACACGTGATCGAGGGCGAGGTCGGATCGTCGGTCATGGAAGTCGCCGTGCGCAATTTGGTGCCGGGCATCGACGCTGATTGCGGCGGCGCGTGCGCCTGCGCGACGTGCCACGTCTATGTCGACGCCGCCTGGCAGGAAAAGGTCGGCAAGCCGGAATCGATGGAAGAGTCGATGCTCGATTTCGCGTCCGCACCGCAGGAGAACTCGCGCCTCTCCTGCCAGATCACGCTGTCCGACGCGCTCGACGGCCTGATCGTTCGCCTCCCCGAATTCCAGGGCTAGCCCGAATTTCAAATGATCGCCGACCGGCCGCCCGTCGGTTGACCGATACGCGGCCGCGCGCCAGAATGAACAAATGGAGAACGCGCGATCGCCCGTCGCCGCGCCGGCGCGTCCGGAAGTCACCCTTGCGGTGACGCGCGGCGTCACGCGTTTGTTCGCCGAATTGGGCCTCGCGCCGCTCCTGGAATTTACGTTGCCGACGGGCCGGCGTGTCGACGTCGCCGGTCTCGATCGCGGCGGGCGGCTGGTCTTTGCGGAGGTCAAATCGTGCCGCGCGGACTTCGACGCCGACGCGAAATGGACCGACTATCTCGGTTACTGCGATGCGTTTTACTTCGCCGCGCCGGCCGATTTTCCCCGTGAGCGCTTGCCGGCGACGGAGGGGCTCATTGTCGCCGACGCGTTCGGCGGCGCCGTTCTGGCCGACGCGGTCGACCGCCCGCTGGCGCCGGCGCGCCGCAAAGCGCTGACCTTGCGGTTCGCGCGACAGGCGGCGCGCGCAGCGCTGGCGTGAGGGCCCGTTAGTTTTTTAGTTGAATGTCGGGCTTGGCGACGACGCCTTCCGGCGCCGGCACGTCCGTATCGCTATAATTCGTGTTCAGAACGACCTGCGCCTGGCCGCCTAGTCGAACGCGGTCCGCGACGATGGCCGTGTAGGCGGACTCGTCGGCGACCGGCGCGCCGGCGTCGATATTGACCCGCCCGCGGGGCACGTAAATCGTCCCGACGAGTTTGCGCGCGTCATTGCTGGAAATCCGGACCGAGGTTTGCGCCGTGGCGGCGCGCGTCTGGAAAATCAATATTCCGGCAAGGGGGCCGGAGCGTTGCGCGGTCATCTCGACCGTCGTTCCCCCGCTGATCGTGACGTTTGCGTTCGGCGAGGCGATGTAGAACGAGGCGTAATCAGCGACGACGCTACTCGTCCCGTCGATAACGAAATCGCCGCCTTCGATGACGTGTACGCCGGTTTCAAACGTCACGTCGCTGGCGCCGGAAATCGTCAGTCCCCCGCAATAAACGCCGGGCGCAAGCGTTCGCGTTTCGTCCGTGAGCACCAACCCGTTATGGTCGCATAGGCCGACCGTCGGCTCCGGCCGGTCCGCCAGGGGGTCGTCTTTCGGCGGACAGTCGGTGAGCGGGACCGGATCGATATTGTGCGCGCCCCCTTGAAAACCGCCGGTGCTGCAAATCACTTCGGCTTTAATCTGAACGAAGTTGCGCTCGGCGCGGATGGCGTGGTTCGAGCGCGAATTGGCGAAAAACGCGCACCCGTTCCCAATAAGCCGCCCCTTGCCGTCGGTCTTGATCGAGTGCGCCTTGTGGGTGTTGAGCGCGATCACGCAGACGCTGGCGGTGCCGCGGGCGAGCGCCGTCGAAGCGCCCTCGACGAAGGCCGGCACGCCGAAGACTTCCGACAAGAACCCCGGCTTCCATTGCTGCTCGATGGAGACGTCGATCGCCCGCGTGTCGAGATCGGCCTCGACGGCGACCGTCGGCGCGATCGCGTGACCGCGCGATTCAAGAACCGAGACCGCGACGGCGCTCGCGACGGATCGCGCGACCTCCGCGTCATAGGCGTTTTCGCCGCCGAGAAAGATTTGTTTCGCCGCCGCGATGGCCGCCGTGTCTGCGGCCGTTTGCGTGTCGCGGAGCGATTTCGTGTAGACGGAAAAATCGAGCGCGGCGCCGGCGACGGCCAATAGAGCGGGCGCGATGATCGCAAACATCGTCGCGATGTTTCCCGACCGATCGACGACGAACTTCACCATTGCGCAACGCCTCCGCAACCGAGGGTTACGCCGGTCTCCTAAAGAATTGGAAAAGTGCGGGTCGATTTTCGCCGCCCGGCGCGCCGAGCGTCCGTTGCGCGCCCGCGGCCGCCGTTGACGCCAGGTCGGCGCGGCGCGTACGAGACGCGCGGGCGGGTCACGCGCCGTCGAAACGACCGCCGCGCGGGGCCGAAGCGAATGAAAGGCGAACAGCCATGGCGCTCCCCGGATTGGCGTGTCTGAAAGCGCCGCGCGAAGAACACGGGTTCCGCGCCGCGCCGCTCGTTTCGGGCGCGGCGCCGGCGGACTTGAAAGGACGGCTCTACCGCGTCGGCCCCGGACGGTTCGCCGACGGCGAGGCCGATCTCGGCCACTGGTTTGACGGCGAGGGCCTTGCGGTCGCGGTGGATTTTGACGGGCGCGCGGCGCGGTGTGCGGTTCGGATGATCGCCGAGCCGCCGGCCCCCGCCGAAGACAAGGGTCGTTTCGGCGTCGCGCCCCGGTCGATGTGGCGGCGCCTGAAGAGCATGTGGCGCGCCGACGCCTACGCCAATCCCGCCAACACCGCGCTCGTCTTCTGGGGCGAGCGGCTCCTGGCCTTGTTCGAAGGCGGCCATCCGACCGAACTCGACCCCGACACGTTGGCTCCGATCGGCGTGACCGACCTCGGCGTCGTGCGTCGGTCGTTCGGCGCGCACCCAAAACTCCATCGGCCGACCGGCGACTTGATCAACCAGGGCTTTCGCTTTTCGCCGCGTCCCGTGCTCGATTATTACCGTTTGTCGCCGGACGGCCACGCGACGTTGTTCAACACCGCGCCCTATAACGGCGCGACGTTCACGCACGATTTTGCGGTGACCGACCGATGCATCGTGTCGGTGTCGCCGCCGGTTTTCGGCAATCCGTTCGACGTCGTCGTGCGCGGACAATCCCTCAAAGAAGCGCTCGCTTGGCGCGAGAAGCGCCCGACCGAATTTCTCGTCACGCCGATCGACGGCGGCCGCACGCGCCGGCTGACGACGCCGGCGGTTCTCTATTCGCACACGGCCTTCGCCTATGACGACGGCGACGACGTGGTTGTCGCCGCGATCGCCTCGGCGGGGGCGAGCAATATGGAATGGATCAATGCGGTCTCGCCGACGGCGGACGCGCTGCCGCCCGCAGAACCGTCGCGGCTGACCGAATTCCGCTTGTCGACGACGCCCGGAAACGTGACGCGCCGGACGCTGAGCGACGCCCGCATCGATTTCCCGAAGATCAACGAAGCGTGGTTTTCGCGGCGCCTCCGCCGCGCGCGGTATGTTTACGCCGCCGGCTATAAAGACGACGCCCGCGCCTACGAAGACATGTTCGACGCGATGGTGAAACTCGACCTTTCAGGCGCGCCGGCGAGCGCGGTCCGCGTCGACTTCGGCCCCGGCGTTTATGTGAGCGAGCCGATGTTCGCGCCGCGGCCTGACGCACAAACGGAAGACGACGGTTGGCTCCTCGTCAAGCTTTATGATTCGCAGGCAGATGAAAGTTTCGTCGCCGTTTTGGACGCGTCCGGGACGCCGCGTGAGGTTGCGCGCTTTTCGTTGGGCCAAGCCTTGCCGTTGAGCTTTCACGGCCTGTGGAGGCCCGCATGAAGGCGCTCGCCGCGACGCTCGCATTGCTTGCCGCGACGCCCGCCGGCGCCGACGAGCTTGATTGGCTGGTCGGTTGCTGGGAAACGCCGAGCGGCGGCGCGCGAGAGGTCTGGGCGAAAGGCGGCGACGGCCTTTATTTCGGGTATGCGGTTCAGCTGCGCGACGGATCGGTCGGGTTTTTCGAACAGCTCCGTATCGAGAAGGTCGAGACGGTCTGGCGCTACGCCGCCTATCCGCGCGGGGTCGGGCCCACCGTGTTCGACGGCGCCGCCGGCCCGGACGGTTTCGACGTCGTCAATCCCGCCCACGATTTTCCGCAGCGCATTCGTTACGCGCGCGACGGCGCCGCGCTCAACGCCGAGATTTCGCTGGCGTCGGGCGAGAAACCGCGCCGCTGGCGCTACCGTCGCTGCGAAAACGTCGACGCCGCCGGCGAGGATTGACACCGCGCCGCGGGCTTCCGACACCGGCGCGTCGCCGCGCACGCGTTTTTTATGACCAAGACCGTCGTTTGCATGAAATGGGGCGCCCGCTACGGGCCCGAATATGTTCGTCGGCTGTACGCCGCCGTGCGCCGCCACGTGACGGGCGATTTACGCTTCGTCTGTTTCACCGACGACCCGGCGGGCTGCGGGGCGGGCGTCGAGACGCAGGCTCTGCCGGACATCGCGATCCCGGACCGCGTCGCGTGGACCCCTTGGCGCAAACTCTCGCTCTGGCGCGCGCCGTTGCACGATCTGTCGGGGGACGTCCTCTTTCTTGATCTCGACGTCGTCGTCGCCGGCCCGCTCGACGCGCTCTTTGATTATGCGCCGGGCCGCTATGCGGTGATCGAAAACTGGACCCAGAAGGGCGCCGGCGTCGGCAATACGTCCGTGTTCCGCTTTCCGGTTGGAACGTATACGCACATTTTCGACGCGTTCGACGCCGACCCGGAGGCGGTGCTCGCCGCCTTCCGCATTGAGCAGCAATATATTTCTGCGCGCATCCCGGACCAGGTCTTTTGGCCCGCCGACTGGGTCGTGAGCTTCAAACACTCCCTCCTGCCGCCCTTTCCGCTCAACTGGTTCCGCACGCCCGCCTTGACGCCCGATGCGCGCGTCGTCGTGTTTTCCGGCAAGCCGGACCCGGACGAAGCGCGGGACGGCGTCTGGCCGGCGCCCGCCCATAAGCGGTTTTACAAACACGTGCGCCCGACGCCTTGGATCGCCGAGCATTGGGGATGAGCGCGCCGCCGTTCGGAGCGCTGGCGCCGAGCGCCCGCGAGGCGCGGTATCGCGCGCTCGCGCACCGATTGCCCGCCAATTACTGGGGTCGCCGGGCGGCGTCTCTCTTGCTGGGGCCGGCGGGCGGGCGAACCGGCGCGCCGAAAGACGTCGCCGTCTTCGGCACGCAACGCGCGCGGCTTCATCCGTATGACAATATTTGCGAAAAGCGCGTTTATGCGACGCCGCAATTATGGGAGCCCCGCGAACGCGCGGCGCTCGCGGCGCATATTACTGCGGCGCCCGGCACGGATTACGTGTTCGTCGACGTCGGCGCCAATGTCGGGCTCTACACGCTCTTTGCGCGCAGCGCGGCGGCGGCGGCCGGCAAGCGTCTGCGCGCGGTCTGCATCGAGGCCGACCCGGACATGCGCGCGCGCCTTGCGTTCAATCTCGCCGCGTCGAAGGCGCGCGACGAGGCGTGCGTCCTGCCCTTCGCCGTCTCGCGGCGCCGCGAAGCGTTGCGCTTCGCCGTCAATCCGCGCTCGCGCGGGACCAGCCGGTTGAGCGCCGACGGCGCGCTTGACGTTCAGGGCGAACCGCTCGCCGCGATGCTGCTCGTGCACACGGCCGTGCGCCGCGTCGACGCCATGAAGATCGACGTCGAAGGCGGGGAGTTCGAGGCGCTCGACGGCTTCTTCGCCGCCGCGCCGCAATCGCTCTTTCCTGACCTCATTATCATGGAAGTGGCGCACGACGACGGACGGGCGCTCCAACGCTGCAAAGCCGCCGGCTACGCGGTGCGTTCGCGGGTGCGCGGCAACGTCGTCCTTCAGCGCGAGGCGTCGATGCCGGAGTCTTCCGGTCGGTCCGTCGACTGAGCGCCTCGGACCGGCCCGGTTTAGGGCCGCGGCGCTCAACTTCGCCACAAACGTCTTCAGAAAACCCCAAACTCGTCCTCAAGCGGCCGCGCGACGAGGCGCTCGG
>JBCCZS010000121.1:0-9684 GCA_039187035.1 Pseudomonadota bacterium | reverse complement strand
GTACGCATAACGTCAAGCTCTCCACAGAGGACGCGTTCGACGACGCGGTCCGTACTTGGCTCAAACAAGCGTTTGAGCGTGCGTGAGCGGACGGCTCGGCCGCGCCGATAAACGCCGCCTCGCAGGCGGGCCGGTTGACGCTGACCGGTAGCGCGCCGGTCGGTTTGTCGAAACCCGCCGCCGAACCGGAATATGCACGATCGTGCCCGTTACAGACCTCAGCCGTTCGCTTACTCTCCGGACCGAAACCGCGCGAACGAATTGGCGCGGAAAAAGAGGGAGAAACCCGATATGGCGTTCAGACAGTCTTTAGCGGTCGGCGCCGCCCTGGCGGCGTTCGCCGGCGTCGGCGTCGGCGTTCAACGAAACGGGGGCGACGGCGCGGCCGTCATGTCGCCGCTTGAAGCATCGCGCTCGATCTGCGGGCGTGACGCGTCGGCGATGCGCGACCGGCGCGCCTATTTCCTCAAAACGGCGGCGGCGTGGGCGGAAACCGTGGAGGGCGCGGCGCCTACCGTTCCAGACGGGCCCCGCGTCAGCGACGGCATCAGCTACGCTATCACGACCGATGACGTCGTTGCGCAAGGCTATTTCAACGAGGGCCTAGCGCACATGTGGAACTTCAACCACGGCGCGGCGGTCGGCGCGTTCAAAAAGGCGCAGGCGGCGGACCCGTCTTGCGCGATGTGCTTTTGGGGCGAGGCGATCGCGCTCGGGCCGAACATCAATGCGCCCATGGACGATGCGGCCGTCGAACCGGCGCGCACGGCGATCGACGCGGCGGCGACGCTCAAGGATGGCGCCAGCGAAAAAGAACGCGACCTCATCGACGCCGCCGTTGCGCGATACGCAAAACCGCTCGCCATGGCGGAGCGTTTCCCGCTCGATGAGGCGTTCGCCGACAAAATGGACGCGCTTGCCGAAAAGTATCCCGACGACGATTTCGTCTTGTCGCTGGCGGCGGAAGCGAACATGGATACGCAGCCCTGGAATTATTGGGAGGCGGACGGCCGCACGCCGAAAGGTCGGTCCGCGCGCACGCTCGAACTCCTGGAAACGATCCTTGAGCGCAATCCCGAGCACATCGCCGCGATCCACCTCTACATTCACACGACGGAAGCGACGATTAATCCGTACAGAGCGGCGCCGTTCGCCGACAAGCTCGCCGATTTGGCGCCGGGGCTCGGCCATCTGCAGCACATGCCGTCGCATATCTATTACCGTATCGGTCGTTTTAAAGACTCAATGGCGGTGAACGTGCGCGCATCCGAGTCGGACGAAGCGTTCATCGCCGAGGGCGGCGCAAGCCCGTTCTACGAATTCGGCTATTACGTCCACAACGTGCACTTCTTGATGGCGTCGGCGCTCATGGCCGGAGACGGCGAGACGGCGCTCACGATGGCCCGAAAGCTTGACGGTAAGTTGCCCGTCGAGATGGCGCTCGCCGTGCCGTTCGCTCAGCCGATCAAAGCGGCGCCGTACTATGCGATGGCGACGTTCGGCGATCCGGACGCGGTGCTCGCCCTGCCGGAACCGGCTGAGGGCGCGCCCTTCATCACCGCGATCTGGCGGTACGCGCGCGGCGAAGCGCTCGCAAAGCTCGGCCGAATTGACGATGCGGCGGCGGAAGCGGCGGCGATCGCCGAGATTTCTAACGCCAACGCGTTTGAGGCGATGGCGACCGTCAATATTCCGGCTAAAGACATCTTGCGGGTCGCGGAGTTGACCGTTCGCGGCCGCGCCGCCGCGGCTGACGGCGATCTCGATGCAGCGATCGCGGCTCTTGAAGAAGCCGTTCAGGTGCAAGATCGCCTTCTTTATACGGAACCTCCGTACTGGTATTACCCCCTTAAGCAAACGCTCGCCGGCCTCGCCCTACGCAAAGGCGATGCGGCGCGGGCGGAGCAACTGTTTCTCGAAACGCTGGTCGACGCGCCGAACTCCGGCTGGGCCTATTACGGCCTTGGCGAGGCGTTCGCCGCGCAGGGCGACAAGAGCGGGCGCAAGCTTGCAAAAAAGCTCTTCGACAACGCATGGCTCGGCGATCGCGCGCCCGCGCTTTCGCAATTGTAGGGGCGGGCGCCGGCCGTCGTCGCTCGACGGCCAGCGCCGCTTAACGGCCCCGCGATCTCCTCGTCGATACGCCCGCTGAAGGTTCGACGGACCCGCTCCGCGTCAAGCGGGGTCGCCGAGGGCTGTTAGGACGCCTCGGTAGGGGGAGAGGTCGAAGCCGGCGTCGGCCGCTTCGGCGATGACGGCGTCGGGCGCGACGCCGGCGCGCGCGCGGGCGAAGGCGCGCAACGTCACCGAGCGGAAGCCTGATTTGCAGAAGCCGACGACGGCGCCGTCGGCCGCCTCGACCGCGGCGTCGAACGCGTCGAGCGCGGCGTGGTCGATGCCGGCGGGACCGACGGGAATGTGGGCGTAGGCGAGGCCGGCCGCTTCGGCCGCCGCTTGCATCTCGGCGGACGGAGGCATGTCGGGCGCCTCGCCCTCGACGCGGCTATTGATCACGATTGCGGCGCCGAGCGCTTTGGCGACGGCGAAGTCGGCCGCGGTCAATTGCGGGGCGGCGAAGAAGTCGTCGGCGAGTCGGACGACCGGGGCGGGGGCGGCGTCATCGCTCACGGGGGCGGGCTCCTCTCGGTTGTTCGCCCGTGATATGCCCCGCCGATCCCCGCCGCCGCAAGACGGGCCCGAAGGAGCCGCCCCGCCATGGCCGACGCGCCGCCGTTCCACCTCGCTTTTCCGGTCGACGATCTCGTCGCCGCCGAAGCGTTTTATGCAGGCGTCCTCGGGTGCCCGATCGGCCGGCGCGACGCGTCGTGGATCGACTTCGACTTTTTCGGCCACCAGATCGTCGCCCATCACGCCGCGACTGCGGTCGACGGCCCGACCAATCCGGTCGACGGCGAAGACGTGCCCGTAAGCCATTTCGGCGTCGTCGTGGACGGCGCGACGTTCGACCGGCTCGCCGCAAAGCTTGAGGGCGCCCTCGGGCCTGACGGCTTCCTGATCCCGCCGACGCTGCGCCACGAAGGCGAGCCCGGCGAGCAACGCACCTTCTTCGTGCGCGACCCGGCCGGCAACGCGCTCGAGTTCAAAACCATGCGCGATCCGGACGCGTTGTTTTCGGCGTAAGCGCGGCCGGTGCGCGCCCTTACCGGGAAGCGAGCCGGAGGATCAACGGGTAGGTGAGGACGATCGCGCCGAACGTGATTGCAACGCCCATCGGAACCGCGCCGACGCCGTCCGTGAGCAGGCGGGGCGCGACGTAGGTCGCCAGCCAGGCGGATTTGTAGACGATCTGAACGATGAGGATCGGTGCGAAGAACGCCGGCGATACGAGCCCGGCGATTGAGGCCAATAGAATCGCGAACCAAAAGCTGGCGACCAACAGCCTAAGGCCCTCCGACTCCGGAACGTTCCCTTCGAACACCGTTGAAACGCCGGCCCCGAAGACCATCGCGTAGCAAACCGGCACGAGAATGATGATATTCGCCGCGTAGCCGATCCGCAGCCATTGCGGTGAGGGCATGTCGATCATTGTTCGGGCCGCCCAGCGGCGAGTTTGACCAGCGCGTCCATCGTCAGCGGCAATGCTTTTCGAAACCCCGGCCCCAAAAGGCCGGCCCAGAACCCGCCGAGAAGACGCTCGAAATGAACGTCGTGACGGATGATCGTCGGACTTTGCCCGACGAACGACCGCGCGACGACGAGGCCGGCGAGCGGGAGCGCCGTACGGATGGCGTAGGATTGCTCCGGGTCGAGAGCGATGACCCTGAAGCGCGCCTTCGGTCCGGACTTAGGGACAATTCGTCCGACGGCGCCCACGACGAACGGGCCGTCGAATTCGGCGTCCGCCAGGCCCAAGTCCCACGCCTTCCAAGACGAAGGCGTCGTCCAGAGTTCCCAAATTCCGGCAGGATCGGCGGTCGTTTGAAGTTCATGGAAAAAGCGCTTGTTCGCGCCTTGCGCGATCGCCAGTCGATCCATCGGCATGTCCTCGGCGCGTTGGCGTGAGCCTGTTGAGCGGGCGGCTCGGGCGGGAACTACCCGGCGCCGAGCACCGCAAGACTCAGAATGAATAATATTCATTCCTGATCGGAGTGGACCGCGACGTCAAGTCTTTTTACGCAAGCGGCATGGCGAAGCGTCGCGTGATGGATCCGGACGGTAAGCGCGTGGCGATTATGGCCGCCGCCGAAAGACTGTTCGCCGAGCAGGGCTATACGCCGACGACGATGGCGGACGTCGCGAAAGCGGCGGGCGTCGCCGTCGGTAGCGTCTACCGCCTGTTTCCGGACAAACCCTCATTGCTCGCCGCCCTTCACAAAAGGATGGAGGCGCGGTTCGTCGGCGTGATGATCGAAGGCTGGAACAAAGGCGAGACCTACCCGGACAAATTCGCGCCGATGATCGTCGCCATTTTTGGAGAAGCCGCGCGGCGTCGCGAAATCATGCCGCTTTACGCAATGACCAAGGATATGGCGGGCGCTGCGGACTATGCGCCGAACATGCTGATGATCGAAACCATCGCCCGTCTGTATACAGATGGCGTTGACGCGGGGGCGTTTCGTCAGATCGATCCGATTGTCCAAGCGCATGTGGGGTTTGCGATGGTCGAAGGCGGTCTGCGTGCATGGATGACGGACCCGACGACGCCGCGCCTAACCGTCGTCACCGAGACGTTAGCGGAATTGTTTCGTCGAACCTTCGTCAAATAGCGCGGCGTTCTCGGCGTCTCAGTCAGTCCGCGCCCTGCGGCAGGCGGAAGCCGACGACGTAGTCGCCGGGTCCGCCGTCTTCGGTCGCGCCGCCCGCCGTGATGACGACGTAGGCGTCGCCGTCGCGCTCAAAGATCATGGGCGTCGCCTGCGGGCCGGCGGGCAGCTCGGCGCTCCAGATGACCGATCCGTCGGACGCGTCGAAGCCCCTCAGCATACGGTCATATTGCGTGGCCACGAAAGCAACTCCGCCGGAGGAAAGCGCCGGACCGCCATTGGCGAAGTAGCCCCACGCCGCGGCCGGGTCGTCTTCGGCGAGGCGCGGGTTGCGTCCGAGCGGCGCCTCCCAAACCGTCTCTCCGGTCGCAAGATCGACGGCGACGAGCGTCGACCAGGGGCCTTCGAAACAGTGAAACCCGCTCGCGTCGTTGAACAGCTCGAACCGGGCCATGCCGAAGGGCGCGCCTCTTTGCGCCGTATACCGCGCGTCGACGCCGTTGAGCCGCCCGTCGCGCTTCAGGCGGCGAAAATCCCGGCGCGGGATGAGCTTGACGAGCGTCGGCAAGCGATTGACGGCGACGAGGGCGACGCCCGCCGCGTCGTCCATCGCCATCGACCCCCAGTTCACGCCGCCCGGATTGCCGGGATAGACGATCGTTCCGTCAAGGCTCGGCGGCGTGAAGATCCCTTCGTAACGCGCGCCGTCAAGCATCGCCTCACATTGAGCGACATGCTCGTCGTTAGCGGCGTAAATCGGCGGCAGGTCCGGGCCGATCTCGTGCAACCGGATCGTCGGAACGGGCTGGGACGGCGCTGCTTTCTCGCCAGGCACGTCCGAGGCCGGCGCCGCGCGTTCTTCGACAGCGTGTATCGGCGCGCCGGTCTCGCGGTCGAGAACGAAGACGAACCCGGTCTTCGTCGCCTGCGCGATCACGGGGCGAACCGCGCCGTCGATCGCGATGTCGGCGAGGACCGGTTGGGCGGCGAGATCGTAGTCCCACAAATCGTGGCGAACGATCTGATACGACCACACAAGCTCTCCCGTGCTCGCCCGTAACGCGACCAAGGAGTTGGCGGGCGCATTGTTCCCGGGGCGCAGACCGCCGAAGAAGTCCGGCGACGGCGAGGTCGTCGGCAGAAAGACCAAATCGCGCGCCGCGTCGGCGGCCATGACGCTCCAAACGTTGCCGGCGCCGGATTTCTCGAAGCTTTCGTCGACCCAAGTCTCCGCGCCCGGATCGTCCGGAGAGCGTGGAACGGGGTTGAAGCGCCACTTCATAGCGCCGGTGCGCACATCGAATGCACGCACGGTCCCATCCTCGAGCTTGGCGAGGCCGTTGTCCCCGATCGACGAGCCGACCACGACGACGTCGCCGACGACCGTCGGCGGCGAGGTGACGGAATACTCGCCGCGGCGCACCCGGCCGACGCCTTTGGCGAGGTCGATTTCGCCCCCGTCGCCAAAGGCGTCGCATCGTTCCCCGGTCGCGGCGTCGAGGGCGATCAGGCGCGCATCGAGCGTGCCCAGAAAAATTCGTGTACCGCATGGCGCGCCGGCTGCGGCGGGGTCGGTATGGGCGGCGACGCCTCGGGCGGTGAACATCTCCGCGTACTTGATCGAAAAATCGACCTGCGGGTCGAAGCGCCATACCTGCTCGCCGGTCGTCGGATCGAGCGCGAAGACGCGATTGAAAGGCGAGGAAAGAACGAGCTTGTCGTCGACGAGGATCGGGGTGGCTTTGAAGGTCGAGGCCCGGCCGAAATACTCGTCGCCGTCGGTCGCGTCTCCGGTGCGAAAGCGCCAGGCTTCGGTCAAGCCGCGCACGCGTTCGGGGGTGAGTTGCGGCGCGTCAGCGAAGCGCCGCCCGCCGAGATCGCCGCCCCAGTGGCGCCAATCCTGACCGGCGGACGGTTGGGGGCTGAACGCGGCGAGGCCCGCCGCCAACGAGACAAAAAGCGATTTCATGCAGGCCGTCCCTCGGTCGTTGAGACTAAAGCGCCAGCTTTAGCACGGGCGAGGCGGGACGAAAGTCCGGCGATCGACCCGCGCCGATGCGCCGCGCGGGCCCTAACGCGCCGCTGCTTGATGCACGATTTCGCCATCGATCACGGTCAAGACGGCCGTCGCCTCAGGGATCTGCGCTTCCGGGATCGTCATGATGTCGGCGGAGAACGCGGTAAAGTCCGCGCGTTTGCCGATCTCGATCGTCCCGGCGACGTCTTCCTCGAAAGCGGCGTAGGCGGCGTTTTTCGTAAAGAGCGCCAGCGCTTCCTCGCGGCTCAGGGCTTCTTCGGGGCGCCAATCCGGTCCTTGAAAGCCCTTTAAGTCGCGGCGCGCGACCGCTGCGTAGAACTCAATCAACGGGTCGCCCCGCTCGACCGGCGCGTCCGAGCCGCCGGCGACGAGGGCGCCGCTTTGCGTCAGCGACGTCCAGGCGTAGGCGCCGTCGAGCCGCGCGTCGCCAAGGCGGGCGCGCGCAAAGTGCAGATCGCCGATCGCGTGGCTCGGCTGCATGGAAGCGATGACGCCGAGGGCGGAAAACCGCGGGATGTCCCGTGGGCGGACGATCTGCGCATGCTCAATGCGCCAACGCGGCTCGGCGACGGCTCGGTCGGCTGCGTCGGTGCGCGCGAATGCGTCCTCGTACCATTTCAAGACGAGGACGTTGCCGCGGTCGCCGATGGCGTGAACCGCGATCTGAACGCCATTTCGCAGCGCCAGGTCGAACGCCGCCGCGGCATCTTTCCGCGACAGCAAAAGAAGGCCGTCCGTGTTCGGCGCGTCCGAATAAGGTGCGAGCAGCGCGGCGCCGCGCGAGCCGAGCGCGCCGTCGACGTAAAGCTTCACCGCGCGCGTGACGACGCGACCGTTCTCCGAGGCGCGCGGCCCGCTTGCCGCAAGGGCGTCGAGACCGTCGCTTTCGATCGCGTTGTAAAGGCGGATTTTGATCGCGCCTTCGTCGCTAAGCGTTTCCAAAAGCGGGGCATGGTCGGGGTCGACCGACATGTTATGGATGCCCGTCCATCCGCGTGCGGTGTAAACGGCGTCGGCTTCGGCGAAGATCAGACGGAGTTCGGTTTCGCTCGGCGCCGTCGTGAGGCCGTCGACGAACGCCATCGCCTTGTCGACCAACAGCCCCGTGGCGGCGCCGTCGGGCCCGCGTTCAATGCGCCCGCCGTCCGGGTCCGGCGTATCCGGTCCGACGCCCGCGGCGGCGAGGGCGGCGGAATTGACGACGACGGCGTGCCCGTCCGCGCGGCCCAAGACGACCGGCGCGTCGGGCGCGGCGGCGTCGAGGTCCTCTTTCGTCGGCATACGCCCTTCCGGCCAGCCGGTCTCGATCCAACCGCGACCGACGATTGTCGCCCCGGCCGGCGTTTCGGCCGCGACGGCCGCGACGCGCGCGACCAGCTCGGCGACGGAGGCGACGTCGTCGAGGTTGAGGGTCGTCTCGCGCATGCCGATGCCGTCAAAATGCGCGTGCGCGTCGACGAAGCCCGGATAGAGCGCGGCCCCGGCCCCGAAGGTCGCGGCGAGATCAATCGTCCGAGTTTCGGGGCCGACGAAAGCTTGCACGGCCTCCGCCGCGCCGACGAAAACGATCTTTCCGCCGCGCGCGGCCACGGCCTCCACGCGCGGCGCGTCCGTGCGTCCGGTATAAATCGGCCCGCCGGCGATGATGAGATCGGCCGGCCTCGGCGCGCCGTCGCCGCACGCGGCCGCCGCCAGCGCGAGCGCCGCAGCGGCGATGCGCCGCCGCACGGCCAGGAGGGATGTCGATAGGTCGACCACTGAGCTACGCCCCACGACGCACGCGAAGATAGACGTCGCAACTTGGCGCCGGAAATGGTCGGAGTGGGGTGATTCGAACACCCGGCCCCTGCCTCCCGAAGACAGTGCTCTACCAGGCTGAGCTACACTCCGACGAAGGCGCGTGTTACACGGCGCGACGCGGGTTGGCAACGCGCGCGGCGAGGCGGTTTGCGTCCTTCGGCGCCGTCTCGATCGGTAGCGTCGCGCGCCGAACGATCCGCCGCCGTCACGCCGGAAAAAGACTCTCGCCGGCGTTGCGTTAGCGTGCGCGCTTCGCTATGTCCGCAGCCCCGATGGGGCGTAGCATAATGGTAATGCAGCGGTTTTTGGTACCGAAGATTCCAGGTTCGAGTCCTGGCGCCCCAGCCATCGTGACGCCGATAACTGTGCGCGCCGCCGGGCGCGAGCCGCTCCCTAAAACCGTGTACTGATTGCTGCTTGCGGGCCGGCGTCATCGCCTTGTCATCCGGTTCGGCTATTTCCCTTGGCGAATGTCGGATTGCGCGTCCAAGGCGGATCCGTTATGTCTTCGAAAAAAGACGTTGTCGGAGCCATCGGCGAGGCGGCGTAGGGGCGCACGGAGGAAACGAGCAGGCGACGGGGCGGCGCGTTCGGGGGAAGCGAGCGGTGATGATGAGGCGCAAAGCGCGTCAGCGTTAACCGGAAGATTGCCAAACCGGTCTAATTCGGACAATGTCCACAATCGAGGGGAAACCGACCGGGGCGCGTTCAGCGGCGCGCACCGACCTCCCTGATTGTAAGTTCAATGTCGTGACGCCCTCGCTGCGGCGCACACAAGATGACAGCGCGGATTCCCGTATTGACGTCGCTTTGGCGTCGAACGGACTGAACGAAAAGCCGGAGCAACCGTTAGGTGAGGCAATGATGAAACGTGTAGCGAAGTTGGGAACGGCGCTCTGGGCGGCCACGGTGATCGGGGGGGCGACGATCGGGGGCACGGCGTCGGCTCAGTTCCAGTCGTCGTTGAATGAAAGTCAAGCGACGGTGAATGAGGCGGCGAAGTCCCAGCAGACGATCAACAACCTCGACTACGAGGCCGTGGGCGGCGACGGGACGGTGTCGTTGACCCTGGAGGCGTCTGACGGCAACGCGACGACGACCAAGACGATCACCGTCCGCGTC
>JBCCZS010000120.1:0-9704 GCA_039187035.1 Pseudomonadota bacterium | reverse complement strand
CGACGCGCTGGCCGCTGGTCGCAACTCCGCTCCGCTTGAGCAGCTCAACCACTCCGGCGGGCGTGCAGGCGACGAAGGCGCTGGGGTCTTCCTGGCAGAGTTTGCCGATGTTGATGACGTTGAATCCGTCGACGTCTTTTTCCGGCGTGAGGGCGCGGATGACGGCGTCCGCGTCGATCGCGTCGGGCAGGGGCATCTGGACCAAAATCCCGTCAATTCGGTCATCGGCGTTCCAGTCGGCGATGAGCGCCAGGAGCGTCTCCTCAGCGGTCGTCGCGGGCAGGGTCTCCTGGATCGACAAGAACCCGCACGCCTCGGCTTTCTTGCCTTTGTTCCGCACGTAAACCTGGCTCGCCGGGTTCTCCCCGACGAGGGCGACCGCTAGCCCGGGCGCGCGGCCTTGCGCGGCGCGGAAGCGCGCGGCGGCCCCGGCGACGCGGTCGACGATGTCGGCGGCGACGGCTTTGCCGTCGATGATCGTGGCGCTCAAGGGCGGCTCCTATCGGCTTGGTGCAGGCGGTTCCGATCCGGCTGATACCGGGCGTGCGGCGCCGTCGTCCAGTGGCCCCTGAATTCGCCCTATCCAGCGCCTGAGCGTGCGCCTTGCTCCGGCTTCGCCACGCCCTAGAGTGCGCGCTTCTTGTTGGCCGGAGCCGTCGATGACCGTTCTTTATGAAACCCCGTCGCCCGCCGTCGTGCAGATAACGCTCAATCGGGCGGAGTCGCTGAACGCGTTCAACGAACGCATGCGCATCGACGCGGTGGAGAATCTCGCGCGCGCCGCCGCCGATCCCGCCGTGCGCGCGGTGGTGTTGACCGGTGCGGGGCGCGGGTTTTCGGCCGGCGCCGACGTGCGCGAAGGCTTCGGCCGGCGCACCGTCGAGGATCTCCTAAACACCGAATACGCGCCGATCATGTCGGTCGTGCGCACCTGCGAAAAGCCTGTCATCGCGGCGATCAACGGTCCGGCGGCCGGCATCGGCATGACGCTGGCGCTCACGTGCGATCTGCGCGTGATGAGCGAGGACGCGTACCTGATGGCCGCGTTCGGCAATATCGGCCTCATTCCCGACGGGGGGCTGTCCTGGCACTTAACCCAGGGGCTCGGCTATGCGCGCGCCTTCGAGGCGGCGATCGAGTGCCAAAAAATCCCTGCTGCGGACTGCTTGCGCGCCGGCCTCGTCAACCGCGTCGTTCCCGCGGACGCGTGTCTGCAGAACGCGCTCGATTGGGCGGCGTCCTTGAGCGAGCGCGCGCCGATTTCCGTTGCGTTGACCAAGCGCGCGTTCCGTGCGGCCGCGCAGGGCGGCCTCGCCGCGGCCGCCGAGTTGGAAGCGGTCTACCAAAAGACCGCGATCGCGACGGAGGACTTTGCCGAAGGCGTCTCGGCGCTGACCGCGAAACGCACGCCGACGTTCAAAGGCCGATAAGGAAGCGATCGAAAAGCGCGCGCGCGACGGGCGCTTGCGCGGCGACGCATAGCGCCCCCGCGACCGCGAGCCCCGGCCCGAACGGCAACGCGGTCTGCCGGCCGATCGTCCGCCCCCGAAGCGACAACAAAGCCGCCGCCGCCAGCGTCGCCACGGCGCCGATGAACACGGTCGCCGGCAAGACCGTATAGCCGCCCCACGCGCCGATCGCGGCGAGCAGTTTGGCGTCGCCGCCGCCGAGACCTTCGACCCCGCGCAACGCCCGGAACGCGAGCGCTACGCCGCGGAAGACCAGGTACCCGGCGGCCGCGCCGATCGCCGCGTCGGCGACTGGAACCAAGAGACCGGCGGCGTTCGTCGCCAGGCCGACCGCGACGAGGGGCAGGGTCAGCGCGTCCGGCAGATAGCCCGTTTGCGCGTCGATCGCGGCGAGGGCGATCAGTACCCAGAAGAAAACTGCGAGCGCGAACGCAGCCGGCGCCGGCCCCGCCGCGGCGAGCGCTGCGGCCGCGCCCGCCGCGCCCGCGATCTCAATCGCCGGGTACCGCCAGGAGATCGCCGCGCCGCACAGGACGCATCGCCCGCGCTGGATGACGAAACTCAACACCGGAATGAGCGAGCGGATCGGCAATTGTCCGCGGCACGCCGGACAATAAGAGCGCGGGTGCACAAGCCCGCCGCGCGGGCCGTCGGGCGCGTCGACCAAGCCCCACGCGGCCGGCCCCCGGTAGACGACGACGTTCAAAAAACTGCCGATGATCAGGCCGAGCGCGATCGTGCCGCCCCAAACGATGAGCGGGACCGGCGGCGCGGCTGGGGGGAACGGTTCGATCAGTCCGCGTCGCTTTCGTCGTCGCCGGCGTCTCGCCCGCGGCCGTCCGTAGACGCCGCGTCGTTATCGTCCGGCCGCAACGGGGTGACGGCCGGCTCATTGAAGGAAGAACACCATTTCGTCAGGAGATTGTGGATGAGATTGGCGGTGATCAATTCCTGCTGGCCGGGCTCCAGCGTCGACTCTCCGTCGCCCTCGACCGCGTCGACCGTCGTTACGAAACCGGCCCGGTTGCCGCCGCGGATCGTCAGGAATTCGGACAAGGGCGGAAATTCGATCGCTTGGCCCTGGATCATCAGCGGCGTGACGATTGGGTCGAACTCGGCGGATATCGTCGCCCCGGCGATGCGTTCATGTTTGTAATCGACATCCTCGCGCATCAGGCCGGCGATCGTAACAATCCCGTCGATTCCGGCTTTGCGATGGGCGACCGCGGCGTCGATCGCCGGGGCCGCCGCGTCGCCGAAGCCGGCCAGCACGACGCAGCGCTCTTCGTTCCGGCGCGCGGCGAGGGCGCGCATGAGCGCGTCGCCTGACCGCTCTTCCACGAGGACCCGCCAGCCTTTGTCGGCGAGTTTATCGAGAACGCCGGCGAACGCCGCCGCCTCGCCGAACTCGCCGGGGGCGAACACAAGATCCCCCGTCGCCGCGCCGTCCGGGGCCGCATAGACGGTTTCCTCCGTCGTTCCGGCGCCGCACGCGGCGGCGGCGAACGCGACCATCGATCCCCAGGCGGCCCTCCACAGGTTGCGCATTCGTCGTCGTCCCGCCTTGCGTTCGCTGAAAAGCCCTGCGCGTCCGCGCCGGCTTCGATTGATCCCGGCCGGTCCTATGCCCCCGGCGTCGTCATTTGTCACGGGGACGACGGCCGCTGCAACGCCAGGTTCACGCGAACGCGAGCGTTTCGTTCAAGACGAGAAAAAGCCGCCGCCGCAGGCGGAAGGGTTTTGCGGGAAGGCGCTCGTCTCTGATTCGAAACCGCCGTGGCGCTGCCGTGAGAAGCCGTAAGTCGAGCGGCTTTTTTAATAATATTTTCCGCCGGCAAAAACGGGCGGCCGCGGGCGGCGTCTCATGCCACGGCATTGTTTCTATGAAGAGAAATTGTCCGCGTTCAACGGGCGGCCGGGCGGCGGCTGCGCGCGCGGGGAGGAGCGTCACGAAACTGAGCCCAAACCGTCATCGACCTGTCATGCACGAACGATAGTTGCGCGGCCATGCCGCGCGTGGGGCGCGGGGCGGACTCAAGTCTCATCGCGACATCTACTGCGGGGCAAACCAAATGACATTCACTCCGAAACTGCGCCACGTTCTTCTTGCGGGCGGCGCATTGGCGGTTCTCGCCGCGTGCACGGACGCCGAGGTCGCGAGCCCGGGGACCACGACCCCGGTCACGATCGACATCGGCGGCGGAACCGGCGGCGGCGCCTTTTTCGACGGCGTGCCGGACGACGATTGCCCGACCGGATCCGTGCTCGGCACGTTCGACGACGGCACGACGTCGGTCGAAGCCTGCATCATCGGCAATGGCGGCTCCTCCACGTTGGTCGACGATCTGACGCTGACGTCGGAAGACGTGTTCGCGATCAACGGGACGGTTTTCGTCGGCAGCGACACGGGGCTCGCCGGCGGCGGCGATCCGGCGTCGCTGACGATCCCCGCCGGCACGGTGCTCATCGGTCAAGCGGGCCGTGACGCGCTCGTTGTGGCGCGCGGTTCGCAAATCGACATTCAGGGCTCGCCCTCGCAGCCGGTGATCTTTACCAGCGCGGTCGATCTCACGGACGGATCGGGAGACTCGGCGGCCGCGCGCGCGAGCGACGGATCGGCGAACGGCACGACCTCGCGCAGCCAATGGGGCGGCCTCGTCGTCAACGGGTTCGCGCCGATCAACGACTGTTCGGCGGGCGGCAATGTCGGCGGCGCCGTCGACTGCGTGAAGAACGGCGAAGGCGGCTCGGGTCTCTTTGGCGGCGACCAGCCGGGCGACGATTCAGGGTCGATCACCTACGCGCGTGTTCAGTATGCGGGCTTCGCCTTCTCGGGCGACGACGAATTGAACGGGATCGCGCTTCAGGGGGTCGGCGACGCAACCGACATTTCGTTTGTTCAAGTCCACAACAATGGCGACGACGGCGTTGAATTCTTTGGGGGAACGGTTGACGCCAGCTATGTCGTCGTGACGGGTGCGGACGACGACTCGATCGACTGGACCGACGGTTGGACCGGCTCTGTTCAGTACGCGGTCGTTATTATGCCGGAGGACGCCGCCGGCAACCGCGCCATCGAAGGCGACAACCGCTCGTCGAACCCGACGAACACGCCGGTCTCCGACCCGCTGATCACGAACTTCACGCTGCTCGGCTCGGAAACCGGGTCCGTCGCGTTGCCGAACGGCGACGGCAAGTCCGACGACGGCGTTAAGCTGCGGGCCGGCGTCGCGGGCGTTTACGCCAACGGCATCGTCACGGGTTTTGAGCAGGGCGTCGACTATGACGATAACGGTCAGCCGGCCGGCCCGCCGGCATTCTTCTCGATCTTCTCTGGCGGCAACGGCGTGCAGGCCGACGGCGACGCCGCGCCGCTGCTGGCGGTGAGCGCGACGAACGTCACGAACGCCACGTCGACGCTCGACCAGCTGTTCCCGGGCGTCTTAGAAGACATTACGCCGACGGATCCGACGCAGTTCGATACGGCGGTCGACAGCGCGCTTTACGTCGGCGCGTTCGATCCGGCGACCGAAACGCCGGGGTCGAACTGGACGACCGGTTGGACCATTCCGGGCACATTGCCGTTCGAAGACGCCGGCTGCCCGTCCGGCACCGTGGAATCGGCGGAGGCTGTTCCGGCCGGCCGCACCGAATTGCGGATCTGCGAAATCGCGACGAACTTCACTGAAGACACGACGCTGACGGCGGGGAACCTCTACAGCCTCTCCGGTACGCGTTTCATCGGCGAGGACGCCGGCGGCGATCCGGCGGCGCCGAACTCGGGCGCCGCGCAAGTGACGGTGACGATCAATCCGGGGGTCACGATTTTTGGATCCGCGGGACGCGACTCGCTCAACGTCTCCCGCGGATCGGAGATCCGCGCGCTCGGCACGGCCGCCGCGCCGATCGTCTTTACGAGCCGGCAAGACGTCGAGGGCTCGGTCACTGCGACGTCGCGGAGCCAGTGGGGCGGGCTGAACCTCAACGGTCGCGCGCCGATCAATGATTGCGCCGCGGGCGGCAATGTCGGCGGGGCGGTCGATTGCGTTAAAAACGGCGAAGGCGGCTCGGGCCTCTTCGGCGGCGCGACGGCCGACGACGACAGCGGCGTTCTCAATTATGTGCGCGTCCAATATGCCGGGTTCGCCTTCTCCGGCGACGACGAGTTGAACGGCATCGCCTTCCAAGGCACGGGCAGCGGCACCGACGTCGACTTCATCCACGTGCACAATAACGGCGACGACGGTGTCGAATTCTTCGGCGGCGCGACGAACGCCAGCCACATCGTCATTTCCGGCGCCGACGACGACAGCGTCGATTGGACCGACGGTTGGACGGGCAATTTGCAATACGTGATCGTCGTGCATCCGCCGTCGGGCGATCTCGCCGGCAACCGCGGCATGGAAGGCGACAACCGCTCGTCGAACCCGCTGAATACGCCGGTCTCCGACCCGATCATCGCGAATTTCACGTTAATCGGTACGGAAACGGGATCGGTTTCGCTGCCCAGCGGCGACGGCAAATCGGACGACGGCATGAAGCTGCGCGCGGGGACCGCGGGCGACTACGTCAACGGCATCGTCACCGGCTTTGAGCAGGGCATCGACTATGACGACAACGGCCAACCGGCCGGGTTCCCGGCGATCACGTCGATCCTGGTGACCGGCAACGGCACGAACCTTGACGGCGACGCCGCGTCGCTCCTGGTGCAGACCGATATCAATACGGCGGGCCCGTTGACCCTGTCGGCGCCGGGCGGCGGCATCACGACCGGGCTCATTCCGGATGCGGCGACCCTTGCCGGCACCCCGGCCATCGATCCGTCCACGCTGGATCCGTTCTTTGAGCCCGCGGCGTATGTCGGCGCTATCGAGGATGCGAGCGACGATTGGTACGTCGGCTGGACGCTGCCGAACAGCTTCTAATCGCTGGAAACCGACGGGCCGCCCGGCGGCGGCCCGTCGATGAGAAGGTCGAGTTCCAGGGCTTTGAATTTTAGAGGGGTGCTCCAAGGTGGAGATCAAGCAAAACCTTAAAGCGACGTTGGTCGCCGCCGCGTCGGCCGCGTCGTCGATCGCGCTTGCGACGGCGGCGGCGGCGCAAGACGTCGACCCGGCCGCGATCACCGACGAGATCGTGGTGCGCGGCGTCAATATTCCGGATGAAAAACGCGCGACGTCGGAGATTTCCGCCGTCCTCGACGAAGCGGCGTTTCAACGCCAGGGCGACAGCGACATCGCCTCGGCCTTGCGCCGGGTGACGGGCCTGACGATCAACGACGGGAAATTCGTCATCGTCCGGGGTCTGAACGAACGCTACTCAAACGCCACGGTCAACGGCTCGCCCCTGCCGAGCCCCGAACCGCTGCGCCGGATCGTGCCGCTTGATCTCATCCCGACGTCGGTCTTGTCCGGCACGCTTGTGCAAAAGACCTACTCGCCGAATTACTCGGCGGAGTTCGGCGGCGGCGTCATCGAGTTGCGCACCACGAAACTCCCGGAGCAGAGCTTTTTTGAGATCAGCGTTTCCGGTGAGCTGGACACCGAATCGACGTTCCGCGACGGGCTTTTGTACGAAGGGGGCTCGCGCGACTGGCTCGGCTTCGACGACGGCACCCGCAACACGCCGGAAGTGAACGGGGCGTCGATCTTTAACGTCCTCGGCAATCCGGCGGTTGACCAGGCGACGCAGGACGCCGCGGACCTGGCGGTTGAAAACCAAGACACCGTTCTCATTACGGAGAATGCGCTTGGGCCGAACTGGAGCGTCGGGCTCTCCGGCGGCCAGCGCTTCGACCTCGATAACGACATTTCAATCGGCTACGTGGCGGCCGTCAGCCTCTCGAACACGTTCCAAATTCGGAACGGCTTCCGCCAACGCGGGATCGTCGCCGTGCAGGACGGCGCGTTGGTCGAAGATCAGAACTTTTTCCGCTCCGGCGACTTCCGCAACACGACGCACGACGCGGCCCTAAACGGGCTGTTCTCAGCCGGCGTCGAAATCGGTCCTGACCACGAGATCGCGTTCACGGGGCTGATGCTCCGCAGCACGACCAAAGAGGCGCGGACGTTTGAGGGCATTCGCGAAACGTTCGAGACGGGTCTTCGGTTTCGCGAAGACAACACGGAATTTTTTGAACGGCAGGTGTGGCAAGGCCAGTTGACCGGCGAGCACTTTTTTCCGTCGCTCGCCGACCTCTCGCTCAATTGGCGGGCGGCGTACGGCGAAGCCTTCCGCGACTCCCCGTACGAGCGCACGTTCAACTTTTCGTTCAACGAGCAGACCGGCCAACCGTTTCTGCAACTCGGCTCAGGCAATTTCGACCAGCCGATCCGGTTCTCCAAGGTTGAGGACGAGAACCTCGACGCGGGCATCGACCTAAAGCTTCCCGTCAACTTCTCGGACAACGCGACCGACATTATCTTCGGTTACGCGTACACGGATAAAGCACGGGAATCCTTGGTGCGGCTGATCGGCCTCGACCAGGACGCGATCATCTTGAACGGCACCGGGCTTGAGTTTTCGCGGCCCGACATCGTGTTGTCGCCCGCCGTCGTCGGCACGACGTTGCTCGACTACAACTTCCAGTTCGCAGGCGTCGAAAACCCGAACGACTTCGCAGGCGACTTGGAAGTGCACGCCGCTTATGTCGGGATCGACACCGAACTTGGTCCTTACTTCCGCCTCGCGGCCGGCGGTCGTTTCGAAGACTCGACGCAACAGGTCGCGACTTCGCGTCCGACGCTCGGCGGCTTGCCGGACGTCCAGGTCTTCGATCCGCTTGATGAAGAATATTTCCTCCCCGCCGTCACGCTCACCTGGAACCCGCTCGCCGACATTCAGGTGCGCGCCGGCTTCTCCCAGACGATCGTTCGGCCGCAGTTCCGCGAGCTCTCGCCGAGCTTCTTCATCAACGTCGACACGGACTTCGACTTTGCGGGCAACCCGTTTCTCGTGAACACCGAGATCACCAACTATGACGTCCGCGCCGAATGGTATTTCTCGCGCGGTCAGTTCGCGACCATCGGCTTTTTCTACAAAGACCTGACCAATCCGATCGAGGAATTCGACACGGCGCTCGGCGGCGACCGCGTGCGCACCTCGTTCTACAATGCGCCGTCGGCGGAGTTGTGGGGGATGGAGCTTGAGTTCGAGAAGAACTTCGATCTCGACCTTATGGGCGACGATTCCTGGCTCGGCCGATGGGGCCGCGGCAAAGAACTCGTCTTTAAGACGAACTACACATGGTCTGACTCCAGCGTCAGCGCGGACGGGACGGTTATCCGTTCCGCGCCGTCCGCCCAGCTGAACGATATTTTGCCGCTCATCGACGACGCGGCGAACGTCCTTGTCGACGGCCGCCGGCTGCAAGGTCAGTCGGTGCACATCTTCAACGCGCAAATCGGCTGGCGCGATTTCGATCGAAACTCCGAAGGCACGTTCCTCATCAACTATGCAAGCGATCGGACGCGGACGGTCGAACGGATCGTCGGCCCGGGCGACCTGATCCCGGCGATCGTCGAAGACGTGCCGTTGACGATCGATTTCGTCTATAACCGCGAGCTCGAACTGAACGGCGCGCCGTACCAATTGAACTTCAAAGTCGGGAACATTCTCGGCCAGGGGTACAACGCTCGTCGTCTCGACCCGGACGCGCCGGACGGCGTGTTGGAAATCACGGACCTCTACGATTTGGGCGTGACGGTGTCGGCGGGGCTGACGCGCCGCTTTTAGGGGCGCGCCTTCCGGCCCGCCGCCGGGTCGACCGACCAAACTCATGAAAACCGCGCCCCGGCCGGGCGCGGTTTCTTTACATTTTGTGCGTCCGATCGGCCGCAATTTGAGTGCGTGCGGCTAGCGGCCGGGTCGCTGCGCGTCCGAAACCGGCGCCGCGCCGCCGCATGAGCGTTTGGTGAGGCAAGCCGTCAGGCGGTTTCGCCGGACCGCGCCTTGAGCTAGGACGGGCTGTTAGTGGGTTGATTTCCCGACCGATTACAGAGGCGAGAGTGACCGTCATCCAACCCGACGCCCGCAGCGCTGCGCCGGACCCGACGCGCTCGACCGCGGCCGGCCCGGCCGCCCGCGCGCGGGCGGACGCGGACGTGCCGCCAGGCGCGCGATCCGACGGGTTACCGGACGGGAAGGACCGCGCACCGAGGCGCGCCGACGATCGCGTGCGCGCGCCGCGCCGCCGTCGCCCCGGGACCCGCCGGAAGCGCGCGCCCCGCCGCGGCT
>JBCCZS010000119.1:0-9707 GCA_039187035.1 Pseudomonadota bacterium | reverse complement strand
GCGCCAAGGGCTTTTCGCCCTCCGCCCGCGGCGCGCCGGCGACCGGAGAGGCCGCGGCGCGAACGGGCGCGACGGGGTTTGGCGCCGGCTGCGCCGGCGTCGGCTCGACCGCCGGCGCGGGTGGGGGGGGTTTTGCGGCGGCCGACGCCGCCGCGCCGTTGGCGCCGTTCGCCCCGTTGACGGCGGGGCCCGGCGCCGCATCCGGCGTCGGCGCGACCGCTTCTTCCGCGGTCAAATTGCCCGCGCCGTCGATCTCCAGCCGGATGATCGCCGACCCGACGGCGACGACGTCGCCGACCTTGGGGCCGAGCCAGGTGATCTTGCCCTCGACGGGCGACGGGATCTCGACCGTCGCCTTGTCGGTCATAACCGACGCCAAAACGTCGTCTTCTCGGACGTTGCGGCCTTCTTCGACCAGCCATTCGACGAGTTCGGCCTCGGCGACGCCTTCCCCGACGTCCGGCAACTTAATGACGAATTGACCCATGCCCCTTATCGCTCCGCTCTAGGCTTCGACGGCGGCTTTAAGCGCCGCGCCGACGCGCGCCGGGCCGGGGAAATAATCCCACTCCTGCGCATGCGGATAGGGCGTGTCCCAACCGGTCACCCGCGCGATCGGCGCTTCGAGATGGTAAAAGCAGGCCTCTTGAATGGTGCTGACGAGTTCGGCGCCGAACCCGCACGTCCGCGTCGCTTCGTGTACGACGACGCAGCGCCCGGTCTTTTTCACCGACGCCTCGATAGCCTCCAGGTCGAGCGGGACGATCGTCCGTAAATCAATGATTTCCGCATCGACGCCCGTCTCGTCGGCCGCCGCCTCGGCGACGTGGACCATCGTTCCATAGGCGATGACGGTGACCGCCCGCCCCTCGCGCCGGATCGCGGCCTCGCCCAACGGTATGGCGTACCGACCGTCCGGCACGTCCCCGGCCGGGTGCTTTTTCCAAGGCGTGACCGGGCGGTCGTGGTGACCGTCGAACGGGCCGTTGTAGAGCCGTTTGGGCTCCAGAAACATGACCGGGTCGTCGTCCTCGATCGCGGCGATCAGCAACCCCTTGGCGTCATAGGGCGTCGACGGAATAACCGTTTTCAAGCCCGCGACGTGGGCGAACAGCGCTTCGGGGCTTTGCGAGTGGGTTTGGCCGCCGAAAATGCCGCCGCCGGTCGGCATGCGCACGGTGATCGGCACCGTGAAATCGCCGTTCGAGCGATAGCGGATGCGCGAGGCCTCCTGCGTAATCTGGTCGTAACTCGGATACATATAGTCCGCAAACTGAATTTCGATACACGGGCGAAGTCCGTATGCGGCCATGCCGATCGCCGCGCCGACGATGCCGCTTTCGTTGATCGGCGCATCGAAGCAGCGCGTGGCGCCGTATTTTTCCTGCAGCCCTTGGGTGCATCGGAAAACGCCGCCGAAATAGCCGACGTCCTCGCCGAAAACGACGACGCCCGCATCGTCCGCCATCTTGACGTCCATGGCGCTGCGGATCGCCTCGATCATCGTCATAAAGGCCATGGCGTCACACCCCCGCTTCTTGGCGTTGCCGGCGCAGATGCGGCGGCATTTCGGCGTAGACGTCTTCGAATATTTCGCGGGCGGACGGTTTGGGCCCGTCATGCAAGGTGCCGTTTCGTTCGGCCTCTTTTTGCAGTTGGATCATCTCGCTTTCGATTTCGGCGGCGGCCTGTTTGTGGCGTTCTTCCGACCACGCGCCGCGACGAATGAGACACGTCTTTAGGCGCTCGATCGGATCGCCGAGCGGCCAGGCGCCGCCTTCTTCTTTCGGGCGGTAGCCGGACGGATCGTCCGACGTCGAGTGCGCCCCGGCTCGATAGGTGAAGTACTCGACCAATGTCGGGCCGATGCCGCGGCGCGCACGCTCAATCGCCCAGCGCGAGACGGCGCGCACGGCGAGATAATCGTTCCCGTCGACGCGCAAAGCCGGCACGCCGAAGCCGAGGCCGCGCGCGGCGAGCGTCGGCGCTTTGCCGCGGGCGATCCCTTGAAACGTCGAGATCGCCCACTGATTATTGACGACGTTGAGGACGCAGGGCGCGCGGTATGTCGAGGCGAACACCATCGCCGAATGGAAGTCGGCCTCCGCGGTGGACCCGTCGCCGACCCAGGCGGCGGAGATCTTCGTGTCGCCTTTGATCGCCGAGGCCATCGCCCAGCCGACGGCTTGAATGTACTGCGTCGCGAGATTGCCGGAGATCGTAAAGAAGCCGTGCGCCTTCGACGAATACATAACCGGCAATTGCCGGCCCTTCAGCGGGTCGGCGGCGTTGGAGTAAATCTGGTTCATCATGTCGATGACCGGGTAGCCGGCCGTCAGCAATAGTCCCTGCTGGCGGTAGGTCGGGAAATTCATGTCGCCCGCCGTCAGTTCCTTTTGGAACGCGGTCGAAATCGCCTCCTCGCCGAGGGACTGGACGTAAAAGCTCGTTTTGCCCTGGCGCTGCGCCAATAGCATGCGCGCGTCGTAGGCGCGCACTTTCAGCATATCCCGCAGGCCTTCCTGCAGATCGTCGTCCGTGAATTCCTCCGCCCACGGACCGATCGCCTCGCCGTCGTCGTTCATCACCCGGATTAACGAATAGGCGAGATCGCGCATATCGTCCGGATGGGCGTCGATCGGGGGTTTCGCCGCCGCGCCCGGTTCAGGAAACGTGACGCCCGTAAAGTCGGGCGCGTCGCCCGGCCGGCTGGCGGGTTCGGGCACATGCAGCTTTAAGGGTGCGTACTCGCTCATTTCGAAGCTCCTCCGAAGCGCGGTTACGCGTTGGGACGCGCGCAATAATTTCGCTTTTGTGACTCGTCTACCCTGCAGGGCGCCGCGCTCGCAAGGGCGTCGAGCGGTGCGATCGGGCGAAGGCCCGGCGCGCCCGACCGCATCGCGCGGCTTTGCTGACGAGATCGCCTACGATCCGCAACGCGCGCGCCGGAATCGTGCCGAACGACGGCGCGTTTTGGCCGCTAATCGCGCTCGTCGGGCGCGGCCGGCGAATAGTCGCGCGCCGCCGCTTCCGCCGAGACGTAGCCGTTCACGACGTCGGCGCGCAATTGCGCCGGGTCCCGTTTCGCCGGCGGTCCGACGCCGCCCCCGCCCGGCGTGTCGATGACAAGGCGCGCGCCGGCGGGCACGTCGATGCGGCCCATGCCGGGTCTTTTCCCCTGCGCGCCGTCGGCCGCGACCAAGCGGACGCCGCCCGGCGCGCCAGAGCGGCCGCCGTCGCGCCCCCGCGCCGGGTGGTCGATGCGGTCGAACATCGCGGACGCCGTCATCGCCTCGGCGCGCCGGCCGGCGAACTCGAAGCGCTGGCCGAGCCCGCCGCGGCGCGCGCCGGCGCCGCCGCTGTCGACGCGCAACTCTTTGCGCCAGACGACGATCGGCGCGTCGGTCTCGTTGATTTCAACCGGCGTGGCGCGCACGCCTGAGGGAAACGCCGTACACGACAGACCGTCCGCAAAGGCGCGCGCCCCCGTCCCGCCCGTGAAGAACGGATTGACGACGAACGGCGCGGCGCCCGGGGCGCTTCGAAGGACGGGCAAATAGAGGCAGGACGCGCCTTCCGCCGGCGTTTTGTCGGGCGCGGCCTGCGCCAAAGCGCCGAGCACGAGGTCCGGCAACATCTGCCCCACGACATGCCGGGCGGAAACCGGCGCCGGGCGCTCAGCATTTAGAACGCACCCCGGCGGGGCGCGCACGACGACGGGGGCGAGTGATCCGGCGTTGTTGGGCACCTCGGGCCCCGCAACGATCCGGGCGCCGAAAGACGCGTAGGCCTGCGCATAGGTGAGCGGCACGTTGACGCCGCGCTCGACGGCGGCCGCGGTCCCGTCAAAATCGACGTCGAGCGCCCCGTCTTCGGTGATCGTCACGGTGCAGACGAGATCAAGCGGCGCGTCGTACCCGTCGATCCGCATGGCGTAGGCGTACGCGCCGGCGGGCAGCGCGCGCACGGCGCGGCGCGTCGCTGCCTCGGATTCCGCAAGGATCCGTGCGCCGACGACGCCGAGGTCGTCGACGCCGAACTCGTCCATCGTTTCCAAAAGCCGGCGCGCGCCGGCCGCGTTGCAAGCGGCGAGCGAATACAAGTCGCCCTCCGCAGTGGCGGGATCCCGGACGTTCGCGCGCACGATCTGAAACAACGCGTCGTTCGGGGCGCCGGCGTCGAACAGCTTCATGATCGGGATCGCCAGTCCCTCCTCATAAACGTCGCGCCCGTCCGGCCCGAAGCCGAGCCCGCCGACGTCGGCGATGTGCGAGGTCGCCGCAAAGAGCGCAATGGCCGCCCCGTCGCGGAAAACCGGCGTGACGACCGTAAAGTCGTTCAAGTGTCCGGTGCCGAGCCAGGGATCGTTCGTAACGAGAACGTCGCCGTCGCGGAGCGTATCGAGCGGAAAGGCTTCCAGGAAAAACCCGACGGACGCAGCCATGGCGTTGACGTGGCCCGGCGTTCCAGTGACCGCCTGCGCGAGCATCCGCCCTTGGCGGTCGAAGACCCCGGCGGAGAGATCCCCCGCCTCGCGCACCGTCGCCGAGAACGAGGTGCGGATCAGCGTCTGCGCTTGGTCTTCGACGACGGCGAGGAGCCGGTTCCACAAGAGCGTAAAGGTCAGGGGATCGAGCGTGCTCACGGCGCGCCTCCCGTTCGTTCGAGCACGACGTTTCCTTGCGCGTCCGCGTGCGCGACGAAACCGCTCGGCACGACGATCGTCGTTTGCGGCTCGACGATCGCCGCCGGCCCGACGATCGGTCCGGCGGCGGCCAAACCGGCGCGGGCGATCACAGCCGCCTCGCCAGCCTCCGCCCCCGCCCGATCGACCATCTCGCGCACGCCGGGGGGGCGCGGCGGCCCCGTCGCCGGGAGTTTCCGCTGCAAGGCGCAGCGCGGGCGCCGGGCCTTCGAGGCGAAGCGACCAGGATACCGCCAAAACGTCCGCACCCGGTATGGTGCGCCCGAAAAGGGCCGCGTAGCGCGCCTCGAACGCCGCCCGCAACCCCGCCGCGTCGAGCGCGTCGTCCGGATCGATTGGGACGGCGACTTCGAACCCCTGCCCCGCATAACGCATATGCGCCGTGCGCCGTTCGGTGCGCGGCCCGGGGCCTGCGGCCGCGTCGACGACCGCGCCCGCTTCCAACCGCATCGCGTCGAACAACGCCGCAACGGCCGTCGGGTCGAGCGCGCTCAGCGGCCCCGGATCGGACCGCGTCACGTCGTAAGCCGCCGGGGCCAAGAGAAACCCGATCGCCGAGCCGACGCCCGCGCCCGCCGGCACCACAATGCGCGCGGCGCGCAGTTTGTCGGCGACCCGGGCGGCGTGCAACGGCGCGGCCCCGCCGAAAGCGATGAGCGTGCGCCCGCCGGCGTCGACGCCGTTTTCCGCCGCATGGGCCCGCGCCGCGGCGGCCATCGCTTCGTCGACGACTTCCGCAACGGCGCCGGCGGCTGCGTGCGCGTCGAGATTCAACGGCGCGCCGACATCCTGCATCACCGCGGCGCGCGCCGCATCGACGTCGAACGCGACGGCCCCCGCCGCAAAGCCGTCGGGATCGATCCGCCCCAAAACGCCGTCGGCGTCGGTCACGGTCGCCGCCGCGCCGCCCTTGCCATATGCCGCGGGCCCGGGCGCCGCGCCGGCGCTTTCCGGGCCGACGGCGATGCGGCCGAGACCGTCGACCTTGGCGATCGACCCGCCGCCGGCGCCGATTTCGACAAGCTCGACGACGGGGATCGTCACCGGCAGACCGGAGCCTTTTTGGAACCGATAGGCGCGGTCGATCTCGAACGCGTCGGCGGTCGCCGGCGTGAAGTCGTCGATCAGACAGAGCTTCGCCGTCGTGCCGCCCATGTCGAACGACAACACGCGCCGTTCGTCGGCGTCGCGCGCGATCCGCGCGGCGAGTACGGCGCCCCCCGCCGGGCCTGATTCAACAAGCCGGATCGGAAACCGCGCCGCGGTTTCAAGATCGGCGAGCCCGCCGCCGGAGGTCATGAGCAAGAACGGACAATGCGCGCCGGCAGCCGTCAGCCGCTCCTGAAAGGCCCGCAAATACGTGTCCATCAGGGGACGGACATACGCGTTGGCCGCCGCCGTGGAGAAGCGCTCATACTCGCGGATGGACGGGGCGACGGCGCTCGACAGCGTGACGCTCCATTGAGGTCGTTCGGCTTGAAGGATCACGGCGGCCGCCTGTTCGTGCGCGTCGTTCGCGTAGGAATGAAGAAAGCCGACGGCGACGCTTTCAACGCCCGCGGCGTCGAGAACGTCGAACGTCGCGCGCAAACTGTCCGGGTCAAAATCAAGCAAAGGCGCGCCGTCGGCCGCCATGCGTTCGCGGACCGGAAGCCGCAGCGCGCGCGGGATCAAGGGCGCCGCGCGGTTCATCGCCAAATCATATTGCGCGAACCGGTTTTCGCGCGCGATTTCGAGGACGTCGCGGTGCCCATGGGTCGTCAACAGCGCCGTCTTGGCGCCGCGGCGTTCGATGAGCGCGTTCGTCGCGAGCGTCGTGCCGTGGATCACGACGGCGAGATCGCCGGCGGCGAGTCCAGCTTTCTGGAGCGCAGCGGTCAAGCCGGCGAGCGCGCCCTCTTCCGGCGCGGCGGGCGTCGTCGGCGTTTTGTAGGTCACAAGACCGCTCGGCGCGTCGATCGCGACGTCGGTGAACGTCCCGCCTATATCGACGGCCGCGCGCGCGCGCGTCGCCGCGCTCACGACTCCGGTTCGCTCCGCACCGGGACGGTGTAATTGAGCGCCGAGCGGCCGCCGTCGACGATGATCGTCTCGCCGGTCATGTAGGAGGCCCTATCGCTCGCCAAAAAAAGCGCCGCGTCGGCGATCTCGTCGGGGCGTGCAACGCGCCCCATGGGCGTGCGCGACAAGATCGTCTTGCGCGCGGACTCGTCCTCCATAACGGCCTTAAGGATATCGGTCTCGACGGAACCCGGCGCGATCGCGTTCACGCGTACGCCATAGGGCGCAAGGCCGAGCGCCGCCGCGCGCGTGAGCTGCGCAACGCCCCCTTTGCACGCGACGTAGGCCACTTGATCCGGGATCGCGAGGTACGCGTTCACCGACGACATCATGACGATCGCGCCGTTGACGCCCGCATCGCGCATCGCGCGCCCCGCCAATTGCGTGCACACGAAGTAGGCCCGCAGATTGACGCGCACGACCGCGTCGAAATCGTCCGGGTCGAGATCGAGGATCGAGCCTTTGCGCACGATCGCGGCGTTGTTGACGAGGATGTCCGGCGGGCCGAACTGGTCGGCCGCCGCCGCGAAAAGCGCCGCGCACGCCGCATCGTCAGAAACGTCGCACGGGACGGGAAGCGTCGACGCGCCGGTCGCGGCCGCGATTTGCGCCGCCGCGGCCTCTACGCTTGCGCAGTCGACGTCCGCGAGGACGACCCGGGCCCCGGCTTCGGCGAAACGCGCGGCGCAGGCGCGCCCGATGCCGGCCGCCGCGCCCGTCACGACGACGGTGCGATCGGTGAAATCCATCATGCCTCAGCAATCGACGGCGCGGCCGACCCAGTCAAGCCGCGCGGCTAGTCGGCGGCCGCAACGTTCGCCGTCGCTGCGGGGTCGCCCGCCGTCGGGGACATTTCGCCGGTCGGGGCGTCGGCGTTCGCCGGCGCCAACCGCACGGCAAAGCCGCCACCGGCCGCCATGCGCACCCGCAACGTCCCGTCCGCGTCGACCGCGCGCTCCTCGACGGTCATCGCATAAGGGTTGGTCTTCCAATCCGCGCGTTTGCCGTCCTGGTAGATTTCCGCCGTGTACGGCGTGTCGGCGTCGAGAAAACTCAACGACAGGTCGACTTGCCGAGCGGTTTCGTCAGTGACGCCGGCGAGATACCAGACGTCGCCGCCCCGTTCTTGGCGCGCATAAACGACATAGTCGCCGATTTCCCCTTCGAGGGCGCGCGAGCGCTCCCAATCGACCGGCACGGCCTTGATGAAGGCCAACGCGTCCGGCCGCTCTTCATAGTTTTCCGGCAAGTCGGCCGCCATTTGCAGCGGGCTGTAGAAGACGACGTATAGCGCGAGCTGTTTGGCGAGCGTCGTTTGCACGCGCGCGTCAAGCGCGCGGCGCGCCGCGTTCGGATCGTCGGCGTCGGACGCGTCAAGATTGGGTTCGAGGTTGACGATCCCGGGCGCGAAATCCATCGGCCCGGCCAGCATTCGGGTGAAGGCGAGCGTCGCGGCGTGCGACGGCGGGTTCGGCGGCCGGCCCCACGCGTTGTACTCCTGCCCGCGGGCGCCCTGGCTCGTCAGCATATTCGGATAGGTCCGCCGCAGCCCCGTATCTTTGATCGGCTCGTGGACGTTGATCGCGATTTGGCGCTTCGCGGCCTCGCGGGCGACGCGCACATGGTGCGCCGCCATAAATTGACCGTCATGGTGCTCAAAGCGCGGGCGGCCGCGATCGTCGACGCGGCGAATTTCACCGCCGTCGGTCGCGTACCCCGTCTTGACGACGCCGACGCCGACGTCCGCATAAAGATCAAACGCGTCGTCCAGTTGGCGCTCATAATTCGAAACGTCGCCCGAGGTCTCGTGGTGGCCGATGAACGCGACGCCGCGCTCGCGGGCATAGGCGGCGACGGCGGGCAAATCGAAATCCGGGTAGCTTTCGGTGAAGCTGAACGCCTCGCCTTCCGGGCGCGCAGGGCCGTACCACGCCCCGTCCCAGCCCTTGTTCCAGCCCTCGACGAGCACGCCGTCAAAGCCGTGCGCGGCCGCGAAATCGATATAGCGTTTGGCTTCGTCAGTGGTCGCGCCGTGGTCGCCGTCAAGGCCCCACGATTTGCGGTCGGTGTGCATCGCCCACCACAAGCCGACATATTTGCCGGGCTTGACCCAGTCGACGGCGCCGAGCGCGTTCGGCTCGTTGAGGTTCAAAATGAGATCCGAATTGGCGAGCCCGACCGCGTTCTCCGCGATTTGGATCGTGCGCCAGGGCGTCGAAAAGGGTGCGCGCCGACGCACTTTGAGGCCGTCCGCGCGCGGCGCGAGGTCGGCCGACAAGACGCCCGGACGGCCTTGCGTCAACGCCATGCCGGCGTAATCGACGAGCGCGGCCTCGTGCACGGCGAGGTGCACGCCGGACGCGGTGCGCAGCGTCAGCGGCGTATGGGCTACAGGGACGTCAGCAAGCGGCGTCCGGCGGTAGAGATACTCGTAACGCTTGACGCCGCGCGCGGGGATCCACCAGGCGGTCGCGTCCGCCGGCAGCGCGAACTCGGTTCGTTCGTCGACGATCTCCAGCGTGCGCACGCCGCGCTGGCGCGGGAATTCGTAACGAAACCCGACGCCGTCGTCGAAGACCCGGAATCGGATGGAAAAAACGACGTCGTCCGCTTCGCGCGAAAATTCGGCGACGAGTTCGTTATGGCGATCGCGCACGACCCGGCGCTCGCCCCAGGGCTGCTCCCAGGTGCGGTCCGTCTGGAAACGCTCGATGCCGATCAACGTCATGCCGGCCCCGAGCGGGGCTTGTTCTTTAAAGCGGAAACCGAGGCGCGAGGGCGCGACGATCGTCTCGCCGCGGAACGCGACCTCGTAGTGGGGCCGGCCGAAGGCGTCCGTCGACACCAGGACGACGATGTCGCCGTTGGGGGACGCGACGCGGTCGGCTTCAGTGAAAACGGTTTGTTCTAAGTCCGCAGCGGCGATCGCTTCGGCGACGGT
>JBCCZS010000118.1:0-9751 GCA_039187035.1 Pseudomonadota bacterium | reverse complement strand
GATCGCAGACAAAGTCGTTGTTGAGGACGACGCCATCGCGCACGGCTCCCTGTTGACGTTCAAGGGAGCCTAGCGGCGCTTGATTGATATCGAAAATATATAGTTATGCGGCAATTGATCGCAAAATAAGAACGAACCGCACGCTGTCTGCCCCGCTGTCTGCCCCGTCGTCTGCGCCGCCGCGGGCGGTTCGGACGTCTCACGGCGGGGATCGTTACGCCGTCGCCACCCGGCGCGTCCCTGGCCGAACACGGTCGCACCGAAAACGGCCGGCGCACGCGCGATCGCGCCGATCCGACGATTGCGCCGCCGCGGCCCCCGCGTCGCTCGACCCTTTCCGCAACCGTCTCCAGCAGCATGGTAATCGGCGATCTCGGCGCTCTCTGTCTCGCCATGAGAGACAATAGCGTATCGCCCCGACGGCATTAAACGGGGTTTAAGCGCGGCGTGGTCTCTCGGACCGATGACCGTTGCAACCGATATTAAGGCCCCCGCCCGCGCCGGGCCGCTGGCGACGCGCGGGCGAGTCGTGCGTTTTGCGCTCGCCGGGATCGCCGTGCAGCTTTGTCTCGCGGTGATGATCATCGCCACCGCGCGCGACGGCGTCGACGCGATCGGCATCCAACTCGGCTTCGACTTCATGGTGTACCACGAGGCCGCCCGGCTCGCGCTCGACGGCAAGCTCGTCGCCGCCTTCGACCCGGACGTCCTCGTCGCCGCGCTCGACAAGCGCATCCCGGGAATCGCCGAGGGGTACTTTTGGCTGTACCCGCCGACCTTCGCGATGCTGATCGTTCCGCTCGGGCTGCTTCCTTATGGAACGGCCTTTTGGCTTTGGACCGTTCTCGGATTGTCCGCCTACGGTGCGGCTGCATGGCGGCTGTCCCGCGACGCCGTCGCGACGCTGGCGGCGTTCGGCTACACCGGCGTGTGGGTCGCCGCGTACCATGGGCAAAACAGCTTCTTCACCGCCGGGCTCTTCATGACGGCGCTAACCGCGCTCTTGAACAAACGCGACGTGACGGCCGGCGTCGCCATCGGGCTCCTCGCCATGAAACCGCACGTGGCGCTGATCTTTCCGCTGGTCTTGGCGATTTGCGGCCGGTGGCGCGCATTCGCCGCCGCGGCGGCGACGAGCCTCGCTTTTCTCGGCGTCTCAACGTTTGTCATGGGGCCGGATTATTTGGCGGCATTCATCGCGCATACGGATAATTACGGCGCGCTCGTCGCGCGCGAAGTGCATTGGATGACGACGCCGACGGCGTTTATGGCGATGAAGCTGCTCGGCGCGCCGACCGGCGCCGCATTCGCCGTTCATGTCGTCTTTGCAGGGAGCGTCGTCGCCTTGACGGCGCGGCGTCTCACGCAGCATGGGGCCGTCGCGCCGACCCTGGCGATGGTCGCCGGGGCCGCCTTAACGATTTCGCCCTACGTCGCCGATTACGACCTCACGATCCTCGCTGCGGCCGGATTGTTGCTCTTTGCACCGCGCTTCGCCGACAAAGAAGGACCGCGGGTCGTCGCGAACCGCGACTTCTTCGTTGTGCTGGCAGCGGCGATGATCCCCGTGGCGATCGCCGCGGCCGGGCGTCTCGGCGTGCCGATCGGCTGGCTGGCGCCCGCCGCGGCGGTCGGTCTCGCCGAATGGCGGTTGCGGTCTCGCTCAGCGATCGGCCATCGCGGCTTCGAAGACGCGGCCGCTGAAGCCGGGCGCGTTTAGCCCGACGGCGTTCAAAACCGGATCGTCGAGGTCGGCGTGGAGCGCGCCTTGCGCCGGGCGCGCCAGGCCGCTCGCCGGCTTTTCAAACGACACGGTCGCCTTCACGCCCGGCGCGATCGCCGAGATGACCTTGTCGCTGTCGCTCAAAAAGACGCCGACATGGTGGCCGATATTGTTCGGCGAGACCCCGCCCGACATCAGCAACTTGGTCGACACGACGCCGCGCGTTTGGTCGAGCAGCATGATCGTCGAGCGCACGACCGAGCGCGTATGCAAATCGTTCACCGCTGAAAAGGTGACGCCGGTCGCCATAAAGTAGGCGACCAACTCAAATGTGTCGCAACGCGCCTCGCCGGCCTCCGCGCATTTGCGCGCAAAGACGTAGAACGTGCCGCCGCCCGGCGCGGTCACTTCAATCATAGGAAAGTTGTTCGGTCCGACTTGGACCGCGGTCGCGAACCCGGCGGATTGAAAGAGCTCGGCGAATTCCGGGACGGTCAACGAGTCGAGCACGATTGTGCGGTCGCCCGGTCCGTTTTGCGCCGACGCCGGCGCGGACAGGGCGAACACCGCCCCCGCGAGGACCGCCGCGGCGACCGATTTGACCGCCGTCATCAACGTGTACGAATAAAAAGCCATGGCGCTCGAGCCCTCCCACATGAAGGCCCCCGACGCCTTCGAACGCCGACCCTACGTTCGCCTTCGGCGGCGCGGACGACACTTACCGCTAGGAGCTTAACACGGGCCTCGCCCGCGGCAACGGTCCGGTCCGGGCGCGCGCAAGCCGGCGCGAACAACCGTTACCCGTCGGTCGCCGGTTCCGGGTAGGCCACGGGCTCGTCGGAAAGGGACGCCAAATAGGCGAGGATGTTCGCCCGTTTCTCGTCCTTGTTGATTTTCTGCAGCATCGCCGTGCCCGAAATATAGGCCTGGGAGTTTTTCAGGTACGCATCCAGCCGGTCGTAGGTCCACGCGCCGTCCGCACCCGTGAGCGCGGCGGTGTACCCGAACCCGTCGACGGACGCGATGTCTCGCCCGACGACGCCCCAAAGCGCCGGCCCGGCGCCGTTGGCGCCGCCTTTGTCGAAGCTGTGGCACGACTTGCATAAGCCCGCCGCGCGCTCCCCCGCGCTCGCCGAAGCGCCGGCCAGGAGCGTGCCGAGATCGGCCGGCGCTTCTTCCGCCGCGTCGGCCCCGGCCCCGTCGCCGCTCTGGAATTCGATGGGATATGCGAGCTTTAACTCGCCATGGTGGCCGTGGTGGCCGCCGTCTCCCATGATCGCATTCGCAATCTGCGGCAGGGCGAAAAAGATCAGGAGAGCCGTCAGCCCCGCTCCGATCGCTTTATTCCAGAAAAGTGGGTCGTTCATGGTGTAGTCGCTTGCAGGTCCCGTTTCGTCTTCGTACTGGCGGCCGATCGGCTTCGCAAGCGCGGCGCAAGCGCGCGTCTGCGGACGACGCCCGGCGACAACCGGACGGCGCCGAAATTGCGCCTAGAAAGATTAAGCGGTTACAAAGGCATGGCGACAATGACGACGGAAGACCGATTCCCGCCGGATACGACCATCGTCTACCAAGGCGAGCCGGGCGCGTACTCGGAAAACGCCTGCGAAACGTTCGCGCCGCATTTCACGCCAAGCCCCTGCGCCACGTTTGAAGAAGCGCTCGACGCGGTCGCGACGGGGCGCGCGGCGCGCGCCATGCTGCCGATCGAAAACTCGCTCGCGGGCCGCGTCGGCGACATGCACCATCTTTTGCCGCAGTCGAATTTGCATATCGTCGCCGAGCACTTCCTGGCGATCCGCCACCAGCTGCTCGGCGCGCCGGGCGCGCGGTTGGACGCGATCCGCGTCGTGCGCAGCCACCAAATGGCGCTCGGCCAATGCCGCAACGCCGTCCGCGACCTCGGGCTCCGGCCGGAAGCGGCGGGCGACACGGCCGGCGCCGCCAAGCGCCTCGCCGCCCTCGCCGACCCGACCGAAGCGGTGATCGCCTCCGCCCGCGCGGCCGATCTCTACGGGCTGGAAATTCTGAAAGAGAACATTGAGGACGCGGGGCACAACACGACGCGTTTCTTCCAGATGGCGCTCGACCCCCACGACGCGGAGCCGGGCGAGGGGACGATCGTCACGAGCTTTATCTTTCAGGTGCGCAATATTCCGGCCGCGCTTTACAAAGCGCTCGGCGGGTTCGCGACGAACGGCGTCAACTTAACCAAACTTGAGAGCTACCAGCTCGACGGATCCTTCAGCGCGACGATGTTTTACGCCGACGCGGAGGGCCACCCGGACGAACCGCCGATGCGCCGTGCGCTGGAGGAGTTGGGCTTTTTCTCAACGCGGCTGCGCATTCTCGGGGCGTACCGCTCCGCGCGCGAACGCCCGGCGCATTAACCCGCGGCCAGGCGGCGCCGGCCAGCCTTTGTCCCTACCCAAACGCCTTTGTCCCTACCCAAACGCCGTCGATTGTCACGGGCGTCGTTACAGTCGGTTCGCGATCCTCGCCGAGCATACGGCGCTGCTGCGCGCGCGACGGACTCCGACGCCTGGCGCGTTATAGTCGCGGCCGGCGAAGGAGAGGCGTATGGCGTACCGGGTCCGCACGAGCAGCGATCGCATCAAGCGCGCCCTCGCGGCCGCGCTCTTGGCGGCGGGCTTAGCGGCCTGTTCGGAAGGCGGATCCTCGCCGGCGCCGCCGCCGGTTTCGACCCCGCCCCCGGCCCCGCCGCCGCCGCCCGCGGCCGTATCAACAGTCTTTGAAACCGAAGCCTCGACGGCGCGCTTTCTGACGCGCGCGACGTTCGGGCCCCGCGAAAGCGACCTCACTGCGCTGACGGGCGGCGAAGCAGCCGAGTGGTTCATCGCGGAACTGAATAAACCGCCGACGTTCTTGTCGCCTTTCGTGACGAGCGAGTTGGCGGCGACGCGCGCCATCGACGAGTTTCCGGACTTTCGCCGCATAAACGCCGCCGGCCAGGCGTTTTACCGCAACGCCGTCGCGGCCGACGACCAGTTACGCCAACGCATGGCGTTCGCTTTGTCGCAGCTCTTCGTCGTCTCCGACCGCGATTCACGGTTGGGGGACTTTCCAGAAGCCATCGCTTATTTCCAAGATCGCCTGATCGCCGGCGCCTTCGGCAACTTCCGGACGCTCCTTGAGGACGTGACCTTCTCGCCGGCGATGGCGGTCTATTTGACGTACTTGCAAAACGAGCCGGGCGACCCGACGACGGGCCGGTTGCCGGATGAGAATTACGCCCGCGAGATCATGCAGCTCTTCACCATCGGGCTCGTCCGCCTCAACCCGGACGGGACGGCGGAACTCGGCGCCGACGGCGAGCCGATCGAGACGTATACGAACGAAGACATAAGCGGGCTGGCGCGCGTCTTCACCGGGCTCAGCACGGACACCGGCTCTTTTCCCGACGACCTCGCGGACGGCGTCAACGGGTTCACGCGCCCGCTGGCGACGTACCCGGCGTTTCACTCCAGTCTTGAAAAGTCGTTTCTCGGCACGACGATCCCCGCCGGGACCGGGCCGGACGCATCGATCGACGCCGCCCTGGACGCGCTGTTCAATCATCCCAACGTCGCGCCGTTTATTTCGCGCCAGCTGATCCAGCGTTTCGTCACCAGCGCGCCGAGCCCGGCCTACGTCGCGCGCGTCGCCGCCGTCTTTGAGGCGGGGGCGTTCACCTTGCCCGACGGAGAAACCGTCGGCGCCGGCGCCCGCGGCGATCTGTCGGCGACGCTCGCGGCGATCCTGTTCGACGAAACCGCGTTGGACGCGGCCTCCCTCGCCGACGATACGTTCGGCAAAGTGCGCGAGCCGGTCGTCCGATTTGCGACCTGGGCGCGCGCGTTCGACGCCGGGACCGTCACGCCCGAATTCACCTTTCACTTATGGGACGCCTCCTCGCCTGACGCGCTCGGCCAACACCCCTATCGCTCGCCGTCCGTGTTCAACTTTTACCGACCCGGTTACGTCGCGCCGGGCACGGTGTCGGGCGCGGCGGGCTTGACCGCGCCCGAACTGCAGATCGTCAACGCGAATTCCACCGCGGGCTATGCGAATTTTCTCACATTCTTCGCCTTGCAGTTTCAAGAAACGCTTGAAGAGACGGATTTCTACACGGCCAACCAAGCGCGAAATAGTTTTAGGCCGGACTATTCGGCGGAATTGGCGTTGGCGGGCGACCCCGCGGCGCTCGTTGCGCGCCTCGATCGATTATTGACGTACGGATCGCTGTCCGACGGCGTCCGCGCCGGAATCGTCGATGCGCTGACGAACGTCCCGTTGCAAATCGGCGACCCGGATTTCGACGGCGCGCGGTTGCGTGTGCAGCTCGGCGTGACGCTGGTCATGACCTCGCCCGACTTTCTCGTGCAGCGTTGAGGAGAGCGGCCATGACCAGATTGTTCAGACCCAACCGTCGCCGCTTTCTGCAAAGCGCCGCAGCGCTCGGCGCGGCGAGTTACGGCGGCTTCTCCGGCGCGCTGTCGGGGATCAGCGCGCACGCGGCCGACACGAGCGGTTATAAAGCGATCGTCTGCGTCTTTCTCCTGGGCGGGCTCGACCATTACGACACGCTCATCCCGTACGACCAAGCGTCTTATAATCGGTATGCGGAAATACGCGCGCCGCTTTTATCATTTTACGCCGCGTCGCCGGCCGGACCGAGCCGCGCGCGCAATCGCTTGCTGCCGCTCGCGCCGGACAATGCGGCCGATTTCGGCGGCCGTGAATTCGCTTTGCCGGAGAACCTGACGGGCCTCAGCACGCTCTTTCAACAAGGAAACGCCGCCATCGTCGGCAATGTCGGCCCGCTGATCGTCCCGACGACGGCGGCGCAATTCCAAGACGAGGCGGTCTCGCTGCCGGCGCGGCTTTTCTCGCACAACGACCAGCAATCGACGTGGATGTCGAGCCGCCCGGAAGGGGCCGCGACCGGCTGGGGCGGGCGCTTCGTCGACCCGACGCTGCTCGGCGGCGGCGCGCAGTCCGATCAGTTTGCAGCGATCACAACGCGCGGGAACGAATTGTTCCTAACCGGCGAACAAGCGCTCGCCTATCAAGTCTCCGTCGGCGGCGCGACGGAGATCGAGCTCTTGAATTTTTTCGAAGGCGTCCGCAGCGAGCCCGGCGGCGAGGACCTGTTTCAGTCCTTGCGCGATCAATTGACCGCATCGACGTTCTCCGGCTCAAACCTACTCGAACAGGACATTGCGGCGGCGGCGGAAAACTCGATCGTGACGAATGCGTCTTACAACGCCGCCGTCGCCGACGCGGCGCCGCTCGCCACGCCCTTTCCGCAAACCGGGCTCGGCCAGCAATTGCGCACCGTGGCGCAAACCATCGCAGCGCGGAACGTTTTGTTGACGAACCGCCAGGCGTTTCTTTCCGCGATCGGCGGGTTCGACACGCATGCCAACCAGGTGAGCGATTTGCCGGGACTGCAGACGGAAATCGACGGCGCCGTGACGGCCTTTTACGCCGCGATGGTCGAGCTCGGCCTCGAAAATGACGTGACGTTGTTCACCGCGTCGGATTTCGGCCGTACGCTGTTTATCAACGGCGACGGCACGGACCATGGCTGGGGCGGTCATCATTTCGTCGTCGGGGGGAGCGTCAACGGACGGCGGATATTCGGCGAGATACCGCCGGTTGATTTCGGCCACCCGCAAGACGCGGGCGGCGGGCGGCTCGTGCCCACAACCGCGGTCGAGGAATTCGCCGCCCCGCTCGGGCGATGGTTCGGGTTGACGGAAGGCGAAGTTGCGGCGGCGCTGCCGAATTTGTCGAATTTCTCCGCGCCGCCGCTCGATTATATCTAACGCGCCGTTAGACGAACATAAAGTCCGAGGCCTGAAGGCCGCCCATGGAAACGCCCTCCAGGGTGACGCTCGTCGTTTCGTCGAGCGTGATGCGCACGCCGCTTGCATCGTCGCCCGACCACAACGTCTCGAACGCCTCAGGACGCACGCCGAAGAGCGCAGGCGTCTCCGACGCAATCATAAGATCGGAGAACTGATCGACGCCCTCAATATCAATCACGATAACGTCGACGCCGGATTGGAAGTCATGGATGATGTCCGCGCCGCCGCCGGACGCGAAGTGAAAGACGTCCGCACCAAGATTGCCGAAGAGATCGTCATTGCCGGCGCCCCCCATAATCTGATCGGATCCGACGCCGCCGAAGAGCTGGTCGGCGCCCGCCCCGCCTTCAACAAGGTCGTCGCCGGCGCCGCCGAATAGGAAGTCGGCGCCCATACCGCCGCGAAGCGCGTCCGCGCCGTTCTGCCCGACGAGAAGATCGGCGTCCGCGCCGCCGTCGAGCCTATCCGCTCCGTCGCCGCCGAACAGCCGATCCGCCCCGGCTTGACCGTAAAGAACGTCCGCGCCGGCCTCGCCGTAAAGCGCGTCGTCGCCGGCGCCGCCGAAGAGTTCGTCCCACCCGGCGCCCCCGAAAATTTCGTCCGCACCCCCGCCTGCGGAGACGATGTCGTCTTCGGCGCCGAGCATGGCGCGATCATTCCCGTCCGTACCCGTCATTCGCGCGACGGCGTTGATGTGCACCGTAGCGACGACGGCGCCGGGCGCAGAAAAGTCCGCCGCCAGCGGGTCGATCGCCGCCCCGGCCGCATTGACGCCCCCGAGGACGAGCGCCTCGCCTTGCGCCGCCATCGAACCGATCGGCGCGCCGACCGAGCCGTTAAAACCGGCGTGCGGCGCGACGACGCCGTTTTCGGCCGTACCCGTGTCCGGCCCGGTCTGGTTGAGAAAGGCGGCCTCAAGTTCGGTGTTCAACTCCGTACCGGCGTCGTAAACGTCCGCCCCGGTAATCGTCATCATCTGTGGGCCGAGGAAAACGCCGTTCGCATCGAACAGGCGGGCGGACGCGTCAAACCCGATGAAGGCGTCGTTTGACGGCAAAATCATTGCGGCGAGATCGAACAGGCCGTTCGAGGCGCCGTCGACGGTCAAAACCGTCGCGGCGAATTCGCCGGCCGCCACCGGGCCCGCGGCGCCGGTGAGCACGACGCCCTGGGCGTCGGCGTCCGCAGCGGCGAGCGCGCTTGCAAGGCCCGCGGACGATCCGTCCTCGGCAATTTCCTCAAGCGCCGCCGACGCCGGCGCGCCGGGATCGAAGAGATCGAACGCGCCGTCGTGGAAACCAAACCAGAAGGGCGTCAAAAAGACCCCGCCATTGGCCTGCTGATTGATCACGGAGATACGAATTTCGGTCATGGGCTTCATCCTCGCCATTGTCTGTATCGCCGATCGGCGACGCTCCCGCGCCCGGGGCTATGGCGAAAAGTCGGCGGCGCGGCCAGAGACGCGGCGGGCGCCGCGCGGTCAACTGCGTTCACAAAGACGCGCGAATGGTTAACGAATAATCCAACGTATCCGGAACGAAATGCGCGCGACGGGCCCCGTTTCGTTAGACGGTCGGGTTCGGGCCGGCCTGACGCGCTTAGCCGGCGCCCGGCCGACGCTTAGGGCGCGATCCAAACCGCAGAGGCCGCATCGCCGCTCCAGCTGAGGCGCGCGCGGCGATGGCCGTCGCGGCGCAGATCAAGCGCGTCGACGACGCCGACGCGTATCTGAAGAACGCAGAAATTGGCGGCGGCCGCCGCTGCGGGATCGTCCGCAGCCGGCGGTGGCGGGGGCGGCTCCGGCGCGTCGCTCAGCGTTGCGCCCGGCGCCGCGTCCGACGTGTAGTCGGCATAGGTGCGCTGCGGCGCCAAGGAAAACGCGGCCTGCGCGTGCGGGCCCGTCAGGGTCTCGGCCGACCCGGCGCAGCGCAGCTGCACCAGCTTGCGCGGATCGAAAAACACAAGCTCCGCATGGGGATTATCCGCCAGCTCCTCAACCTTGCCGCTGCGCACGTCCGTGTAGATCGACGCGCGCCCCGCCGAAGGTTAGAATTTCCGCAACACGTCGACCCGCGCGCGCGGCGCCCCTGCGGGGTCCGGCGGCGCGGGCACCGGCCAGCGGACGGCCGGCGGGGGGTGGGGGGCCCCGCGCGCG
>JBCCZS010000117.1:0-9789 GCA_039187035.1 Pseudomonadota bacterium | reverse complement strand
CTCGGCTCGGCCTCGTTCGTCGCCGCCGACGGCGTGGCGGTCGGCGCGCTCGCCGCGGTGAACAGTTTCGGCTCGCCTTTTTTGCCCGGAACGCGCGTTTTTTGGGCGTGGGCGGATGAAATCGCGGGCGAATTCGGCGGCGCGCGCCCGCCCGCCGACTGGCGGGGGCCGGAAGGCTTCCCGCCCGACACCAAAATCGGCGCCGCGGCGGCGGGCGCGAACACGACGCTCGCCCTTGTCGCCACCGACGCGGCGCTGACGCCGTCGCAGGCCCGCCGGCTCGCCGTGATGGCGCAAGACGGTCTGGCGCGCGCGCTGCGTCCCGTACACGGACCGACGGACGGCGACGTCGTCTTCGCGCTCTCAACGGCGCCGCCCGCCGACAATGACGGCCCCGCTTACGCCCCTGTTTACGGGGACGACCCCCTCGCTTTGACGCGCCTCGGCGATCTCGCGGCCGCATGCGTCGCCCGGGCCGTCGCCCGCGGCGTCCATCTCGCCGCCTGACGATGGACGACGCGCCCGTTCGCAAAGCCGAGCGTGAGGACGCCTATGCGGGCCTCGCCTCGCCTGAGGCGGCGGCCGAGGCGCGCGCCGGCCGGCGCACGCTCGTCTTCCAACGCCGTTTCTGGCCCGCCTGGACGGCGTTCGTCCTCGGCGTCTTTGCGGACAACGCGTTGCGTCAGGCGCTCATCATCGGCATTTCGTTCGGCGCGGTCTCCGCGCCCGGATTTCTCGGCGGCGACGATTCCATTCCCGTCATCGGCTCGCTATTCGCCGTTTCGATGCTCGTCTTTTCATCGGTGGCCGGACAAGTGGCCGACCGCAATGAAACGGCGTTCCTCTTTCGACGGACGAAACTTGCGGAGGTCGTCATTATGGCGGCTGCAGGCGCCGCGTTCATCGCAGACAGCGGCGGGGCGTTGATCGTGTGCCTTTTCGCGATGGGCGCGCAGTCGGCGTTCTTCAGCCCGGCGCGGACGGCGGCGATGCCGAAATACTTCGCGCCACGCGAACTCTTGCGGGCCAACGGGCTTTTTAACGCCGGTCTATACGTGGCGGTCGTCGTCGGACTTCTCGTCGGCGGCGCGCTGATCGATCGGCCCGACGGCGCGCGCGCGGTCGCGGCGGTATTGTTCATCGCAGCAGGTTTAGGCTGGTCGGCGTCGCTCCGGGCGCCGAGCGCCCGCGCCGGCGCGCCCGATTTGGAAATCGACTGGAGCATCGTGCGGCAAACGATCCGTCTTGCGCGCTTCGCCGGCGCCGCGCCGGGCGTCTTGCGGCCGATCCTCGGCGTTGCGTTCTTTTTCTTCCTGTCAACGATGGTCACCGTGCTCGTGCCGCTTTACGTGCGCGACGGGCTCGGCGCCGGAGCGGGCGTCGCGAACATTTTGATGGGCGGTTTCGCAATCGGCGCGGGGCTCGGCGCGCTTGGCGTCTCGGCGCTCGCAAAAGGCGGCGCGGGGCTGCGCCTGTCGACGATCGGCATGGCGGGCTCGTGCGCCGCGACGGTGCTCGCCGCGGCCCTGACGGCCCCGGCCGCGCGCGCGCTCCAATCCGGCACCGGCGATGCGGACGCATTCTTCGGGGCCCCGGTCGGCGTCGCCTTGTTCGCCCTATTCACGACGTCCGCGGCGATGTTGGGGTTCTTCGTCGTCCCTCTGCAGGCGGCGATCCAGCGCCGCGCGCCCGAAGATCGACGCGCTCGGATTATCGCCGCCAACAATATGCTCGTGGCGCTCGCCGCCATCGGCGGATCGTTATCCGTTCTGACGGTGACGGGCGCGGGCGTTACGCCGCAAGCGGCGCTCTTTGCAGCGGCCTTTCTACAGGCGCTCGTCGGCGCGGAAATGATCCGCCGCGCGCGGCGCGTCGCGCCCGGCCTCCACGACGATGGCCTCGAACCAAAAAAAACGGCGCCGCCCCGGGGCGACGCCGTTTAACGCAACCAAAGCAGCGCAACAAACTTAGAGCACGGACTCTTTGAGGTCCTTGGCGACGCGGAAGGCGACCTTTTTGGACGCCTTAATGCGGATCTGTTCGCCGGTGGCCGGATTGCGGCCCATGCGGGCGGCGCGCTTGCGCACTTCCATAACGCCGAGACCGGCGATGCGGACTTTGCGGCCTTTTTTGAGGTTCGTGCGGATGTGCTCGATGAAACCGCCGAGAATTTCTTCAGCCTGCTTTTTCGGAATGTCGTGCGTTTCGGCGAGTTCGGCCGCGATGTGGCGCAGCGTCAGAACGGCCGGCGCCGCAGCAGTTTTCCGCGTCGTCGTTTTGCGGGTCGCGGTTTTCCGGGTCGTCGCCGTTTTGCGCACGGCGGTCTTGCGCGCGGGCGCCTTCTTCGCCGCGGTCTTTTTGGCCGGGGCTTTGCGGGCCGGCGCTTTCTTCGTTGCGACTTTCTTCTTCGCAGTCTTGCGTTTCACAGCCATGGAACGGTCCTTTGTCGTGACGGGGTCGGTTGCGGATTGCAGCGAGACGTCGGCCTAAATTCTAGAAAACAACTTGCCTTTCAGCGGATTCGGCGGCCGGACGCAACACGCAGCCGGTCCGTTCCAACAGGAAAAAGCGTCAAAAACCGTTAAAACCCGTGACAAATACACATTTTGCGCATGCGGAAGGTCCGCAGACCCCCCGTGCGAGGGCCTGCGGCGCAGGCAAAAGTTCGATTGAAATCGCGACCGCCGGGCGCCCGCGACGCCGAAAAGCCCTGCGGCGCCGGCGTTTCGTCGTCGTCGACGCGCCCGTTAAAACGCGAGCGCTTTGGCTTGCTTGACGTGTTCGAGACCGCGGACGGTTGATAGAACGCCTTCGTTTAGCGGCTGATCGACGGCCAACAATGCAATCGCTTGGCCGCCCTCTTCGGAGCGACCGAGATTGAACGTGCCGATATTGACGCCCGCGTCGCCGAGCGCGCCGCCGAGCGCGCCGATAAAGCCGGGCTTGTCGTCGTTGGTGACGTAAAGCATGTGCGGGCCGAACCCCGCTTCCATTTCAACGCCGTTGATTTCGATGATACGCGGCGCGTCGCCGAAGATTGAGCCCGCAACCGTGCGATCGTTCCGCTCCGTGACGAGGCGCAGGCGGACTTCGTTGTCGAAGATCTCGGAGTCGCGGAAGGTTTCGGCGACGGCGATGCCGCGGTCTTTGGCGATCATCGGCGCGTTGACGATGTTCACCTCCGCCAGCATCGGCTTCAACACGCGCGCGACCGCCGCGGCGCTGAGCGGGCGCGTGTTCATTTTTGCGACGTCGCCGGCGTAAACGATCTCGATCGCTTTGACGCTGGTTTCCGTGAGTTGGCCGGCGAAGGCGCCGAGCCGTTCGCACAGTTGGATGAAGGGCCGCAAGCGCGGCGCTTCTTCGGCGCTGATCGACGGCATGTTGAGCGCGTTGGTGACGGCGCCGCGCGTCAGGTAATCGGCCATTTGCTCGGCGACTTGCAGGGCGACGTTCTCCTGCGCCTCGCGGGTCGACGCGCCCAGGTGCGGCGTCGCCACGACTTTCGGGTGGCCGAACAACACATGCGCTTTCGCGGGCTCCTCTGCAAAAACGTCAAGCGCCGCGGCGCCGATCGCGCCGGCGTCCAGCCCGTCTTTCAACGCGTCTTCGTCGACGAGGCCGCCGCGCGCGCAATTGACGACATAAGCGCCGGGCTTGAGCTTGGCGATCGCCTCGCGCGAGAGAATGTTGCGCGTTTGATCCGTTAGCGGCGTATGCAAGGTGACGATATCGGCGCGCGCCAAAAGCGCGTCGAGATCGACTTTCTCAACGCCGATCTCCGTCGCGCGTTGTTCGGTTAGGAACGGATCATACGCGACGACCCGCATTTTCAGCCCGATCGCGCGGTCCGCGACGATTGAGCCGATATTGCCGCATCCGATCAGCCCGAGCGTTTTGCCGAACAGCTCGAGCCCCATGAATTTGGACTTCTCCCATTTGCCGTCGTGCGTTGAAGCATTCGCTTGCGGGATTTGCCGGGCGAGCGAGAACATCATGGCGATCGCGTGCTCGGCGGTCGTGATGGCGTTGCCGTAGGGCGTGTTCATGACGACGACGCCGGCGGCCGTCGCCGCGTCGATGTCGATATTGTCGACGCCGATGCCGGCGCGGCCGATGACTTTAAGGTTCGGCGCCGCGGCGATGACCTCGGCGCGCGCCTTCGTCGCCGAGCGCACGGCGAGGCCGTCGACGTCTTTGATTTTCTCCAAGAGACGGTCCGGCTCTTTGCCGAGCCCGGGGTCGAAGTCGACCTCGACGCCGCGGTCTTTGAAGATGGCGACGGCGGCTTCGCTCAACGCGTCGGAAATGAGAACTTTAGGCATGGGGTAGCGCTCCGTTAACGGAATGTCGGGAAGAAATAAGATTCGGAAAAGCGGTCAGAGTTCGGCGACGCCGATCTCGAACGCCCAGTCGAGCCAGGGAGTAAGCGCGCGAACGTCCGCTTCGTCGACCGTTCCGCCGCACCAGATGCGCAAGCCCGGCGGCGCGTCGCGATAGGCGCCGATGTCGAAGGCGACGCCCTCCGCGTCGAGACGCTTTTCCAGCGCTTTTGCGAAGGCGCGTTGGCCGTCCGCGTCGAGCGCGGCGACGCGCGGGTTGACGATTTTGAGGCACACGGACGTGTTCGACCGCATCGCCGGGTCGGCGCACAAATAGTCGACCCAGTCGGTCGCCTCGACCCAATCGGCGAGCGCGGCCGCGTTCGCGTCTGCGCGCGCGATTAACGCGTCGAGCCCGCCGAGACCCGCCGCCCAATCGAGCGCGTCAATATAGTCCTCAACGCACAGCATCGACGGCGTGTTGATCGTCGCGCCGTCAAAAATACTCTCGTTCAGTTTGCCGCCCTTGGTCAGCCGGAAAACCTTGGGCATCGGCCAGGCCGGCGTCGTCGTCTCAAGCCGCTCGACGGCGCGCGGGCCGAGGATCAACACGCCGTGCGCGGCCTCGCCGCCCAGGACCTTTTGCCAGGAGAACGTTGCAACGTCGATTTTCTCCCAATCGAGGCGTTGGGCGAACGCGGCCGACGTCGCATCGCAGATGACGACGCCTTCGCGGTCCGCCGCGATCCAGTCCGCGTCGGGGACGCGCACGCCCGAGGTCGTGCCGTTCCAGTTAAAGACGACGTCGTGCGCCGGATCGACGGCTTCAAGATCGGGCAGATCGCCGTAGCCCGCCGTCATCACGCGTGCGTCGAGTTTCAGTTGTTTCACCGCGTCGGTGACCCAGCCTTCGCCGAAACTTTCCCAGGCGAGCATGTCGACGGGACGCGAGCCGAGGAGCGACCACATCGCCATTTCGACGGCGCCGGTGTCGGACGCGGGCACGATGCCGATCCGGAACGCGTCCGGCACGTCCAAGACGGCGCGCGTTTTATCGATCGCCTCTTTGAGGCGCGCCTTGCCCGGCTTGGACCGGTGCGAACGGCCGAGCGGCGCGCCGGATAGCGTGTCGAGGGACCAGCCGGGGCGCTTGGCGCACGGACCGGAAGAGAAATGCGGCCGTTGCGGCCGCACCGTCGGGGTCGTCATCACGATATCTCCCATCTAGAATTGCTTGACGCGTTCCGATGGGTCGCGCTTCGTTGGGGAAACGCAGCCCGAGGCGCTTATCGGCGCGGTTCGCCGTTCCGTCAACGGAGCGCCGCCGCGCCCGGCCGCAAAAGCGCGATCGTCGCTTTCTTGACCGATCCTGCTCGCGGCGCGTAGGGACGCTTGGGGGGGGACCAGGTTTCCAATGAGGAGCGCGCCATGGCGCAGCCAGCGGGCCCGGGCGGCGAACCCGAAGCGCGCCCGACGCTCAGAGACTGGATCGCGTTCGCGGTGATCGTGGCGCTCGGCGGCTCGTCGTTCGCGATGATCCGCGGCGCGGTCGATACGGTGCCGCCGAGCGTCGTTTCCGTCGCGCGTTTATGGGTGGGCGCGGTCTTTTTGTATGCGGTCATGAAACAAGCCGGCCGACGGTTCCCGCCGCTCGTCTCCGACGGCGCAATCACACGCGAATGGCGCTGGATCGCCGCCGTCGCGATCGTCGGCTATGTGGGCCCGTTTTTTCTTTATCCGTGGGCGCAGCAATATATCGAGAGCGGCCTTGCGGGCGTCTATATGGCGTTCATGCCGTTGTTTACGATGGGCCTCGCCTATCTCTTTGCGGGCGAAGCGCTGACGGCGCGAAAGATCGCGGGTTTCGCGCTCGGCTTCATCGGCGTCGGCGTCCTCCTCGGGCCGGCCGCATTTTCCGGAGCCGCCTCGTCGAGCCTTGTTGCGCAACTTGCGTTGCTGGCGGCGAGCCTCGGCTACGCCGGCGCCGCGGTGATTACGCGGCGGGCGCCGACAATCCGGCCCCGCGTCTTTGCGGCCGGCACGCTCTTGTGCGCGGCGACGCTGTCGACGCCCGCATTGTTCTTATTTGATCTGAAGGCCGACCAATGGTCCCTTGTCGGCCTTCTCAACGTCGTCGGCCTCGGTTTGGGCCCGACCGGGCTCGGCGGCGTGTTGTTGATCATCATCATCCAACGGGTCGGCGCCGGGTTTATGGCGCTTGCGAATTATTTGACGCCCGCCTGGGCCGTCATCGCCGGCGCCATCGTCTTCGGCGAACGCCTGGAGCCGTTCGTCTTCGTCGCCCTCGGCGTCATCTTGGCGGGCGTCGCCGTCAGCCAGAGCGGGCGACGCGGATCACAGCGAGACGCGTCCGCGCAAGAACGTGACGGCGTCGCCGCGCAGGACCACGCGGTCGCCGGCGACGCGGCACCCGACGACGCCGCCGCGCGCTGAGGCCTGAAACGCGGCGAGGTCGTCCTTACCGAGACGACCGGCCCAATATGGCGCGAGGACGCAGTGGGCGGACCCCGTCACCGGGTCTTCCGGAATGCCTTGGGCGGGCGCGAAAAACCGCGAGATGAAATCAACCGCCGCACCGTCGTGCGTGCGCCCGCCGGCCGCGCTTGCAACGACGCAGGCCGTAATGCCGCCTTCGCGCGCGGCGATGGCGGCGAGGCCGCCCATGTCGGGCGCCAGCGCTAAAACGGTCTCCGGATCGTCATAGATGGCGAGGACATATTGCCCCCGCAACACCGCGGTCGGCGGCGCACCGAGCGCCTCGGTCAGCCCGGCGATCGGCCCGGCGTCGACCGGCGGGTCGGCCGGAAAATCCATCACATAGGCCCCGCCCGCTCCAGGCTCCGCCGGGGCGGCGCGTTCGACCGTCAGATCGCCCGATAGGGTCTCAAAAACGAGCGTCTCGGCGTCATCAAGGCCCTCCGTCCAAAGAATATGCGCCGTCGCCAGCGTCGCGTGGCCGCAAAGCGGCACCTCCTGCGCCGGCGTAAACCAGCGCAGCGCCCAACGCCCCGGCCCAAAACGCACCGTATACGCCGTCTCCGACAAATTGTTCTCGACCGCCACAGCCTGCAAAAGGTCGTCCGTCGGCCAGGCGTCGAGCGGCGCAACGGCGGCGGGGTTGCCGCGCAAAACGCGATCGGCGAAGGCGTCGACCTGGTAAAGATCAAAGTTCATCGGCGCTTTCTCCTTCGGCGCGTTGGTCGAACGGCGGGGCGAGGCCTGCGTGGTTGAGCGAGCGGGCGCCGTGGCCGCGCGGCGGGGCCGCTGCGATTGCGGCGCGCACGAACGCAACGGCGCGGGCGGCGGCGTCTTGGAGCGTCAGCCCCTGCGCAAGCCCCGTCGCGACCGCCGAAGCGAGCGTGCACCCGGTTCCGTGGAACGGCGCGCCCGCGAGGCGCGGCCCACGGTAGGCGACCGGCGCGGCGCCTTCCTGGAGGAGAACGTCCGTCACCTGATCACCCGCAAGGTGGCCGCCTTTGACGAGCGCGGCGCGCGCGCCCATGGCGATGAGCGCGTGGCCGGCGTCCAAAAGATCGCGCGGCGTCGATACCGGGCGACCGATAAGCGCCGCGGCTTCGTCGGCATTAGGCGTGACGACGTGGGCGCACGGCATGAGCCGTGTACGGATCGACTCAACGACGCCCTCGGCGGCGAGCGCGTCGCCGCTCGTCGCGACAAGCACCGGATCGAGGACGACCGGCGCGTCCGGCGCTGCGGCGACAATCTCCGCAACCGCGTCGACGACGGCCGCGTCGCCGAGCATGCCGATTTTGATCGCCGCGGGCGGCGTGTCGTCAATCACCGCGCGCGCCTGGTCCCGAACGATGTCGGGCGACACGCCGTGTACGGCGCGAACGCCCGTCGTGTTCTGCACGGTCAACGCCGTCGCGCACGCCGCCGCGTACCCGCCGAGCGCCGTGACGGTTTTGATGTCGGCTTGAAGACCCGCCCCGCCCGACGGGTCCGAGCCGGCGATAATGAGGACGACGCCGTTCATAAGCGCCCGGCTAACAGGGCGCGGCCCCGCCCGCAACGTCGTTCACGCCGCCGCCCGCGCCGGGATCACGCGGCGGTCGCGCCGGGCTCACGTCGACGTGTCGCCCGGGCGCCTTGTTCGCCCGTCGCCGCGCGCCATGTCCCCGGTGTCGACGCCGCGTTCGTTTGACGCCGACGCTTGAAAACCCCGCCGCGACGTCCGCGAACGAACGCCGCCGCATGCAACACGGAGAGACCCCATGAACCGCTTGACCCCCGTCGCCGACGCCGACGCCAGCCCGCAAACCGCCGAGATCTTCAACGCCGTCACCAGCAAAGTCGGCATGGTGCCGAACGTCTACCGGGTCGTCGGGGCCTCGTCGGCCGCGCTCGGCGCCTTTCTCGGCTTCAACGAGGGGCTCGGCGCGGGCCGCTTTGACGTCAAGACCCGCGAAGCGATCGCCCTCGCCGTCGCCGGCGCCAACAATTGCGACTATTGCGCCTCCGCCCATTCGGCGATTTCGAAAAACCTCAAAGTCGACGATGCGGAAATCACAGCGCGCCTGCGTGGCGGCTCGTCCGACGCGCGCCTCGACGCGATCTTGAAATTCGCCGTCGCGCTCGTCGACAAGAAAGGCTTCGCCACGGACGCCGACCTCGCGGCGGCGCGCGAGGCCGGTCTCGACCAAACCGATATCGTCGAGATCATCGCATTGACCGTCGCGAACATCTTCACGAATTACGTCAATCACGTCGCCGACACCGAGATCGATTTCCCGGAAGTCAAAGCGCAGGCGGCGTAACGATCAACGCCGGCCGCAACGAGACGCAATAAAGAGCCGCCGGACGGATTTTCGTCCGGCGGCTTTTTTGTCGGGATTGCGCCGTTCGACTTAAAAGACGCCCGGCAAGAGGAGCGCGTCGTCGCGCTTGATGACGACCTTGGCGTCTTCGCCCGTCACCGCTTCGATCGACTTTTTGCGCGCTTCGAGCCACTCCTGCGGGTTGTCGACGCGCAGCGGCGCAGCGGAATCGTCGACCTCGCCGTCGAGGAAATTCCAGAACATGAGTTGGTTGGCGAGGCTGCGGTCTTTTTCAACGCGCCCGCCGTTCTCCGCATTGACGAGGTTGCGAATGTTCGGATCCGCCGCAAGGGCGTTGGCGCGCTGCAGGATCATGCGCTCGCCGCTGGACGGCGGCGCGGCCTCGGCGTCGCCGAGCAGAACCTGTTGGGCGCGTTCGGCGGCGGACAATTCTTGCGGACGCGTTTCGCCGGGCTTAGGCGGGCGTAGCGAATAGTCCGGCGGCACGACCAGCGGCGCCTTCGTCGCGATCGCGAACTCGTCCGGCGGGCGTTTGCCGCTGACGGCGCCCCCCAACCCCGCACAAGCGCCCATGGCGGCGCCGCCGGCGGAAATCGCGCCGCGCGGCCTTATTTTCCAAACCGGCACAACCCTACTCCGTGGTAAGG
>JBCCZS010000116.1:0-9837 GCA_039187035.1 Pseudomonadota bacterium | reverse complement strand
TTGATGCCCAGTTTGAAGAGGAGGTCGAGAAGGTCGTGCGGAAGCGGGGCGGGCAGTACGAGTGCGAGATGAGCAGTGGGAGGCTCGCGTGGCTGGGCGCGGACGACATCGAGGACGCGGTGCTGAAGCGGTTCGAGGCCGAGGAGCCGGCTCGCAAGAAGCAGAAGAAGCTGGAAAAGGACGCGGCCAAGAGGTCCAAGGCGGTCAGCGACGAGGCGACCCGCGCGCGGGCGCGTCGCTTTCGCGCGCGCCACGACGGCGACCCTGCAGCCGTGATCGCCAACGCGCTCGACCGCGCCGGGATCGACACGCCGGACGCGCTACGCGCCGCGCTCGACCGGTTGCGCGCCGGCGTCGTCTTCACCGCGCACCCGACGTTCGCCGCGCCTCGCGCGTTGCGCGAGGCCGTCGGCGCCTATGGGGAAACCGGCGACGAAACCGCGCTCGCCCTAACCGACGTCGCTCACCATCCGGACGATCCGCTGACACTCGAACGCGAGCATGGCGAGACGCTGACGGCGATCGACCATGCGCAGCGGGCGCTCGCTTTCCTCGACGAAACCTTGTGCCGCTGGGCGGACGAACGCGGCGGCGATGCGGGCACGCCGTTCGACGTCGCCCCGCTGAGCCTTGCGACCTGGGTCGGCTACGACTTAGACGGCCGCACGGACATCCACTGGGGACAGACGTTTCGGCTGAGACTCGAAGAGAAAGCCGCGCAGCTGACGCGCTATGCGGATGCGATCGCGCGCGTCGCCGACCTGCCGACCGTCGCGCGCCTGCGCGAGGCGGCGGCGTTCGCAGGCGAGCAGGCGGCGGCGTTCGACGGCGACCTCGATGATCCGGCCGTCGCCGTTCGCGCGGCCAATCGGCTGACTGCGGACGATCCGCGGCGGCTCGTCGATCTGTCGCCGATCGCCGCGGCGCTGTGCGAGCACGCCGACGCGGAGACCGATGCGACCGTCCAGCGCGCACTGTTGCGCATCGCGCGCGACATGGACGCGTACGGCCTCGGCGTCGCGCGCATCCACCTGCGGGTCAACGCCGCGCAAGTTCGCTCGGCCCTGCGCGCCGATCTCGATCTCGGCGACGAGCGCGGGTTCCTCGACCGCACGATTTTGTCGGTCGCCGCCGAACGCTCGCGCACTGCGCGGCCGCGCCGCGTCAACATGGCGAGCGTCTTCGCCGAGCGGATGACCGCGCGCCGACAATTCATGTTGTGCGCGCAGTTTAAGAAGCATATCGACGCCAAGACGCCGATCCGCTTCCTGATCGCGGAGTGCGAGGCGCCGGCGACCGTCATGGGGGCGGTCTTCCTGGCGCGCCTTTACGGGGTCGACGACCTCGTCGATATCTCGCCCTTGTTCGAGACGCCGTCGGCCATCGAACGCGGCGGACGGCTGATGGAACGCCTCCTTAGCGAAGAGGCGTTTACGGATTATATCAAGCGCCGGGGGCGCGTTTGCATCCAGCTCGGCTTTTCGGATTCCGGTCGGTTTATGGGGCAGCTGCCGGCGGCGATGGCCGTCGAACGCTTACACATCCTCCTCGCCCGCGCACTGAAAGCCCGCGGGCTAACGCAGATCGAGGCGGTGCTCTTCAACACGCACGGCGAATCGATGGGGCGCGGCGCCTATCCCGGCGCGCTTGACGCCCGCTTCGACCATCTGTTGACGCCGTGGACGCGCAGCAAATACGCCGCGGCGGGCGTGCGGCTCAACGCGGAAAGCAGTGTCCAGGGCGGCGACGGCTTTTTGCACTTTCAAACGCCGGCGCTGGCGCGCGCGACAATCGCGCATCTGTTCGCTTGGATGATCGCGCCGCCCCAAGCCGATCACGAAGACCGTTACTATACGGATATAAATTTCACCTGGGACGTTTATCGCGGCGCCAAAGCCTGGCAGGAGGCGTTGTTCGACGACGTCGACTATCATGTGACGTTGTCGACTTTCGCGCCGAACCTGCTCGTCAAAACCGGCTCGCGCCGCGTACGTCGTCAGGCGGCCGACCCCGCGCGCGCGGCGAGCCCGCGGTCGATGCGGGCGATCCCCAACAATGCGATCTTGCAGCAACTCTGCGCGCCGGCGAACGTCTTCGGCGGCCTTGCGTCTGCCGGGGTTCGCGAAATGGAACGGTTTTCGGCCTGGGCGCAACAATCAACGCGCGCCCGACGGCTCGTCGCCTACGCCGCTGCGGCGCGCGATTTGACGGACTTCGATATCCTGCGCGCCTATGCGAGCCTTTACGACGCGACGCTCTGGCGCGTGCTCGACCGCGGCGCGAGCGCGGAAGCAAGCGCCGCCCCGGCGCGCATCGCCGAGCGGCTCGCCGAACAAACAACGCATACGGCGCTTTCTCGGCTGGCGAACCATTTGGAAGCCGACGCGGCTCGGTTCGACGCGCTACGCGCCGAATTGGAGGACGGCGACGACGCGGCGCGCGCGCGCGCGCCGCTACGCTTGCTGCATGCCGTCCGGCTCGCTTTGATCATGCACGGGCTCAGCCTCGTCGCGGCGGCGCCGGCCTTCTCGCCGCGCCATGATTTAACCCGGGGCGCCCTTATCGATCGCGCCCTCGCCCTTGAATTTGGGGACGTCGCGGACCTTTTGGCGACGATTTTCCCCGTCTCGCCGACCCGTGCGAACGCGCTCGACGGCGTCGATGAAGAGGCGGATGCGGACGAAGCGACGGGCCGCGGATACCCTGACATTCATGTCAGTCTCATTGAACCGCTGAGACGCGTCGGCCGCGGCGTGCATGAGATCAGCGTCGGCGTCGCGCACTTCTATGACGCGTGGGGATAATCCGGGAGGACCACTTAACGGTCGATTTCGCCGAAGACGATGTCGAGCGAGCCAAGAATTGCCGAGACGTCGGCAAGCATGTGGCCGCGATTAATCCAGTCCATCGCTTGCAGGTGCGCATAGCCTGGCGCGCGGATTTTGCACCGATACGGACGGTTCGTGCCGTCTGAGACGAGGTAAACGCCGAACTCGCCCTTCGGGGCTTCCACAGCCGCGTAGATTTCGCCCTCGGGGACGTGGAAGCCTTCCGTATAAAGCTTAAAATGATGGATGAGCGCTTCCATCGACCCTTTCATGTCGGCGCGGCGCGGCGGCGTCACCTTGCCGTCCGTCGCCATGACCGGGCCGGGCCCTTCTTCACGCAGCTTGACGATCGCTTGCTTCATAATCGAGACGGACTGGCGCATCTCTTCCATGCGGATCAAGTACCGGTCGTAACAGTCGCAATTCTTGCCCACGGGGACGTCAAAATCATACTCGGCGTACGTCTCATAGGGCTGGGATTTGCGTAAATCCCAGGCCGCGCCTGAGCCGCGAACCATGACGCCCGAAAACCCCCAAGCGAACGCGTCGTCAAGCGGGACGACGCCGATGTCGACATTGCGCTGTTTGAAGATGCGATTGTCCGTGATCAACTTGTCGATGTCGCCCAGCGCTTTGGGAAAATTATCGCACCACTGATCGATATCGTCGATCAGCTTTTCCGGCAGATCCTGGTGCACGCCGCCGACGCGAAAATACGCCGCGTGCATCCGGCTTCCCGACGCGCGCTCATAAATCACCATGAGCTTCTCGCGCTCTTCAAACCCCCAAAGCGGCGGGGTCAACGCGCCGACGTCGAGGGCCTGCGTCGTGACGTTCAACAAGTGCGAGAGGATCCGACCGATTTCGCAGAACAGAACGCGAATGTGTTGCGCGCGGCGCGGAACGTCGACGCCGATCAGCCGCTCCGCCGCCAAGCAAAACGCATGCTCCTGGTTCATCGGCGCGACATAATCGAGCCGATCGAAATACGGGATCGCCTGCAGATACGTCTTATACTCGATCAGTTTTTCCGTACCGCGATGGAGGAGGCCGATATGCGGGTCGACGCGGTCGACCACCTCGCCGTCAAGCTCCAGGACGAGGCGTAGAACGCCGTGCGCGGCCGGGTGTTGCGGCCCGAAATTGATCGTGAACTTGCCGTCGGCCGCGGCCTCCGACGGGCTGTCGGTGACCTCGACAATTTTGCTGCCGCCGTCAGCCATCGGACGATCCCTTCACACGGCCCGCGGGGCCGGTAAGCAATGCGCACATCATCTCAAGCTTTCTCATTGGCCTTTTCGTCCCCCGGCAGAATATAGTCCGCGCCTTCCCAGGGGCTCAAATAATCGAAATTGCGGAACTCCTGCACGAGCTTCACGGGCTCGTAGACGACGCGCTTTTCCTCGTCGTCATAACGAACCTGGCGATAGCCGGTCAGCGGGAAGTCTTTGCGCAAGGGATACCCTTCAAAGCCGTAATCCGTCAGGATACGGCGCAGGTCCGGATGGTCGGAAAAGACGATCCCGTACATGTCGAAGGTCTCGCGTTCAAACCACTCGGCGCACGGAAAAACGCTGACGACGGACGGAACGGTTTCGTCTTCGCCTGTCGCGGCTTTCACGCGAATGCGCGTATTGTTGTGCAAGGACAGCAAATGGTAGACGACGTCGAAGCGTTTGCTGCGCTGCGGGTAGTCGACGCCGCACAAATCGATCAGTTGCAAAAACCGACAGACCGGATCGTCGCGCAAAAACTTCAAGACCCGACATATATGGTCCGGCCGCACGTCGAGGGTCAGCTCGCCGTTCGCAATCGTCCGTGTCCGGACCTCCTCATCGATCGCGCCGCCGATATGGGCGCTCAGTTCTTCCAGCTCTTCGCTCACCGAACCGTCCTCAATCCGTCCGCCGTTCGCGCTTTTTCAAGACCGCGCGGAACGCCAGGAAAAATCCGCCTTTCAATACGATCAGGAACGCGACGGCGCCGACGATGACCCAGAATTCCACCGGCGCGCCCCGTTAGCGAACGATCGTCCCTTCGCGGCGGATCTTCTTTTGAAGCTGCAACACGCCGTAGACGAGCGCCTCGGCCGTCGGCGGGCAACCCGGCACGTAGATGTCGACGGGCACGATGCGGTCGCACCCGCGCACCACCGCGTAAGAATAGTGATAGTAGCCGCCGCCGTTGGCGCATGAGCCCATCGAGATCACGTAGCGCGGGTTGGGCATTTGGTCGTAAACCTTGCGCAGCGCCGGCGCCATTTTGTTGGTGAGAGTGCCCGCGACGATCATCACGTCCGACTGGCGCGGGCTGGCGCGCGGCGCGACGCCGAAGCGTTCCAGATCGTAGCGCGGCATCGAGGCCTGCATCATTTCGACGGCGCAACAGGCGAGCCCGAACGTCATCCACATCAGCGAACCGGTGCGCGCCCAGTTGATGAGCGCCGACGACGAGGTCGTCAGGAACCCTTCGTCCGCGAGCTGGTGGGAGAGATCGGTGAAGAACGGGTCTTTCGCATCCGGGTCGTAGGCGACCGCGTCGCCGTCCGCACGGGCCAGGGACGGCATGTCTTCTATCGCCATTCGAGGGCCCCTTTCTTCCATTCGTATAGAAAGCCGATTGCGAAGACGGCCAGGAATACGAACATCGACCAGAACGCAAAAATCTGAAAATTCCGGTCCGTGCCGAGCTCCGGATTAAACAGCGCCACGGCCCACGGGAACAAAAACGCCACGTCCAGATCGACGATGATGAACAAGATCGCGACGATGTAGAATTGCACGTCGAATTTCATGCGGCTGTCGTCGAACGCATTGAAGCCGCACTCGTAAATCGAGTTCTTCTCCGCGTCGGGCTCGGCGGGCGACAGGACGATCGGCAAGAAAACGAACGCGGCGGAAAGCGCCAAAGCGATGCCGAGAAAGACGACGATCGGCAAATAGTCGAGCAAGAAATCAGGCGTCGCCACGGTTTCGTCCCGTCTTTGAAAAAACGCCCCATCGAATAGGCCGTCCGCCAAGGGGGCGCAACGGTCGTCGGCGTCGCGGGCTGCCGCGCGCCGCCGCGTGGATTCGGGGCCGCAGCGCCCGCGCGCACCCGCGCTCTTTCGTTAACGCAGGCATAAGCTTTGCAAACCGCTAACGGGCATGAGCGCCGTTTCGCACCTCCTCCGCGAGAATCCCGCCGTCGACGCCGGCGACGTCCCGGTCTTGCGGATCGGGATCGCGCTCGCGTGCGCCGTCACCCTTTGCGTGTTGCTGACCGGCGCGGGCGGCGCGTCGACCGGCGATTTCGCGGCGTTCCAGCGCGCAGGCGCTATGGCGGCGGCGGGCGACGCCGCCGGGGCTTATGACCCGGCCGCCTTTCGCGCCGGTCTCGAACCCGACGGCGCGGCGCTCTCCTGGCGCAATCCGCCGCACGCTTTTTTGGCGCTCGCGCCGCTGTCGAGCCTGCCCGACCGGGTTGCCGCGCTTTTATGGATGGCCGCGATCGTTGCCTCGTCAGCGGCGATCGGCGCGCTGGCGGTCGGAAGCGGTTCAGCGCGCCGCCGGGCCGCAGGAGCGCTTGCGACGGCGCTGTCGCCGGCGGCGCTGGCCGACGCGCTCGTTTGGCAGACGGGCCCGTTTGCTGCGCTCGCCTTGTTCATTGCGCTGTCGGCGGCCCGGACCCGCCCGATCCTCGCCGGCGTCCTTCTCGCCATGGTCACGATGAAGCCGCACTATGCGTTCATCGCCCCCGTCGCGCTCGCCGCTTTTGGGGCGTGGCGGGCGATCGCGGCCTTCGCGCTCGCAACGCTCGGCTTTGTTGCGGCGTCCATCGCCTGTTTCGGGCTCGCGCCATGGTTCGCCTACGCAGCGGCCGCGGCGGACGTTTTCGGCGGCCACGCCGGCGCGCTCCACCGAGATTTGCTGACGGCGCAGCAAACGGCCGCCAAGCTGGGATTTGGGTCAGCCGCCGGGACGGCCGCTCCGATCGCGGCGATCGGCGCCGGCGCCGCGCTCGCTTGGGGCGCGATGCGCGCGCGGCGCGCCGGCCGGCTGCCGGCCCGTGCGGCCGTCGGGCTGGCGTTGCTTGGCGGCGCGCTCGCGGGCCCGTCCTTCTGGGTCCATGACTGGGCGATCTGCATGGCGGCGCTCATCGCCATCGCATCGAGCCTGCGCTTGTCGCAGGCCGCGCAAGCCGCCGGCGCGGCGTTATGGGCAGCGCCGCTTGTCGCGCTCGGCGCCGCGACGCTCGCGTCTTCCGTCGCCGTCTACGCCTGCCTTGTCGCTGCGACCGCGTTGCTTGCGCGCGGCGCTTTATGCGGCGAGGCCGGTCAAGCCGTTTTGGACGGCGGGGCCGGTCAGGCCGTCGCTTCGAACAATTCCCGACCGATCAGCATGCGGCGGATCTCCGACGTGCCAGCGCCGATTTCGTAGAGCTTGGCGTCGCGCAGGAGGCGCCCGGTCGGATACTCGTTGATGTAGCCGTTGCCGCCGAGGAGCTGGATCGCGTCGAGACACACCTGCGTCGCTTTTTCAGCCGCATAAAGAATACATCCCGCCGCGTCCTGGCGGGTCGTCTCGCCGCGATCGCAGGCGGCGGCGACGGCGTAGACGTAGGCTTTGCAGGCGTTCATCGTCGTATACATATCGGCGATTTTGCCCTGGACGAGCTGAAACGTGCCGATCGGTTTGCCGAACTGCTGGCGCTCGTGGACGTAGGGCGTCACGACGTCCATCGCGGCCTGCATAATGCCGAGCGGCCCGGCGGCGAGGACGGCGCGCTCATAATCAAGACCGCTCATCAAAATCCGGACGCCGTCATTGACGAGACCGAGGACGTTTTCTTCCGGCACCTCGCAATCTTCGAAGACAAGCTCGCACGTGTCGGAGCCGCGCATGCCGAGCTTGTCGAGCTTTTGCGCGGTGGAAAAACCCGCCATCCCTTTTTCGATGAGAAAAGCGGTGATGCCGCGCGGCCCGGCTTCCGGATCGGTCTTGGCGTAGACGACGAGAACCTCGGCGCCCGGACCGTTCGTGATCCACATTTTAGAGCCGTTGAGGACGAACCGATCGCCCTTCTTCTCGGCGCGCAACCGCATGGAGACGACGTCCGACCCGGAGCCCGGCTCCGACATGGCGAGCGCGCCGAGATGCTCCCCGCTGATCAGTTTGGGCAGGTAGCGGGCTTTTTGGTCGGCCGAGCCGTTAAGGTTGATTTGGTTGACGCACAGATTTGAGTGCGCGCCATAGGAAAGGCCGACCGACCCCGAGCCGCGCGAGACCTCCTCCATCGCCACGCAATGCGCCAGATAGCCGAGACCGGCCCCGCCGTACTCCTCGCTCGCGGTCACGCCAAGGAGGCCGAGTTCGCCGAGTTCCGGCCATAAATCGCGGGGAAACAGGTTTTGCGCGTCAATATCGGCGGCGCGCGGCGCAAGCCGGTCGTCGACCCACCGGCCGACGACGTCGCGCATCTCCTCGACGGTCTCGTCGAGGCCGAATTTGAAGCTCGCAGAAGAATTGGACCGCATGGGCGTCGCCTCCTCGTCTCTTTACGGATTGTCTAGGCCGCGGCCCCGGCCCTCGCAAGGCGGCCGAACGCCCGCGCCATTTGGCCTCGTGCGTGAAATCCGCTAAGCGGAACAGTCATCTTTCGAGCAGGGTTATGACCAAGCCTTTGAGCGAGGACCGATCGGACCGCGCGCGCGACGGAGGCGGCGAGCGTGCGGCGTTTCGCGGCGCGGCGGCGTCCGGCGAGGCGGCTGAGGAACGCACGGTCAACGGCCGGGGCGGCCGCACCGAGGACGCGCGCGCGCGCCGATCGGTGTTGCGCGCGCAGGCCGAAGCGGCGGCGGCGACCCCGGCGGCGCGCCCGCCCCAAAACTGGGTCCTGCTTAGCCGCCAGGTGATGCAGGCCTCCCGGCTGTGCGCGCTGTTTATTCTGTTCGCGCTCGTCGTCGGCTGGCCGCTCGGGGCCTACATAAGCCACTTGAAGATATTCGGGACGGCGCGCGGTTGGACCGACACGCTGACCGCAACCCTCGATATGGGCGTCGTCATATTCGCCCTCTTCGTGCCGCTCCTCGTCGTCATGTGCGGCTACCTTCTGTCGAACGCGTACCGCATCGTCAGCGCCGCGCAGGGCATCGCCGAAGCCGCCCAACAGCTCGTGCAGCCGGACGCGACGGCCGCCGGAAAAGCCAAAAGCGTCGGGGCCGCGGTGCGCGGCGAAATGGACGCGCTCAACACCGGCGTCGACGGCGCGCTTGAACGCCTCGCCGGCGTGGAGGCGATTATCCGCCACCACGTCACGGCGATCGAGAAGGCGGGCGACGCGGTTCACATGCGCGCGGCCGGCGCGGCCGACAAAGTCGCGGTGGAACGCGCGCGCCTCATTGAATTGACCGAAAGCCTCAACACCCATGCCGACGCGTTCGCAGCCGCCATTGCGGAACGCGCGCAGTCCGGCGCGGACGCGATCGAGGCGGCGGACGCCGGCGCGGCCAAGGCCGAAGAGCGCATGGCGCAGCGCCTCGCGCGGCTCGAAGGCGTCGCGTCGACCGCGCTCGACAGCTTTGAAGCCCTGACCGAAGCCATCCGAAAGGCCGACGAAAATCTCCGCGCGCAAACGGCGAACGTCGAAGCGGGCGCCGCGCAGGCCCGCGCCGCCGGCGACGACGCGGCGGCGGCGGCGCGCGAGACGGCCGAAAAACTCACCGCCGATATCGCCGCGATCGGCGACGCCGGCGACGCCGCGGCCGCCAAACTCGCCTCGGCCGCCGACGGAACCGTCGAGGCCGCACGCGAACAAACCCGCCGGATCGCCGAGGAGACCGCGGCCGAAGCGGCGAAAAACGCGGAAACGGTGGGCGCCGCAGCCGCGGCCGCCGTCGAGACCGCCAAGACCGCCGCCGACGGCGCCGTCGCCAAAGCCCTTGGCGACGCGGAGGCCGCGAACGCAGCCGCCGAGCAGGTCGCGGCCGCCGCCACGACGGCGAGCGACGCGGCGCGCAAAGCCAGCGAAG
>JBCCZS010000115.1:0-9864 GCA_039187035.1 Pseudomonadota bacterium | reverse complement strand
CGCGGGGTATCTCTACATCGGCGCCGCGACGGAAAACCCAAAAGAACGCGCCCGCCCGGATGTCGACGCCCTCGTGACCGCCTATTGACGGATCGGCGGCCCGAGGGCTTTTGGCCGTCGAGCGATCGCGAGCCCGCCTTGCGATCGCGACTTTGTGAGCCTTGCGCCGGTCGTATCGGCGCGGACGCGGCCTACATAGCCGCTCGGTTGCGTAACGGTTGCGTAGTCTGACCATGGCGAGCGGGTGTGGGCCCGCCGCGCTCAATAAAGGAGATTGGGGACCATGATACGCTCGACCTTGAAAGCCGTGAGCGCCGCCGCGCTGCTCGCCGGCGCCGCCGGCTTCTCAGCCTTCGCTGCTGACGCGCCGAACTTCGCAGAAGACGCGCCGTCCGGGCTTTACAAAGCCGACCAGGGCCACCGCTACATCGCGTTCACGTATAGCCACCAGGGCTTTTCCAACCCGATTATCGCCGTCGACGACTGGACGGCCGATCTGAATTGGGACGCGGCCGACGTCACGAAGTCGACCGTCAACGTCACGATCCAAACCGCGTCGATCGACACCGGCGTCGAGGCGTTCGACAAGCACATCAAAAGCGGCGACATGTTCGACGTCGAGAAACACCCGACGATTACGTTTACGTCGACGAGCGTCGAAAAAACCGGCGACGACACCGGTAAGATCACTGGCGACTTGACCATCAAAGGCGTCACCAAGCCGGTCGTCCTCGACGCCACCTTCAACAAAGCCGCGTTCGTCGACCGCGCCGAGACGCACAAGATCGGCTTTTCCGCCAAGACCACGATCATGCGCAGCGAGTTCGGCGTCGATTACGCCGTGCCGTTCGTCGGCGACGCGGTCGAGATCGTGATCGAAAGCGAATTCGACCGCGTGAAGGACGAATAAGACACCGTGGCCGCGTCGGCGCAAAAACCGCAAACGCGGTACACGACGGTCGCGATCGTCCTTCACTGGGCGATCGCGGTCATGATCGTCGGTCAGATCGCCGGCGGGCTCTACATGAGCGGCTTGCCGTTCGGGAACGATAAGTTCGCGCTTTATCAGCTCCACAAATCGTTCGGCCTCGTGGTGCTCGTCTTGTCGCTTGTTCGGCTCGGCTGGCGGCTCGGCCACAAGCCCCCGGCCTTGCCGGACCACATGACGCCGCGCACGCGGTTTTTCGCCCGCGCCACCCATGTCGCGTTTTACGTCCTGATGATCAGCGTGCCGTTGGGCGGCTGGGCGCTCGTGTCCGCCTCGCCCTATGCCGACAGCGTGCCGACGCTCGTGTTCGGGCTATTTGAATGGCCGCATTTGCCGTTCTTCGAGACCGTCGGCGACCGCGAGGCCTTAGCCGAGCAGATCGCCGGAACGCACAAGTTCTTCGGGCTCGCCATCGCCGCGCTGTTGGCGTTGCACGTCGCCGCCGCGCTGAAGCACCACTTTAAGGACCGCGACGGCGTCCTCGCCTCCATGGCGCCGGGCGTGCGCGCGCCGTCCTCCTAGTCCGACAGTCATCACAGTACGGAGCGTTTCCATGACGCGTATCGCCCTTGCGGCCGCCGCTTTCATCCTCGCCGCAGTCCTCCCGGCCGCCGCGCAAGAGCCGCCGGCCTGGACCGTCGATTACGACCAAAGCCGCCTCGGCTTCACCGGCGCGCAAAACGGCGCCGCGTTCGACGGCGTTTTCGAAAAATTCACCGCCGATATCGCGTTTGATCCGGCCGCGCCGGAAACGGCCCGCATCGAAGTCGTCGTCGACATGGCCTCGGCGGTCACCGGCAAAAAAGACCGGGACCGCGCCTTGCCGGGCAAAGACTGGTTCGACGTCAAAGACCATCCGCAAGCGACGTTCCTCGCCGAAGGGGCCCGCGCAACCGACGACGGCGGATACGAAGCGGACGGGACGCTCTCGATACGCGGCGTGTCGAAGCCCGTCACCCTCGCGTTCAGCCTTGCGGTTGAGGGCGATGCCGCGACTGCGGAAGGCGGGGCGAGCCTGGTGCGCTCCGATTTCGGCGTCGGGCGCGGCGAATTCGCGACCGGCAAATGGGTCGCGCTTGAGGTCGGCGTCACTTTCACGATCGTCGCCGCCAGACGCTAACGCGGCGTTTAGATTCGTCCGGCATGCTCCCGCTCGGCAGTCGAGTAGGGGAGTCTCGCTATGGTAGGCGTTGTAGACATCTGGGCCTTGGCGTTGATGGCGGCGTCGACGACGTTGTTCGGTTACCGATACGCACGCGCCAATCCGCCCGTTTATCCTTATCTGATTATTTCGGTGGCGGCGCTCGTTTCTAATTGGGTCGGCGATCTCGGCGGCCAGGAACCGGCGGTGTTGCTTCTGACGGCGGCGTCGTTCTCGTTCCTCGGATGCGTCATCGCACCGGCGTGGCGGTCTTTGTCGAACGACAAAAAAGAAGAGCCGGTCGCGCCCGCTCCTTAAAAGCGCATTTTTGACGCACGCTTGTTGAACGGCGCTGACGCGCCGCGATTTGCCGCGGGCGTCTCGCCAAACTCGGCGCGCATTGGTACACCCGCCAGACCCTCAACGGACCGGGGTCTGAACGGGAGCTCGCCATGTTCGACGACGAAACGACAGGCGCGTCCGCGCGCACGCCGTCCGGCAATTTCCAACAACAACTGACGGGCGCCATCGATGCGGCGACGCAATGGTCGCTCGCGCGCCAGGCGCCCGAGGGCTATTGGGTCGGCCGGCTGGAATCGAACGCCTGCATGGAAGCCGAGTGGATCCTCTGTTTGTGGATCATCGGCGCCGACGATCACCCGCTACGGACGCGCTTGGCGACAGGGGTCCTGCGCGCGCAACGCGCTGACGGCTCCTGGGGTATATTCTACGACGCACCGGCCGGCGACATAAACGCGACGGTCGAAGCGTACGCCGCGCTCCGTTCGGTCGGCCACGCGCCCGACGAGCCCGCCCTCGTCAAGGCGCGCGCCTGGATCATGGAGAAGGGCGGCCTGTCAAAAGTACGGGTGTTCACGCGGTATTGGCTCGCGCTCATCGGCGAATGGCCCTGGGCCCAGACGCCCAACGTGCCGCCCGAGATCATCCGGTTTCCCGACTGGTTCCCGTTTTCGATCTACAATTTCGCCCAGTGGGCGCGTGCGACGATGATGCCGATCGCGTTGTTGAGCGCGCGCCGGCCGTCGCGCCCGTTGCCCGAGACGCGGCAATTGTCAGAATTGTTCCCGAACGGACGGGCGACGTTCGATTACGCTTTGCCGCAGCAGCCGGGAGCCGATTTCCTCGATCGCTTTTTCCGCGTCGCCGACCGCGCGCTCCATGCGTTCCAGGATTGGGGCCTCACCCCGTCGCGCCGCGGCGCGCGCGAGCAGGCGCTCGGCTGGATTCTTCAGCACCAGGACGCCGACGGCGTGTGGGGCGGCATTCAACCGCCATGGATCTACTCGATCATGGCCATGCACTTTGAAGGCTTCGGCAAGGACCACCCGGCCATGAAAGCCGCGCTCGGCGCGCTTGACGATCCGCGCTGGCGCGTGGACGTGGACGATGCGACTTACGTTCAAGCCTCCGTCTCGCCGGTTTGGGACACGGTCTTGACGCTCCTGGCGTTCGACGACGCCGAAACGGCGGATACGGACAAAGACGCGACCGAGCGCGCCGTCCAATGGGTGCTCGACAATCAGGTGCTCCGCCCCGGCGACTGGTCGCGCCGGGCGCCGCACGTCGCGCCGGGCGCCTGGGCGTTTGAGTACGCCAACACGTTCTACCCGGACACCGACGACACCGCCGTCGCGTTGATCGCGCTCGCGCCGTTTCGCGACGCGCCCAAATGGCGCGAGCGCGGGATCCACGAGGCGATCAATCGCGGCGTCGACTGGCTCTTCGCCATGCAATGCAAAAACGGCGGTTGGGGCGCGTTCGACAAAGACAACGACAAGAAGATCGTCACGAAGATCCCGTTTTGCGATTTCGGCGAAGCGCTCGATCCGCCGTCCGTCGACGTGACCGCTCACGTCGTCGAGGCGCTCGGCAAGCTCGGTTATACGACCGCGCACCCCGCTATTGCTCGCGCGCGCGATTATCTGCTTGCGGAGCAAGAGCCGGACGGCGCCTGGTTCGGCCGCTGGGGCGTCAATTACGTTTACGGGTGCGGCGCGGTTTTGCCGGCGCTCGAGGCGATCGGCGAGGACATGTCGGCGGCTTACATTCGCAAATCGGCAAACTGGCTCGTTCTCCATCAGAATAAAGACGGCGGCTGGGGCGAGAGCTGCGAGAGTTACATGGACGCCGACGCCGCGGGCGTCGGGCCGTCGACGGCGTCTCAGACCGCGTGGGCCCTATTGGCGCTCCTCGCGATCGACAATCCGGACGATCAGCGCGCCGTCGATATGGGGCTTGCGTATCTTTTGGAGACCCAGCAGGACGGCACGTGGGACGAACCGTACTACACGGGCGCGGGCTTTCCAGGCTATGGCGTCGGCCAAACGATCAAGCTGCGCGATCCATTGCTCCGTGAACGGTTGAAGCAAGGCCCGGAGCTTTCCCGCGCGTTTATGATAAATTACAATCTGTATCGCCACTATTTCCCGCTCATGGCGCTCGGACGCGCGCGTCGGCGGATGGCTGAAAAAGAGGCGGCTTAGGCCGCGCTGGCGGATGGTTTCGTCGCTCCGAGCGCGTCAACCGCCGTTTGAAGCCGCGAACCGGGCGGGGCTAAAGGCGGTGAGGTCGACGCTCGCTTGGCCGGTCTCAATCGTCTCTGCGATCGCCTCGCCGATCGCAGGGGCGAATTTAAACCCGTGGCCGGACATGCCGGCGCAGAGAAAAACGCCCGCCCGCTCCGGGTCCGGGCCGATAATGAAGCGCTCGTCAGGCGTCATCGTATAGGCGCACGCGGCGCTCCGCCGGCGCGCGCCGAGCCCGGGCGTCAGCCGCCGCACCCAACGCTCAAACGCGGGCGCGTCGGTTTCGGGGGCGGCGTCCTGGACGGCGTCCATGGACGCGACGGGCGACCCGAGATGGTGGTTCGCGACTTTGACCGTCGCGCCGTCGACCGGCGGAAAGCCGTAAAACCAACCCTCATCCTCGAGATCGAAACAGAAAGGCGTGAAACCGGCGCTCGCCGTCGACGGTTCGGCTGCCTCAAACCAGTGGAGCGTGCGGCGTTCGACGGTGAGGGCCGACGCGATCGACGGCGCCAACGCTGCGGTGCGCGCGCCGGCTGCGATAACGACGGCGCCCGCCGCGACCGACCCGCGATCGGTGCGGACCGTCACGCCGGCGACGCGCGCCCCGACGGCCGGCTCCACGCCGACGACGCGGGGGCCGGCGCAAAGCGTCGCGCCATGGGTCGCCGCGTCCGACAAAGCCGCGCGGACCGCGGCGTCGACATGGATAAACCCGCCGGTCGGCTCAAAAAGCAGAACGCGGCCGTCGTCGACGCGCAAATGCGGAAAACGCGCCGCCGCGTCGGCCGCGCCGACGTCTTCGACCGACAAGCCGTTGTCGCGCGCGGATGCGCGCGTTTGGCTGATCAACGCGCCGTCGGGCCTGCCCACATAGGCGATGCCGCACGCCTCGAAGATCGGCTCGCCACCCTCGCGCTGCAGCGTCGTCCACGCCGCGTGGGCGCGCGCCAAAAGCGGCGCATAGACGGCGCCCTCGGCATAGGCGAGGCGAAACATGCGCGTCTCGCCGTGGGAGGAACCGTGGGCGTGGGGCGGCGCATGCGCGTCGATTGCGAGCGTTCGCACGCCGCGGCGCGCGAGCGCGCACGCGACGAACGCGCCGATCACGCCCATGCCGATGACGACGACGTCCGCCGTAGACGGAAGATCACCGAACGGCGGGTCGCCCTCGCGTGCAGCTTGCGTCATCCGCATTCCTCGTAATCGGCTCCCTGCGCGGCGATGCTGACAAAAGGGGGAAGGTCCGCTCTCGGCCCGGGCGCGGGCGGCCGACCCTTAAGCGGCGAGGCCTTTGAAAAACGCCAGGCCGTCGACGCCCCCGAGGAGGGGCGAGATCACCCGCTCCGGATGCGGCATCATTCCGAGGACGTTGCCCGCCTCGTTGAGGACGCCCGCAATATCGCGCGCCGATCCGTTCGGGTTGTCGACATAGCGGAAGGCGACGCGATCGTCGTTTTCCAGGCGGTCGAGCGTTTCGTCGTCGGCCGTATACGCCCCGTCATGGTGCGCGACGGGCACGCTGATGATCTGGTCCTTGTCGAAAGCGCGCGTGAAGCGGCTTTCGGCGTTCGCGACGCGCAGGCTGACCGTGCGGCACACAAAGTCGAGCCCGGCGTTGCGCAAGAGCGCGCCCGGCAACAGCCCGGCCTCGCACAGGATCTGAAATCCGTTGCAAATCCCGAGCACCGGAACGCCGGCGGCGGCCTTCTCGGCGATGGCCGCCATGATCGGGGCCCGCGCCGCCATGGCCCCGGCGCGCAAATAATCGCCGTGCGAAAAGCCGCCCGGCAGGACCACGAGGTCGACGTCGGGCAGGGCGCTCTCGCCGTGCCAGACCATTTGCGGGGCGACGCCCGTCGCGTGGCGGAGAGCGACCGCGGCGTCGCGGTCGCAGTTGGAGGCGGGGAAGACGACGACGGCGGCTTTCATCGGGCGCGGCTCAATGCGTGATTTCGATGGCGTAGTTTTCCATCACCGGATTGGCGAGGAGCTTCTTGCACATGTCCTCGGCGGTCGCGCGGGCGGCCGCCTCGTCGGCGCCGTCGAGGTCGAGTTCGATGACTTTGCCTTGGCGCACGCCCGCCGCGCCGTCGAAACCGAGCTGGCGCAGCGCGTTTTCGATCGCCTTGCCTTGCGGGTCGAGGACGCCGGACTTCAACGTAACGGTGATTTTCGCGCGCATGGGAAGAGCCTTCTGGCGGTGCTTGAAAAAAGAGGCGATTTCGGCCTCTTAATGTGCGGCTCGCGGGGAGGCAATGCGCCGCTCGTCGCCCGCCGCGCCGTCAAGCGGATCCGTTCGGACCCCGCCGTCACCCGGACTTCGAAGAAAGGCCCGTTTGCATCGCTATGACCGTAAAGGTTCGCAACGCCGCTCCCGCCGACATCAAGGCCGTCCTCCGCATGGTCGACGCCCACAACGCCTTCGGCGGCCTGCCCGTCGGCCGTCTCGACGCCAAAACCTTCCGTGCCGCGATTTTCGGCAAGAATGCGTTCGTTTTCTGCGATCTCGCCGAGTCGCGCGAGGAAGCCGGCGACGGGCCGATCGGCTACGCGCTTTCTTACGATTGTTTCACGACCGATGACGGCACGCGGGGCCTCTACGTGGCGGATTTGTTCGTGGAGGAGGCGTGGCGTCGCGAAGGCGCCGGCAGCGCGCTCATGGGCGCCGTCGCCAAGCGCGCGCGCAAACGCGGCGCGACGCACCTTTGGTGGACGTCCCAGAACAAAAACTACCAGGCGCGGCGCTTCTACCGGATTTTGAACGCGACCGATCAACCGGTTCACGCCCATGCGGTCGACGGCGACGCCCTCGACGATTTGGCGGCGATGCGTCGGCGCTAAAACGGCGCCCTGTTATTTGTTGGCGTTGTCGCTGACCAGAACGGGCCCGCGGGCGCCGGCGACGGTCGTGTCGCGCACGACGCCGAGCCGGCGGGCGACTTCTTGATAGGCTTCCACGACGCCGCCGAGATCCTTGCGGAACCGGTCTTTGTCCATGACGTCGCCGGTGTCGACGTCCCAGAGCCGGCAGCTGTCGGGGCTGATTTCGTCGGCCACGATCAGGCGCATGACGTCGCCTTCATATTGCCGGCCGAACTCGACTTTGAAGTCCACGAGCCGGATGCCGACGCCGTAAAAAAGACCGCACAGAAAGTCGTTCACCCGCAGCGCTAACGACATCATGTCGTCGATCTCTTGGGGGTTGGCCCAGTTGAAGGCCGTGATGTGCTCTTCGGAGACCATCGGATCGCCGAGCTGGTCGTCTTTGTAGTACAAGTCGATGACGGAGCGCGGGAGGGCCGCCCCTTCTTCAAGGCCGAGGCGCTTGGCGATCGAGCCCGCCGCGACGTTGCGAACGACGACTTCGAGCGGGATGATCTCGCAATGGCGGATCAACTGCTCGCGCATGTTCAGACGGCGGATGAAATGCGTGGGGACGCCGACTTTTTCCAAGCCGGACATCACATATTCGGAGATGCGGTTGTTGAGGACGCCTTTGCCCTCGAGGACGGCGTGCTTTTGGTTGTTGAAGGCCGTGGCGTCGTCTTTGAAATATTGGATCAGGGTGCCGGGTTCGGGTCCTTCAAAAAGGATCTTGGCCTTGCCCTCATAAATTTGTTTACGCCGCGCCATGCGGGGCTCCTTTATCGGAGCCGGCCGGGGCCGCTCTGCCGGCGGACCGGGGGCGCGCCGAGGCGGGGCTCCTTGAAACGAAGCGCCGTACTTAGGCGCTCGCCGCACGCTTGGAAACCCCGTTCTCCGAGCCGGCGCGGCGGGGTTTGCGGCGTTCGCGTGTTGCCCGTCGGCAACGCCGACGTTACCCTTTGAAAACGGTCGGGTTCCGCGCTCGGCCGCACGGAATAGGCGAGCCGTTTCGCGCTCGGGTTGCAACCAGGGACGACGTCATGTCGGGATTAGACGACCGTAAAGCCAAGTATGAGAATCGTTTCGCCCATGATGCGGAATTGCGCTTCAAAGCCGAAGCGCGCCGCAACAAGCTGCTCGGCCTATGGGCGGCCGGGCTCATGGGCAAAGAGGGCGATGAGGCCGAGGCGTACGCCAAAGAAGTCGTCGTCGCCGATCTTGAGGAGGCGGGCGACGAGGACGTTTTCCGCAAAATTCGCGGGGATTTTGACGCGATCGGGGTCGATCAGTCCGACCACCAGATCCGCCGGCACATGGAGGAATTCATGGCCCGCGCGGTAGACGAAGTCGACGAAGGCGCGTGAGCGCGTCGACGGGGGGGCGCGTCGCCGGCAAACGCGCCTTCATCACCGGCGGCGCGCAAGGGCTCGGCGCGTGCTTCGCGCGGATGTTGGCGGGCGAGGGCGCGCGCGTCTTCGTCACGGACGTCAACGCCGAGGGAGCGGCCGCGACCGCGGCGGCCGTCAACGACGCCCGACCGGGGACCGCTTTCGCCCATGCGCTCGACGTGACCGACCGCGACGGCTGGGAAACCGCGCTCAGCGAAGCCAATGCGGCGATGGGCGGGATCGACGTCCTCATCAACAACGCCGGGATCGCGTCGTTCGCCAGCGTCGAGGACGAAGCGTTCGAGACGTTCCGGCGCGTCCAGGCGGTCAACGTCGACGCCGTCTTCACCGGCGTTCAGTTGGCCATGCGCTTTTTGCGCGCCAGCCAGCCGGCCTCGATCATCAATATTTCCTCCGTTTCAGGGATGATCGCCGACGCGCGCCAGGTATCCTACAACACGTCCAAAGCGGCGGTCTGGATGATGACGAAGTCGATCGCGCTGCACTGCGCACGCCAGGGGATCGACGTGCGGTGCAACTCCGTACACCCTGTTTTTACCCGCACGCCGATTATCGACCCGCTCATCGCGCTCGGCGGCGGCGGCGAAGAGGGCGAGGCGCGGCTCGTCAAGAACATCCCCCTGCGCCGGCTCGCCGAACCTGAAGACGTCGGCTATTGCGTGCTTTACCTCGCGTCCGACGAGAGCCGGTTCGTCACCGCGTCGGAATTCAAAATCGACGGCGGACTAACGGCCGCCTAGGCGGGGCGCTCAGCGCGTTCGGCGCCGCGGGAACGACCGTCTTGACGGCCAAAGTCGCAACGCCAGCCTTTTTCGCGCCGGACGGCGGCACGACGGCCGACGCGCCCGTTCCGGGTGTGGACGAACCGCCAGTCGACCTTCGCAATAACGGCGCATCCGATCGATCTTGTTT
>JBCCZS010000114.1:0-9914 GCA_039187035.1 Pseudomonadota bacterium | reverse complement strand
CTGCACCGGTCTCGACGTCGAAGCCGCGTTCGCGCCAATCGATCATGCCGCCGTCAAGGGCGCTGACGCGTTGGAACCCCATGCGCCGCAACGTCGCGGCGGCGAGCGTCGAAATGCGCCCGAAGTCGCAATAGGTCACGATACGGACGGTCGGGTCCGGAAACGCCTCGTTGACCTTCAACTCCAACAGCCCGCGGGGCAAATGGCGCGCGCCGGGCACGTGGCCGTCTTCGAACGAATCGCGTTCGCGCACGTCGAGGATGACGACGTCGTTTCGCCGCTCCTCGCTCCACTGTCGTAACGCGTCGAGCGACAAGAACGGCACGTCCGCCGCCGCCTCCGACAAGAGCTGCGCGACGCTCGCCCCGCCGGTCATGTTGACGCGCAAGGCCTCGGTCAGGTGCGTCGGCGCGGAGAGATTGAGCCGGTTCATCATGGCGACGAAGTCGCCGCGATCGCGAACGGACAGACGCGGGTTTTCGGCCAGCTCCTTGCCGATCGTCGTCGCCTCGCGGCCTTTATATTCATGCGCCGGGTGGACGATCGTCGCCGGGTCGAGCTTTAGGAGCCGCCCGAAAAGGCTGTCGTACAACGCGTTCGGATCGCCGGTCGGCAAGTCGGTGCGCCCGGTCGCTTTGATCAACAGGGTATCGCCCGTAAAGACGCGATCGCCGGCGAGGAAACTCATGGAATCGGCGGTGTGCCCCGGCGTATGCATCGCCGTCATGCGCAACGCGCCGATGCGCAGGCTGTCGCCGTCGTCGAGACGCAAATCGACAAACGGGGCCGGCGCGTCGCGGTGCATGACGATCGGGGCGCCGAACCGTTCCGCCGCCGTGCGCGCGCCCGTAAAATGATCCGCATGCGTATGCGTTTCGACGATATCGGCGATGCGCAGCCCGCGTTTGGCGGCGAGCGCGGCGTAGCGGTCGATCTGGCGTTGCGCGGGGTCGATCAACGCGGCGACGCACGCGTCCGCGCACCCGACGATGTAGGACCGGCAGCCGCCGTCGGCGATCTGTTCAAAGATCATCGCGGCCCGGTCGGCTGCTTCACAAAGCGCAAATAGGGCTTGGGCGCGTCGAAGTCGCCGAATTTGCCGCGCGCGTCGTCGTCGGAAACCGACGGCACGACGATCACGTCCTCGCCCGGGCGCCATTGGGCCGGCGTCGCGACGCTGTGTTGCGCGGTCAGTTGCATGGAATCGATCGCGCGAAGGATCTCGTCGAAATTGCGGCCCGTCGTCATCGGATAGGTGAGCATCAGCTTGATGCGCTTGTCGGGCCCGATGACGAACACCGAACGGACGGTCGCATTGTCGGCCGCCGTGCGCCCCGCCGCCGTCTCGCCCGCCTCGGCGGGGAGCATGTTGTAGAGTTTGGCGACGCTGAGCTCGGGATCGCCGATCAGCGGATAGTCGACCGGATTGCCGGTGACGTCCTGGATGTCTTGCTTCCAAGCCACGTGGTCGGCGACCGGATCCACGGAAATGCCGATGATTTTGCAGTTCCGCTTGGCGAAGTCGTCGGCCATGCCGGCCATGTAACCGAGTTCGGTCGTGCAGACCGGCGTGAAGTCTTTCGGGTGCGAAAACATGACGGCCCACCCGTCGCCGATCCAATCGTGGAAGCGGATCTCGCCGGCGGTCGTCTCGGCGGTGAAATCGGGGGCGACGTCGTTAATGCGCAGGGTCATGGGGCGGGTCTCCGGGGAACGGCGTTGCGGATGCGATCGGCCGCCGCGCGTCGGCTGGGGGCGCCGAACGGCGACGGCGGCATGCATACCACTGAGCCGACGCGCAACCCACCGAGCTGCGCAGCCCTGACCGGGCGCCGCATGCGGGAACGGGTGCGGCGACAACGCGGCGTGAAGGTGGTAAACTAGCAACCGATACAAGCGATGATAGCGACGTTATGCGCGCTCTTCTTCGGCTAGTCTTGGCGGCGATTGCCGGTGCGGCGGTTGTCTGTGCGGCGATTGTCTGTGCGGCGGCGACCGCCCCGGTCGCGCGGGCGGCCGTAACCGCCCAGGCCTTCTTCGAGGAGGGCACGCGCCACAGTCCGACCGTGTCGCCGGACGGGCGCTTTATCGCCTACGCCGTGAGCGTCGAAAACGCCCGCACGGCGGCCAGACGCGCGGCCGCACTCAAGCGTGACGTCACCATTGACAATGTGGCTGACCTTCAGATCGCGCAAATGCGCGCTGAGGACATCGTTGTAAAAGACATTCAGACCGGGGCGCTCGTCAGCCGGGTCGAACTCGGCGGCCGCTCCGCGTATTCGCTCGCATGGGGATCGAACGCTCACCTTCTCATTTCGGCCGCCCAACCGGTCTCGCGGGTGTCGGGCAATTTCATCGTTTTCGAGGTCGGGGCGCGCGTCATTTCGCTAGACGTGCGAACGAACGACGTCGTGCTCTTGTTCGACAACCAAAGCCGCGTACTGGGTGAAAATCGCGATTTGTCAGGCGTCGTCTCGCTTCTCCCCGGCCAACCGGACCACATCTTGATGGCGGCGGCACGGTCGGGCGACCGCGATCTCTGGCGCGTCAATCTCGCCACCGGCGATGCGACGCGCATCGAAAAAGGCCGCCGCGGCACGTTCCGCTGGGTGACGGACGGCGGAGGCCGCGCGGTCTTCCGCCTCGACGCCAATCGCCGACGGACGACCCTCACCGTATACGCGCGGAACGCCGAAGGACGCTGGAACAATGTCGTTACGACCCGTTGGCGGGAAGACGCGAAAACGCCGCCGGCCTTTTGGCCGATCGGCCCGGGACGGGACGGCGCGATGTACGTCTTATCGCTGGCCGACGGGGACGACCGATACAAGATCAAGACGTTCGACATGGAGACCGGCGCGCTCGGCGAAACGGTGATCGACGACCCGGACGTCGACATGCTTGACGGACTTGTCGACCATCGCACCGGGCTTTTTCTCGGAGCCGTCAAGATCCGGGACCGCTATGAGGCGGTGTTCGTCGATCCGACGCTGCAAAAACACTATCGGGCGCTTCAGCGGTTCTTTGACGACGACGCCAACGTGTCGATCAACGAGGTCAGCCTTTCGAGCCCGTACATGGCGCTGACGGTGTCCTCGCCCCAGTCGCCCGGCGAGTTCTACCTATACGATCGACAACGACAGAGGGTCGATTCTTTTTTCGCTTCGTATCCTGAGGACTTAGTCGAAGCGCTCTCGCCCGTCGAACCCGTTCAGTATACGGCCCGCGACGGTCTCGCCGTGACCGGCTATCTGACCCATCCGAACGGGCGCCGCACGGGCGCCGCGCCGCTCATCGTCATGCCGCACGGCGGGCCTGAGGTGCGGGACTATTACGACTACGATCCGTTCGCCCAATATCTCGCCAGTCTCGGCTACCGGGTGTTCCAGCCGAACTTTCGCGGCTCGGCAGGCTTCGGGCGCCGCTTTGCGGAAGCCGGCTACGGCGAGTGGGGCGGCAAGATGCAGGACGACGTGACTGACGGCGTGCGCGCGCTTATCGAGCGCGGGCTCGTCGACCGCGAGCGCGTCGCGATTGTCGGGTTCAGCTACGGCGGTTACGCGGCGCTTTACGCGTCGGCGACGCAAGGCGACGTCTACGCGTGCGCCGCCTCGGTCTCGGGCGTTACCGACCTGCCCGAACTCCTGAAATACGAGCGCGAACAAGAGGGCCCGGCGTCATACGCTTACGGTTACGTCAAGAAGGCGATCGGCGACCCTCGGCGCGACCGTGACCGGCTGCGCGCGACCTCGCCCGCGCGCCTCGCCGCGCAAATCGACATGCCCGTCCTAATCGCCCACGGGCGGCTCGATAGGGTCGTGCCTTTCGAACAGGCGGAATTGATGGTGGAGGCGCTACGCAAGGCCGGCAAACCTTACAAATTCCTCGAGTTTAAGCGCGACGGCCATTCGCTCGCCAACCTCGGTACACGTGTCTCGCTCGCCGGCGACGTCGCGTTGTTCTTGGATCGCTGCTTTTACGATTAATCGGATTCTGCGGCGAGGCCCCGTCGACAGAGCGGCGGAGAACCGGCGCCGCGTCCTGGAATGAACGCGGCGTACGCGATAAACCCGACGCGTCGTTTTCTTTTTTGGGGAGATCAACGCCATGCCTAAAGTTCGCTTCGTCCTTGCGGTCGTCGCGGCCGTAGCCGGCCTTAGCGCCGCCGCCGTCGCCGCCGACCGCAAACCGGCCGTTACGTTCGACTCGTTCTTCCGTATGCAGTTCTATCCGCGCGGCGCGCTGATGCGCGAAACGGTCGACGTCGCCTTCGCGCCGGCCGATCCGAGCGGGCTAGAGTTTCGCATTCGCCGCGCGGACGGGACCGTCGTCGTCGTCGGACCTTACGCAGACACGTACCGCAACACCGCCGCCGTCTTCGGGCGCGCGACGACCCGCGAGCCGCGCATCATGGAATTCGGCAAAGGCGACTTCGTCGCCGAGTACGTCTACGGCGGCGAGGTGATCACGCAGCATCCGTTTACCGTCGCCGTCAAATCAACCAGCGACTATCCGTTTAACCCGGGCGAGACGCTGAAATATGTCGGCCCCTGGCAGGAATGGGCCTATCTGCAATTCAGCCCCGACAGCAAATCGGCCGCGCTGCACTTCTGGGCCGGCGTCAGCGACATGCCGACGGGGCGGCGCAACGACTATGTGAACGTCGAGGTGACGCGCGGCGGAACGCTCGTCGCCAAAAGCAAAAAGGCGAGCGGCCGGTTGGGCCGCAAGCCGATGCAGAAACTTAAAGTCCAATTGCACCAGCCGCATGACGACGCGCGGTCGGTCAACGTCCCGGATTTCACGCTGGACGATTTTTCCGCCGACGGCGTTTACGAGGTCGCGGTGAAATTCACCGAGACCGGAGAAACAATTCGCCGGTTTCAATTCTCCGTCGACGGCGGGGCGATTACGCCCCATCCGCGGACCGTCTTGGGGTATGAACCGCATGCCGATTATATCCCGCCGCGGATCTTCAAGAGCGGCGGCTACGGTTATGAGTTCGACGACGTCGTTTGGATCGCCCGCCCGTAGGGAAGCCGAGCCGACCACTCAAAACTCGACCGACAAAAAAACGCCGCCAGGGCGACCCTGGCGGCGTTTCCGTCAGGCGCGGCGCGCCCGAGCGGTTACTCGTTAAATTGCGACGTTTCGGTCGACTCGCCCATGGCGGTCGTCGACGACTGGCCGCCCGAGAGCGTGTTTGCGACGAGGTCGAAATAGCCCGTGCCGACTTCGCGCTGGTGGCGCGTCGCCTCATAGCCTTTGGCTTCGGACGCGAATTCCGCCTGCTGAAGTTCGGAGTACGCCGCCATGCCGCTTTCGCGATAGCCGTAGGCGAGTTCGAACATCGAGTAGTTGAGGGCGTGGAAGCCGGCGAGCGTGACGAACTGGAACTTATAGCCCATTGCGCCAAGCTCGCGCTGGAACTTCGCGATCGTCTCTTTGTCGAGATTGGCTTCCCAGTTGAAAGACGGCGAGCAATTGTACGCCATCATTTTGCCGGGGTGTTCTTTCTGGATCGCCTCGGCGAACCGCTTGGCGTCGTCGAGGTTCGGCTTCGACGTTTCCCACCACAGGAGGTCGGCGCACGTCGCATACTGAAGGCCGCGCGCGATGCAGTGATCGACGCCGACGCCTTCTTTGAGGCGATAAAACCCTTCCGGCGTGCGGCCCTGGTCGAAATCGATGAAGGCGTGGTCGCGCTCGTCAACGTCCGACGTGATGAGCTTGGCGCTTTCCGCATCCGTGCGCGCGACGATGACCGTCGGCGTTCCGCACGTGTCGGCGGCGAGGCGCGCGGCGTTGAGGTTGCGCTCGTGGGCTTTCGTCGGGATCAAGACTTTCCCGCCGAGGTGGCCGCACTTTTTCTCCGAGGCCAATTGGTCTTCGAAGTGCACGCCGGCGGCGCCCGCTTCGATGTAGGCTTTCATGATCTCAAAGCAGTTGAGCGGCCCGCCGAAGCCGGCTTCAGCGTCCGCGACGATCGGCAAGAAGTAATCGCGCTTGGCGTCGCCTTCGGAGAATTCGATCTGGTCGGCGCGGCGCAGCGCGTTGTTGATGCGCTTGGCGAGTTCCGGGCCGGAGTTCGCCGGATAAAGCGACTGGTCCGGATAAACCTGGCCGGCGACGTTGGAATCGCCCGCAACCTGCCATCCCGAAAGATAGATGGCTTTCAGCCCGGCTTTGGCCATCTGCATCGCTTGGTTGCCCGAAAGGGCGCCGAGCGCGTTGATGTAGGGCTCGGACTTCAAAAGCTCCCACAGTTTCGCGGCGCCGCGTTCGGCGAGCGTGTAGTCGATCTTCACCGAGCCGCGCAGGCGGGCGGCCTCGTCGGCCGTGTAATTGCGCTCGATACCGTTGAAGCGGTCGGCGCTCGCAGCCGGCACGAGGTCGTTAAAACTGGTCATCTCTACAAATCTCCCAAAGCTGGTCCGGCGCTCGGCCGGGGGAAAACAAAAGGCCCGACGCGCCTGGTTGGCACAAAACCCGTTTCTCCCCGATGAAGCGAGCGTTCGCAGGTGCAGCAGTCTCGCGATTACAGTAAATCTTGTGAGATTGTAAATTTTGTAAATTTATGTTCCGCTCCTCGGCGAAGGAGCGCGCCATGGCCGGCGAAAAACGGAAGCTTTACCTGGGCCCAAAGGTGCGCCGTTTGCGGCGCGAGCGCGCCATGACGCAAGCGCAATTCGCGGCCGCGCTCGATATTTCCCCGTCCTACGTCAATCTCATCGAGCGCAACCAGCGGCCGATTTCGGCGGCGCTGCTCGTCCGGCTCGCCCAAACGCTCGACCTCGATCTCGCCGACTTTTCCGACGACCGCACCGACGACCTTTTCGCGACGTTGCAGCGGGCCTTCACCGATCCCGTGTTCGCCGGGGCCGGCCTCAGCCGGGAGGACGCGCACGAATTGGCCGCCGGCAATCCGACGGTCGGCGACGCCTTCGCGCTCCTTTACAACGCGTACCGGACCGCCAAGGCCGACCTCGACGACGCACAAGCCGCTGGGCCCCGCGGCGCGCCGGACCCGGTCGAAGAAGCGCGCGGCTTCATCGCCGACCACCGCAACTTTTTCCCGCCCCTCGACGAGGCCGGCGAGGCGCTCGCCGCACGGCTCGAGTTGCCGACACGGCCGGCGTTCGAGGCGCTCGCCGACCGGCTTCAGCGCGCGCACCGGCTCTCGGTGCGCGTCTTTCCGGACGACGTGATGCGCGGCGCCTATCGGCGGTTCGATCGGCACGCAGGCCGCATCGCGATTTCCGAGCGGCTCGACCAGGCCAGCCGGAATTTTCAGCTTGCGCACCAATTGTGCTTGCTGGAGCAGCAAACCGCCCTCGATCGCCTCGTGAACGAAGCGCGCTTCGAGACCGACGCCGGCCGGCGCATCACGCGCGCGGCGCTCGCGAACTACGCCGCGGCCGCGCTCCTTCTTCCCTATACGGCGGTGTTTGAGGCGGCGCGGTCGCTGCGTTTCGACGTCGAGGCGATGAGCCGGCGGTTCGGCGCGAGTTTCGAGCAAATCTGCCACCGCCTCGCGACGCTGCAAAAGCCCGGCGCGGAGGGCCCGCCTTTCTTCTTTTTGCGCGTCGACGCGGCCGGCAACATCTCAAAACGCTTCTCGGGCGGCGTCTTTCCGTTCGCGCGCTACGGCGGCTCCTGCCCTTTGTGGAACGTGCATGACGCGTTCCGCACGCCGAGGCGGATCGTCACGCAGATCGTTCAGCTGCCCGACGGGGCGCGCTATTTTTCAATCGCACGCACCGTGAGCGGCGGGGTCGGCGGCTTCGGCGCGCCGAGCGCGGAGCGCGCCGTCGCACTCGGCTGCGACATCGCGCAGGCCAAACAACTGGTGTATGCGGACGGCCTTGATCTCGACGCCGCGCCGGCGACCCCGATCGGCGTCACGTGCCGCTTGTGCGAACGGCCCGACTGCGCGGCCCGCGCCCACCCGCCCCTCAAACGCCGCCTCGTCATGGACGACCACCGCCGCCTCGCCGCGCCGTTCAGTTTTGCATTCGATTGAACCGCCGCACGGGCCGCCGCCGCGGCGTTCGGTCTCGCCCGCCCCGCCGACGGGGGCCCCGCGAACAACCTTGCAGCGACCGGCATTGACATGATCCGAAAGCTGATCTGGTGTCACGCCGGCCTCGCCGACAGGCCCCGCACCGCCATCGAATGGATCCTTCTATGCCTCACGTCTCGTCGCTCCGCCTCGTCGTCCGCTTTTTCCTCCTGGCGCTTACCGCAACCGCGCCGCCGGCCTTCGCAGCCGCACAAGAAAAGAAAACCGAAGAAAAAGCCGAGGAGAAAGAAGCCAACCCGCTGGCGTCACTCCCAATACGGAGCATTGGACCGGCCTACACGGGCGGGCGCATTTCCGATTTCGCGATGTTTCCCGGCGGCGCGAACAAATACTTCGCCGCCACCGCGTCGGGCGGGCTGTGGTTGACCGAAAACAACGGCGCGACGTGGACGCCGACCTTCGACGGCGAAGGCTCTTATTCGATCGGCGTCGTTGAAATCGCGCCGAGCGACCCGGACGTCGTTTGGGTGGGATCGGGCGAAAACAACGCGCAGCGGTCGGTCGCGTATGGCGACGGCGTTTACAAGTCCGTCGACGGCGGCAAAACCTGGAAGAATGTCGGTCTGAAAGACTCAGGCCATATCAGCCAAATCTGGATCCATCCGGACGACGCGTCCGTCGTCCTCGTCGCCGCACAGGGCCCCCTATGGAGCGACGGCGGCGACCGCGGCCTATATAAAACCGACGACGGCGGCGAGACGTGGCGGCGCCTCCTTGAGATCGACGACAAAACCGGGATCAACGAATTCGTCGTGCATCCGGACGATCCGAACCGGATCGTCGCGTCAAGCTACCAACGTCGCCGCCACGTCTGGACCCTGATCAATGGCGGTCCCGGATCGGGCGTCCATTACACGCAAGACGGCGGCGAGACATGGACGCGGATTGAACGCGGGCTGCCGTCGAACGACATGGGCCGCATCGGCCTCGCCGGCGCGCCGTCCGCGCCGCAAACGCTCTACGCAATCATCGAAGGCGCCGACGATGAAAAAGGCGTCTATCGATCGACCGATTTCGGGCGCTCCTGGGAGAAACGCTCCGGCCACATGACGACGAGCCCGCAATACTACAACGAACTCGTCGTCGATCCGCACAATCCGGACCGCCTCTACTCGCTAGACACGTTCTCCAAAATCTCCGAAGACGGCGGCAAGACCTTCACCAATCTGTCAACGGATCATCGCCATGTCGACGACCATGCTTTGTGGATCGATCCGACGAATACGGCGCACTTGCTCATCGGCGGCGACGGCGGGGTCTATGAGAGCTGGGATCGCGGCAAGGTCTGGCGGCACATGGACAACATCCCGATCGTCCAGTTCTACCGCATCCAACCGGACGACGACGCGCCGTTTTACAACGTCTGCGGCGGCACGCAGGACAACAATTCCTTATGCGGCCCGTCACGCACGCCGGTCGTCCACGGCGTTACGAATTCCGACTGGAAAATCATTCTCGGCGGCGATGGCTACAAACCCCAGATCGATCCGACGGACCCCAACATTATCTATACGCAGTACCAATATGGCGGCCTTGCGCGCTACGATCGCAGAACCCAAGAGCGGCTGTACATCACGCCGCCGCCGCCGAGCGGAGAGCCGGCCTATAAATGGAACTGGAATACGCCGCTCTTGATCAGCCCGCATGATCCGAAGACGATCTATTACGCTGCGGAGAAAGTCTTCCGCTCGCGCGACCGCGGCGACAGCTGGGAGATCATCAGCCCGGACCTGACCCGAAAAATCGATCGCAACACGCTAAAAGTCATGGGCCGCGTATGGAGCGTCGACGCGGTCGCTAAAAACGACTCCACCTCCTTTTACGGATCGAT
>JBCCZS010000113.1:0-9934 GCA_039187035.1 Pseudomonadota bacterium | reverse complement strand
GCGGCGCGATGCCGCCGGGCTTGCCGATCGGTGAAATCGCCGCCGTGACGTCGGCGTCGGCGAGCGTGCGGTTGTTCGCCAATCCGGGCCGGGCCCGCATGGTGCGCGTCATCGATTACGCCTTTCCCGGCCTCGACGACGCGGTCGTCGACGATCCGTTCGCACCGGTCGACGATCCGGACGCCGCCGCCGGCACGGCGGCCCCGGACGCGATTTCGTCAGGCGCGATTTCGTCGGGCGCCGTCTCGTCCGGCGTCCCGTCGGCGCGCGAGCGCGTCGCCGCCGCGAACGGGGGCTGAGCCCCATGGGCTGGCGCAGCGACATGCTGGGCCGGTGGGTGCGGGCCGCGGCGCCGGCCGCGCTCGGCGCCCTCGGCGTTCTTCTTCTCGCCTTACCGATCCGGCTTGGCGAGGGGCTCGCGCCGACGCCGCTCTTGCCGCTGATCGTCGTCTATTTTTGGGCGATCTACGGGCCGCACTATCTGCCGGCGCCGGCGGTCTTTTTGATCGGCGTCGCCCAGGACTTTCTCATCGGGGGACCGCTCGGCCTTTGGCCGCTCACATACCTCATCGTGCAGTACCTGGTGATTAATCAGCGCTCGTACTTTCTCGGGCGCGAACAGCAGGTCGTTTGGATGGGCTTTTCGGTGATCGCCGTCGGCGTCGGGCTGCTCCTTTGGGCCGTCCACAGCGCGGTCGCCGGGGCCGCCGCGCCCCGCGGGCCGTTGGCCGTTCAAATCCTCGCCACGATCGCGACCTATCCGTTGTTCGCCCGCGCGTTCGCGCAGGTGCATCGCCGCGTTATCATCGAGACGTAGCCCCAGCCATGCGTATCAATCCCCACGACCCTGAGCGTCAGAAAATCGTCACCCGCCGGACGGCCTTGTTCGGCGGCGGGCTCAGCCTGTTGTTTACGGGCGTCGCGGCGCGGCTTTACCAGCTACAGGTCGTCAACCATGATTTCTACGCGGAGAAAGCCCGCGAGAACCAGTTCAACACGCGGATCATCGCGCCGCTGCGCGGCGAAATTCTCGATCGCTTCGGCGCGCCGCTCGCGTCGAACCGCAAGAATTTCCGGCTTTTGTTCCTCCCCGAACAAGCCCGCGACATCAACGCCGCGCTCGACGAGATTGCGGCCTATGTCGAAATCAGTCCCGAAAAGCGGCGGCGCATCCTGCGCGACATTCGCCGCATGGGGCGCTTCACGCCGGTGGAACTGCGGTCGAATTTAACATGGGAAGAGTTCTCCGTCGCGAACTTTCAAATGCCCAAACTGACCGGCGTTCTGCCCGACGTCGGTGAAACCCGCGATTATCCGTACGGGGAGGCGGCGTCCTTCGTCCTCGGTTATGTCGGCGCGGTGACCGACCGCGACCTCTCCAAGCCGGAAAACGCCGATGACGAACTGTTGTTGCGCCAACCGGGCTTCAAAGTCGGCCGCGACGGGCTGGAGCGGACGTACGATAAGTCGCTGCGCGGCGAGCCGGGGTCGATGAACGTCGAGGTCAACGCCCACGGGCGCGTCATGCAGATCTTCAAAGACGACGCGACGCCCGCCGTTCAGGGCCGCACGCTCGCGCTGACGATCGACGCCGACCTGCAACGAAAAGCGACGGAAATCCTTGCGGCCCACGAGGACGGCGAGGACCCCATCTCCGGCTCCGTCGTCGTCCTCGACGTCAAGACCGGCGACGTCCTCGTGCTCGCCTCGACGCCGTCGTTCGATCCGAACGCGTTCAACGTCGGCATCGATCCGGACTATTGGCGCGCGCTCAATGAAAGTCCGTATAAACCGCTTTTGAACAAGCCGCTCAACGCGCTCTATCCGCCGGGCTCCACCTACAAAATCATCAGCGCCCTCGCGGCGATGCGCGACGGTCACGACCCTGAGGAAAAATTCTACTGCTCGGGCAAGATGTATTACGGCAAGCGCTATTTCCATTGCTGGCGCTCGCAAGGCCATGGCGCGCTGAACCTTCGGGATTCGCTGAAAAAGTCGTGCGACGTCTACTATTACAATCTCGCCAAAAAGCTGGACATCGACAAGATCGCGGACGTCGCGCGCGAGCTCGGTTTGGGCGAAACCCACGAATTAGGCGTGCCCGGACAAAAAGCCGGCACGATACCGAACCGCGCCTGGAAACGTGATTATTACGCGGGCACGCCGGAAAACCAGATTTGGTTTCCGGGCGAAACCTTGTCGGTGATCATCGGCCAGGGGGCGGTGACCTCGACGCCCTTGCAACTCGCCGTGATGGCCGCGCGTGTCGCGACGGGCCGGCGTGTGCGCCCGCGCCTTGTGCGCTTTCGCGGCGATCTCCCGATCCCGGCGCCGGAAGCGCCCAAACTCAATTTCGAGGACGCGCATCTGGACGTCGTGCGCGACGGGATGAACGCCGTAACGAACGAATGGGGCGGCACGGCCGCGCGCTCGCGTTTGCCGAACCCGGACTGGAAGATGGCCGGCAAGACCGGGACGAGCCAAGTTTATCGGATTACGGAAGAAGAGCGGCGCAAAGGGCTGACCAAGCCCGAGGATCTCCCGTGGGAGCGCCGCGACCATGCGCTCTTCGTCGCGTTCGCGCCGTTTGAAGCGCCGCGTTACGCCTGCGCCGTCGTCGTCGAGCACGGCATCGGCGGGTCGCGAATCGCCGGCCCGAAAGCGCGCGACATCATGACCGAGGTGATGAAGCGCGATCCGGCGTCCCTGCAGCCGTTCGATCCGCGCACGATGACCGCGCGGGCCGGCGCCGAGCCGGAAGGCGAGGGCTAGGCGATGAACCGGTCGATCATCCAGGAACGCCGACGCGGGGTGCGCGACAAACTCGCGCGAATCCACTGGCCGCTCGTTTTGCTGCTGGCCTGCCTCGCCGGCGCCGGCGTCATCACGCTTTATTCCGTCGCCGAGGGGTCGTGGTCGCCTTGGGCGCTGAAACACGGCATGCGCTTCGGGGCGGGGCTTGTCTTGATGATCGGTCTGGCGCTCGTGCCGTTGCGTTTCTGGATGGGGCTTGCGTTCCCGATCTATCTCGTCGCGCTCGCCGCGCTCGCCGCCGTGCCGTTCATCGGCGACGTGCATATGGGCGCGCGCCGGTGGATCGAACTCGCCGGCGTCCAGTTTCAACCCTCCGAGGCGATGAAGATCGGCCTCGTGATGGCGCTCGCGCGCTACTATCACGGGCTACGCGCCGAGCAGGTCTCCCATTTGCTCTTTCTCGGACCGCCCTTGCTGATGATTGCGGCGCCGGTGGCGCTGGTTTTTATCCAGCCTGATCTCGGCACGGCGCTTCTCCTCGGCGGCGCCGGCGTCGTCGTGATGTTCCTCGCCGGGCTGTCCTGGCGGATTGGCGTGTTCGGCGCGCTCGCGGCCGTTATCGGCGGTTATGCGGCTTACTATTTCGACTTCATCAAACCGTACCAGTTGGAACGCATCCTGACGTTCCTCAATCCCGATCGCGATCCGTTGGGCCGCGGGTATCACTTGTTGCAGTCGAAGATCGCGTTCGGCGCGGGCGGGGTGAACGGCGCGGGCTACATGAACGGCACGCAGAGCCAGCTGCAGTTTCTGCCCGAGATGCACACGGATTTTATTTTCACGATCTTCGGCGAGGAGTTCGGCTTTATCGGCGCGGTGTGCCTGCTGGCGATCTATTTCGCCGTGATCATGCTGGGCCTGTCGATCGCCTTGCGCGCGCGGCTGCATTTTGCGCGTCTGGCTGCGCTCGGCGTGGTCGCGACCTTTGCGTTTTACGTCTTGATCAACACCGGCATGGTGATGGGGCTCGCGCCCGTCGTCGGCGTGCCGCTCCCGCTCGTCTCCTATGGCGGCACGGTCATGTTGACGATTATGGCCGGGTTCGGCTTGGTGATGAGCGCGCACGTCCACCGCGACCAAGACGGGGTCGGACAGGCCGCGTTCTAACGCGCACCGTGCATTCGTAGGCAGTCGTGGAAAAACGAGACGCGGGCCTGCGCCGCCTTAAGAGGCTTTCGCGCGCGCCATGTCGAAATATGCGCTGTAGGCGTCTTTCGCCGTGCCGATTTGGTCCCGCAGGCGCACATAAACCGCGCCGACCGCCGCCGCATCCTTGTCGCGGCACGCGGTCTCTAGCTGGCGCGCTTCATCGGCGAGGCCGCTGGCCCCGACGTTGGACGCGGAGCCTTTGACGGCGTGTGCGATGCGCGCGGCTTCCTCAAAATCGCTATCCGCAACCGGCTTTTCCAAACCGGCGACGAGATCCTCCGTCGAGCGCCAAAACGCCGCGAGGATTTCCGTCGCGCCGTCGAGGCCCGCTGCGGAAACAAGATCTTGGAGCTGTTCGTACTCAATCATAACGACGCTTCAGCGGGTTTATCGGGTCGGTGGGAACGGGAATTCTGCAAGCACGCCCGTCGACATAATTTGCCAGCAATTGTAAAGATTTATTGAATTCCAGGGGCACGCCGGCGCGCCCGCGGCGACACATCGCGGGAAAATCCAACCAAAGTCTAAACGGAACGGGGACGATGCAACCGACTGACACGCAATCCGCCGGCGGCGGGGACCATTGGTCTTCACGCGCGGCCTTCATTTTGGCCGCGATCGGATCTGCGGTGGGGCTCGGCAATCTTTGGCGGTTCCCTTACGTCGCCGGGGAGAACGGCGGCGGCGCATTCGTATTGCTTTATGTTTTGTGCGTCGCGCTGATCGGCCTGCCGGTTTTGGTCGCGGAATTGTTCATCGGCCGGCGCGGACAGCGCTCGGCGGTCGGGAGCGTCGTCGTCATCGCGAACGCCGAAGGACGCTCACCGATCTGGGCGCTGCAGTCCTGGTTCGGCATGATCGGCTCTTTCATCATCCTAACGTTCTACTCGGTCATCGCCGGCTGGGTGATGGCCTATGCGGTGATGATGCTGGGCGATCTCGTCGGCGCCATAGGCCGGGACGGGATCGGCGCGCTCGGGGCGGGCGCGTTTTCCGGCCGCACGGCGGAAGAGGTCGGCGCGTTACTGCCGGCGCTTCTCGGCGACCCCGTTCGGATGATCGCGTACCACGCTGTTTTCATGGTGGTTACGGTCGTCATTGTCGCGCGGGGCCTGAAGGGCGGCATCGAAACGGCGGTGACGGTGTTGATGCCGGCTTTCTTCGTGTTGCTGCTGATTTTGTTTGTTTTCGCGCTGATCGAAGGCGACGCGGCGCGCGGGGCGGACTTCCTCCTGACGCCGCGTCTCGACGAGTTATGGGCGGGGCTCGCCAACGGGTCGGTGATTTCCGCCGCTCTCGGACAGGCGTTCTTTTCCATCGGTCTCGGCTCCGCGTTGATGATCACCTACGGGGCCTACATGACGAAAGAGCAGGACCTGCCGCGATCCTCCCGTTTGATCGCGATTGCCGACACGGGCGTCGGCGTCGTCGCAGGCCTGGCAATTTTCCCGATCGTCTTCGGCATGGGGCTCGACGCAGCCGCCGGACCGACCTTGATGTTCGTGACGCTGCCGCTGGCGTTCCAGGAAATGCCGCTCGGCGGCGTATTCGGCCTGGCGTTTTTCTTTTTGGCGTTCTTTGCTGCGGTGACCTCGTCAATCGCGCTTTTGGAGACGGCGACGAAGTGGGTCGACGAGCAAAGCGCCGGCGATCGCCGCGTGTCGACCGCGATCGCGCTCGGCGTCGTCATTTTCGTCATCGGCGCGTTGAACGCGTTGAGCCAGGTTCCGCCGGTCGGCGCCGACGGCGAACCGCAGACTGTCTTTCTCAATCTGAACACCTGGAAGCCGCTTGATACCGTGCCGCTCTTCGAGGGCATGGTGTTGCTCGATTTCTTGAGCGCGACGACCGACATCATCTTGCCGATCGCCGGCTTCATAACCGCCGTCTTCGCCGGCTGGGTCGTGTCGTGTTCGACGGCCCGTGAAGCGATCGGCTTTGAATCCGACGTGTGGTTCAACCGCTGGCGCTTCTTGATCCGCTACGTCTGCCCGATCGCGATCGGCGCGGTCATTTTCTATTCGGTGCTTTGGGTGCCGTTCATTCTGCCGGCGATCACCGGCGGTTGACGCGCCCGCCGGCGGCGGCGCGCTCCGCGCCGGCGTCAACCGCTCCGGGCGCTCCGGGCGGCGTATTTGTCCGTCGCGCGCACGAGCGCGTCGACGACGCCCGGTTCGCTCGCGGCGTGGCCCGCGTCGTCGACGACCACGAGTTCCGATTCCGGCCAGGCGCGGTGCAGCTCCCAGGCCGTTTTCATCGGCGTGACGACGTCGTAGCGCCCCTGAACGATCGTGGCCGGAATATGCCGGACCCGATCGGCCGCCGCGATAATCTGGTCGTCACGGTCGAAGAAACCGCCGTTCTGGAAATAGTGGGCCTCGATCCGCGCGAAGGCGAGCGCGAACGCGTCGTTTGAAAACGAGGTCACGCGTTCTTCGGATCGCAAGAGCGAGACGGCGCCGCCTTCCCAAACGCTCCACGCCTTCGCCGCCTCGAGCCGCGCCGCCTCGTCCGAACCGGTCAGCCGCTTATGATAGGCGGCGATCATGTCGCCGCGCTCGTCCGGCGGGATCGGCTTGCAAAACGCCTCGAAGGCTTCGGGGAAAATCCAATTCGCGCCCTCCTGGTAAAACCAGAGGAGTTCGGCGCGGCGGAGCGTGAAAATCCCGCGCAGGACGAGCGCGCGCACGCGGTCCGCATGGCGCTGGGCGTAGGCGAGCGCCAGGGTCGACCCCCATGAGCCGCCGAAAACCTGCCACGACGCGACGCCGAGGCGCTCGCGCAGCGCTTCCATGTCCGCAACGAGATCCCACGTCGTGTTGTCTTCCAACGCCGCAGGCGGCGTCGATCGGCCGCACCCGCGCTGATCGAACAGAATGATGCGGTACCGCGTGGGGTCGAAATAGCGCCGCATGGACGGCGTCGTGCCGCCGCCGGGGCCGCCATGGCACACCACGACAGGGATTCCGGACGGATCGCCGGACACTTCGAAGTAGATCGTGTGAAGCGGCGAGACGCGGAGCGCCCCGGACTGATGGGGTTCGATGGGCGGATACAATGTTCGTCGAACTGTCATACGTTGCGTGACTTTTTCGTAAGCTCCGTGTTATTTATTAACTCAGCGGCGAGGCCCGCGCCCTTCACGGAGCCGGTGTTTGAAGCCGGAGAGATCGGGGCGGCGCCGAATGTGCGTATTTTGTCGCAACTGCGTGACATGACGCGCCGCCGCGAAGAAGCGTACGCCTTGCGGCGAACCGCATTGTGCGTTGAAGCGGGACGCGTTCCTAGGGGCGAGGAGCAAAGGCGTAGTGAAAAGTGTGGCGATTGACGGGCGTGTTGCGTTGAAACGAAGCCTTCATCGGACCCTTCTGTTCTTTGCGGCGAGCGCCTGCCTGGCTGGCGGCTGCGCGACGACGGTGACCACCGGAGAACCGGCGCGCGCCGTTCAAACGGAAAACAGGGCGCTTGCCGAAGCGGCCGCCGTCCTCGGCGAAACGCGCTGGCCGAAACCGACGCGCTCTTCTTTCAATCCGATCCTCATCGGTTTCGGCGGCGGCGGCGAGGGGCTCGATCGCGCCGACGCCGTCGGGATTTACGCAACCCTGCTCAAAACCGAAGCCGCGCCCCTGACCGCGCTGCTCGACCACGCAAACGCCCATGTCGTCGGCGCCCGCGACCTCGCTCTGTTGGCGGAAAGCGTCGCGGCCGGCGCCGCGCCCGTGATGGGCGACGTCGTGATTATGGAAACGGCCATCGCCGAGATGCGCCGCTGCCGTGAGATCTACGCGCGTACGGCGACGGAATTGACGGGCGACGGCGCGGCGGCGCGCGCCATTCGCGCCGATTTCGGCGCCGCCATCCGCCAGCTCGGCGACGCCGCCGATCTTCTCGCCGCGCGCGCCTCGGCCGAACGCGACCTGCGGCGCACGCGTGAAGCTGCCGGTCTTCCTGCTCGATTGATGTAGACCGCGGGCCCTCGGGTCTTTTTCGTCGCTCTCCTTCAGCCTTGAAACCGCCTAAGAAATCGCGTTGCAACGACGGCGCGCCGTGCCGGCGTCGCGACGCATGGAGGCGGCGGGATGAACTATTGGCTGTTTAAATCCGAACCGTTCAAATGGTCCTGGGACCAACAAAAAGCCAAGGGCGCGGCCGGCGAGGAGTGGGACGGCGTGCGCAATTACCAGGCGCGCAATTTCATGCGGGAGATGAAGCTCGGCGACCGCGGCTTTTTTTACCACTCCAACGAAGGGCTTGAGATCGTCGGCGTCGTCGAGATATGCGCCGAAATCCATCCCGACTCGACGACCGACGACGAGCGTTGGGAGTGCGTCGACATTCGCGCGCTCGCCGACGTGCCGAAGCCGGTCGGCCTCAAGGAAATCAAAGCGACGCCGGCGCTCGCCGACATGGCGCTCGTCAAGTCGATGCGGCTTTCGGTCCAGCCGGTCATGACGAAAGAATGGAACCGCGTGTGCAAAATGGGCGGCCTCGACCCGAAGACGCTGACGCCCCTTTGAGCGGCGCGCTCAATCGGCCGATCCGTCCGTCACGCTCGCTCGGCGTTCGCGGATTTGCGTAGCGCCGCGATACGCTCCCCATAAAGATCGTAAACCGCGATGGTCGCGCCGGGCGAACGGCGCACGCGTTGAAGCGCCGCGGATGCGCGTTCGGCGTCCCGCTCGCGGTAGGCCGTCAGCATATCGCGGTGGGCCTCGTCGAGGGCGCGGAACCGTTTGCTTGATTTGACGAACGGGTTGCCGACAAGGGCGTAGAACGGGCGGCGCGCGCCGTTTGCGTCAGGCGGCGTGCGGTCGAGTTCCAGATACGCAAAGCGGTGGTTCGACTCGCGGAAAACCGCGTCGTCGCACAAGATCGCCGGCCCGTAAGCGCTCGTGCGCGCCCGCAAAAACGCCGCCAGATCAGCGGCCGCGCCGAGGCCCGCATAGCGCCAGCGGCGCCCGCGGCGAAGCGGCCCGACGTAACATGTTCCCGCCGCCGCGCCGACCGACAGGCGGAAGGCGGCGCCGTCCAATTGTCCGCTCACGGCCGCATTGATGCGGTCCATCGCTTCGACGAGGCGCAGCGCGGCGGCGGCGGCGGCCTGCGCATGGTCGGCCCGTTCAAGCGGCGCCCCGAAATAGCCGTCGACCCGTGCGCCGCCCGCAAGGTCGGCCGCACCCCCGGCTGCGACGATCTCCGCGCGCAAGGCGTCGACCGCGTGGGCGAGGGCCTCGACGACGTCGTCGGCGCGCGTATCGAGCCGCGTTTGCGCCTCGCGCGATAGTTCAAGCGCGCACGAAAGAACGGTGATTTCGCGGCGCTGACCGTCCAGAACCTGCGAGCCCTCGCCGTCGCGCAGCGCCGTTAGCGCGTCGGCGGGGAGGGCGTCCTGCAACCCGCCGCGCGCTTCGTCGTCGGTCAGCGCGGCCCCGAGGCTGCGTCCGCCGGCGACGGAAAATGCGCCTAAAAACAACGCGAAAACGCCGGGCGCCGGATCGACCAGCAACCCGCCGAGGGCGTAGGCGGCGTAGGACCCGGCGACGACCAACGCCGAAAAGCAGCCGGCGAGCCACAGGGCGTTCCAAAAGGCGGCGCGCTGCGCCCACATGATCGCGGCCGCGCCCAACAGCATCGCCGCTAGCGCTTCGAGATAACCGGTCCAGGCGGGACGGGCGAGAACGCCGCCGCCGAGGAGCCGGGCCGCGATGCGCGCCTGGGCTTGCGGGTGCGAGACGGGGCCGGACGCAAGCTCGACCGCGCCGCCTTCCGATGCGTCGAGGCCGATCAAGACCACGCGGTCGCGGACCGCGCCGACGGGGGCGTCGCCGCTCAAAAGGCGCGCCGCCGACGTCGTCGCGACCGGGCGGTCGCCCGGCGTCGCGATCCGCGCCGCGCCGGCGGAAAGCGGCGGCGCGCCGGCGGGTTCAAAAACGACCGACACGATGAGGGCGGCGCCGCGATCATTTTAGTG
>JBCCZS010000112.1:0-9960 GCA_039187035.1 Pseudomonadota bacterium | reverse complement strand
GGGCTGCCTTGGCTGCCGGTCATGACGGAGGGCTCGGACGCCGCGCCCTACCGCGCTTATCTCGACGCCAACGAGACGGTGCTCGACTTCGACGCGCCGACGCTCGGCCTCGCGCTCGCCCCCGAAGACGTCGACGCGCGCTACGTCATTCTCGGCGAGATGCACGGCTACGCCGCGCCCCAGGCGGTCGACGCCGCGCTCGTGCGTCTTTTCCAGACGCAAGGATCGCCCCGCTGGTACCTGGCCGAAATGACCCCGCGTGAGGCGATGGCCGCCAACACCTACATTGCGGGCGGCGGAGAGGAGCGCGTCCGCGCGGTGTTCGATCGCTTCGCGGCGCAGAACGCGCAATGGGCCAACAACGAGTTTTTCGGCAAGCTGACGACGTTGCGCGAGTTGAACGCGTCTCTCTCGCCCGAGCGGCAAGTGCGGTTCATTGGCGTCGACGCGCCGCGTGCGGGCGAGGCGGCGCTCGCGCTCGCCTCGTCGCGAAGCAAGGCCGATCTCGGCGATCCGGCGAGCGCGCAGTCGATCAATCGGCTGCTCGACGTTGCGGCCGAGAACCGCGGCGGATCCCGCTACGACACGATCTTGAGCCACATGGAAACGCTAGCCGGTTTGCCCGGCTTCGACGCGGCCCGCTTCGTCGGGCTGTGGGGCATCTTCCACGCCCATGAGGCGTCCGTGAACGGCGGAACGCCGCTCGCGGCGCTCTTGCAAGAGCCGGACGCGCCGTACGCCGGCGACGTCGTCACGATCCACACGATTTGCTTCGGGCCCTGCTACAACATGATGCCCGCCGCGGCCCTGCCGGGGCCGGTCCAAGGGCAAAACGGCGAGGGCTATACGTGGGTGCCGATGGATATTTCCAATCCTTACTTCCAACGGCCGAAAGGCGTCAGCGACGTCGTCGACGCCCTCGGCGAGCAAAAAGCCGCGCTCTATCGTATCGACGGGCCGAACAGTCCGTATAAAGACGGCGATCGTTTGACCGCCTATTCCGGATATCTCGTCCAGGCCCAACCATGGAACGTCGACGGGGCCGCCGCCGACGCGATGGACTATCTCATCGCCTTTAAAGGCTCGGCCCCGCTGACGCCGTGGTCCGGCGCGGCGTTCGACATTTCCGGCGGCGTCGGCGCCGATCATCCGGAACTCGTTGGCGGCGCCGGCGACTAAGCGCCGACTTGCGGGCGCGCGCCCGCGCGGCTAGGTCACGGGGCCCGATCGGCGCGGCGTGCGCCGTGGCTCCCAGGATGCCGCTCCATGGCCTCGCAACCGGCCGCAACCTCCGGCGCGTCGATCATCGGCGCCGACGAAATCTGGCGCAATGACGGCGATCTCACGGTCTACGACGCACCCGACGGCGCGGCCGCCTTGGCGCTCGTCCAGGCGGCGCGCAAGCGCGGCGGCGTCATCGTCTATATCGCCCGCGACGCCGGCCGCGCCGCCGACATGGGCCAGGCGCTGCGGTTCTTTGCGCCCGATATCGCCCAGGTCGAGTTTCCCGCCTGGGACTGTTTGCCCTACGACCGGGTTTCGCCGTCGCCGGCCGTCTCGGCCGGCCGCATGGCCGCGCTCGCGCTGATCGCCCGCCATGACGGCGAGGCGCCGCTCGTCGTCCTGTCCACCGTCAACGCCGTCACGCAGCGCACCCCGCCCGCCGACATTGTCGAAGCGGCCGCTTTCTCCGCGCGTCCGGGCGCCAGCGTCGACCGCGATCGGCTCGGCGCATTTTTGACGGCGAACGGCTATGCGCGCGCGAGCACGGTGCGCGAGGCGGGCGAGTTCGCCGTCCGCGGCGGGCTGATCGATATTTTTCCGCCGGGGGCGGACGAACCGGTGCGCCTCGATTTTTTCGGCGACCAATTGGAAAGCGTGCGCGCGTTCGACGCCGTCACGCAGCGCACGACCCGTCAGCTGGACAGCTTCAGCCTCGCCGCGGCGAGCGAAATTCTGCTAACGGACGAAGCCGTCTCGCGGTTTCGCACGGGCTTCGTCGCCGAATTCGGCGCGGCCGGCGACGATCCGATTTACGAAGCGGTCAGCGCCGGCCGCAAACAGGCGGGCGCGGAGCATTGGTTGGCGCTCTTCTATGAGCGGTTGGACACGCTGTTCGATTTCGCGCCGACGGCGCTCTTCGTCCTTGAACATCTCGCCGAGGAGGCGGCGGGCGATCGCTGGGCGGCGGTCGCGGACTATTTTCAGGCCCGTCAAGACGACGCCGAAGCGAGCGGCGGCGGTGCGTTTTCGGCGCCGGCTTACCGCCCGCTGCCGCCGGACGCGCTTTACGTCATGCAAGACGAATGGACGCGCCGCCTCGCGGACGCGCCGCTGCGCCGCCTGTCGCCGTTTTCACCGCCCGAGGGGCCGCGCGCGTTTTCGTTCGGCGCGCGCGTCGGGCGCGCGTTCGCCGCAGAACGCGCCGCCGACGGCGTCAACGTCTTCAACGCCGTCGCCGAGCACGCCGCCGCGATCGAGGAGGCGGGCAAGCGCGTCGTCATCGCCTGTTGGAGCGACGGGTCGGCCGATCGCATGGCGTCCGTTTTGTCCGATCACGGCGTTCCGGTCTCGGGCGTCGCGCCGAGTTGGGACGCTGCGCAAAGAGTCGACGGCCCGGCCGTCGTCGTCCTCGGCTTAGAGACCGGGTTTGAAACTGAAGACGCCGCGTTCCTCTCCGAACAAGACGTGCTCGGCGATCGCTTGGTGCGCCGCGGGCGCAAGAAGCGTGCGGAGAACTTCCTCACCGAAGCCTCGAGCCTCAACATCGGCGATCTGATCGTCCACGTCGAGCATGGCGTCGGCCGTTATGTGGGGCTCGAAGCGCTCGATATTCAGGGCGCCCCGCACGATTGCCTTCAGCTCGAATATCACGGCGGGGACAAACTGTTCCTGCCGGTCGAGAATATCGAGCTTCTCTCGCGGTTCGGGGCGGACGATCCGAACGCCCCCCTCGACAAGCTCGGCGGGGCGGCATGGCAGAGCCGCAAAGCCAAGATGCGCGCGCGCATCAAGATGATGGCCGAACAATTGATCGCCATCGCCGCCAAGCGCGAAATGAAGTCGGTTCCCGAAATGGCCCCGGCCGACGGCGCCTATGACGAGTTCTGCACGCGTTTTCCGTACACGGAAACGGAAGACCAGGAGAACGCCATCGCCGACGTCGTCGAGGACCTCGCGCGCGGCCGGCCGATGGATCGGCTCGTATGCGGGGACGTCGGTTTCGGCAAAACCGAAGTTGCGCTGCGCGCCGCCTTCATCGTCGCGCTGACCGGCCGGCAGGTGGCGATCATCGCGCCGACGACGTTGCTCGCCCGCCAACACTATAAGAATTTCGCCGACCGGTTCCGCGGGTTCCCGGTCACCGTGCGCGCCTTGTCGCGGCTCGTCGCGGCCAAAGACGCGAGCGAGACGCGCGCGGGGCTGACCGCCGGGCGCGTCGACATTGTCGTCGGCACCCATGCGCTATTGGCGAAGTCGGTAAAGTTCGCCGATCTCGGCTTGATTATCGTCGACGAAGAGCAGCGCTTCGGCGTGAAGCACAAAGAGCGGTTGAAAGAGTTTCGTGCGGACACGCACGTTCTGACGCTGACGGCGACGCCCATTCCGCGCACGTTGCAATTGGCGATGAGCGGCATTCGCGATTTGTCGTTGATCTCGACGCCGCCGGTCGACCGCTTGGCCGTGCGCACGACCGTCGGGCCGTTCGACCCGGTCGTCGCGCGCGAGACCTTGCTGCGCGAGCATTATCGCGGCGGGCAGAGTTTTTACGTCGCGCCGCGGATCGCCGATCTCGCCGGAATAGCGGAATTCCTGACCGAGCGTGTGCCGGAAGTCCGCTTCAAGATCGCGCACGGACAGATGCCCGGCGGCGAGCTTGAGGACATCATGAACGCGTTCTACGACGGCCGGTTCGACGTCCTCGTGTCGACGACGATCATTGAGTCCGGCCTCGACATTCCGACCGCGAACACAATGATCATTCACCGGGCGGATAATTTCGGCCTTGCGCAACTCTATCAGCTGCGCGGGCGGGTCGGCCGGGCCAAGCAACGCGCTTACGCGTACCTGACGACCGCGCCCCGCACGCCGATGACGCCGGGCGCGGAACGGCGCCTGAAGGTCATGCAATCGCTGGACACGCTCGGGGCCGGCTTCACGTTGGCGTCGCACGACCTCGACATTCGCGGGGCGGGCAACCTTCTCGGTGAGGAACAATCCGGCCAGGTGAAAGAAGTCGGCGTCGAATTATACCAGCATATGCTTGAGGAAGCCGTCAGTGAGCTGAAAGAAGGCGGCGAGGCGGACGAGACGTGGTCGCCGCAGATCAATATCGGCGCCGCGGTGCTCATTCCGGACACCTACGCGCCGGACCTCAACGTGCGCATGGCGCTTTATCGCCGTCTGGGCGAACTAACCGAAGAACAGGACATCGAGGCCTTCGCGGCCGAATTGGTCGATCGCTTCGGCCCCTTGCCGCGGGAAGTCGAGCACTTGTTGCAAATCGTCGCCATCAAGGGCCTGTGCCGCGAGGCGGGCGTTGCGAAAATCGACGCGGGGCCCAAAGGCGCGGTCGTCAGCTTCCGGAACGACGCCTTCGCGAACCCAGCAGGCCTCGTTCAATATATTGCGACGTCGCCGCTCGACGTGAAGCTCCGCCCCGACCAAAAGCTCGTCTTCCGTCAAAACTGGCCGGACGAAAAGGCCCGCCTCAAAGGCTGCCGAAGGACGCTCGATTTGTTGCGGGAGATTGCCCAGGATACCGAGTGAGGCCTAATAAAGCCGAGAGCAACGTTGGGTGAGGGGGCCGTCACGCTTGTCGAGGAAAATCGTCCGTGGAGCGCAATTCTATGAGGCATAAGGCGCCGATAAGTACCGAGACCAGGTGCGCACGGGTGCACGGAGAAGGCTATTTATTTTATAAATTCGTGAAGTAAATACGGTAGTCGCGTCACCATATCTTTACTTGCCAATAGAGTGATCCAAGCGCGCGACTGGCTCGAAGCCTCTCGTCGACGCCGCCCCGAACGAGCGATAAAGCCCGTAAGATCGGGTATGATGCGGCTAACTTGGCGATGTTCATGGTTGCGGGAATAGGACGAGAGAGCTGGCGATGGATCTCGACGCGAGAGGCGCCCTCCCAGAACGCCCGTCGGGCCGCCCAGTCGATCATCGTCCGCGCCGCGGGTATATAATGATCAACACTGAATGTGTCGTTGTAGAGGACGCGCCGTCCCGTTTCGATCAGTCGTTCGATTATAAAAGCCTCCTCACCGCTCATCAGGCTGCCTCCATGTCTCCCAAGCTTTTGAGGAAATCCGCCGACCTCAAGGACGTATTTCACCCGGAGCGTCAAATTTGCTCCGCATACGCGATAGTTGGAATAGTCGATGTCGCCTTGCCCTGCAGCTTCCACGCACGACAATAGTAAAAGCCAAGAGGGGGTGATGTGATCATGCGGGCAGGCGTCGGGAAACTTCGGGGAGATTTTACCGCCGATACCCGCTACGTCGTCGTCGGTTTGCTTGACGGCGGCGGATAGGTTGCGCGCCCAATCAGGGTGCGGGACGGCGTCGTCGTCAAGGAAAGAAATCCACGGGGTCGCAACGGCTCGGAGGGCGGTGTTGCGCGCGACGGAAAGGCCCGGCGCGTCGCATCGAACGTAGCGCGCGCCATGCCGCCGACAGCTATGTTCGAGTTTTGCGCGGTGCGCGGCGTCGGAGCCGCTATCAATGACAAGGACCGGAAATCCGGCGTTGCGCACTTGCTCGGTCGTCGCGTTCAAACATCGATCGACGTCGTCCGATCGGTTGAACGTGCAGATCGCGACGGATGTAGTCGGCGCGGCGGAGGTCTCCGCCATTGAACCCTCCAACGTTTTGCGCCGCCGTATCGCCCTTTGCGTCGGCCGGGGGTGTCGACGTGGCGGCGCGCGAGCGCCAGGGGGCCGACCTCGGGTTCGGGCGCACGGCTTACTTGATCCATAGCGTAAGCCAGCCGTGCTTCGTGCGGCAATACGGGCCTGCACGGCGTCGATAAAAAGCCGCCGATCCGATGAGCCGCGGCGCCGACGCCAGGACGTCACAGCCATGGCGATCGCCTTCAACGCTCATGGAAGTCGCTAAGCTCAACCACGTCGATCGGCAAAGGTCGTTAACGCACGTTCTTTGTCGGATCGCAGACCAGAAAAGCCCGCATCGGCGAACCTCGCCCATGGGCCCTGGGATGCACAAACATCGTAATTAAATAATCTTACCCGCTTTAGGCAGCGATCAACGGACGGGTACTTTATACCTTAGAAGAATAGAAGTATTGCTGTACTCAGGGTGTGATGCGCAACGCCCGGCCTTGGGGCGCGTTTGCCATCGTCACGTGGGCTTGATCGCCGCGAGAAGGGATCTGATCGATGAAACTGCCGACACGCCTCGTGGGCGCAACCATGCTGGCGACGACGGGGCTTGCGGCCACAAGCCTGGCGTCAACGGCGGCGGCGCAATGCGCCCCGGCCACACCCGCGGATGGCGACACGGTAACCTGCACCGGGACAAGCACCGGCAAGAATACGTACACGGCGGATAACTTACGCGTCGTCGTCTCCCCCGGGGCCACGACGACCGGGAACCAGGTCACGACCGACCTCTTCGAATTGTTTGAGTTTGCGGGCCGGAACAACACGCTCGACATTCAAGGGACGGCCGTCGGCACCATTGATTTCCTCGCGGCCGGCAGCAACGACACGCTCGACGTTAGCGGTTTCTGGGACGTAGGTGCGTTGTTTACAAATCGCGGGGCGTTCTTCGGCGGCGGCGACGACACGCTCGTTGTGCGCGATGGCGGCCGCGTTACTGCCGGTCGATTAGAGATGGGCAGCGGCGATGATCGACTGATCGTCGACGCTGGCGGGCGCTATTCCGGCGTGTTTTCTCCCGCCTTATTCGGCGCAGGCGACGACCTGATCGATATTGCGGGGACCTATTTTGTTGACATCGACACTAGCCTTGGTGACGGCGATGATACAGTTTTCGTTCGCGACGGCGGGACTTTGACGTCCTCGTCAGGTCTATCCTTTGGGGCGGGCGACGACCAATTCACAATAGCGCAAAATGCTATTGTCGCGGTGGGAAACAGCGCTTCCTTCGGTAGCGGCAACGACACGTTGGAATTGGACGGTCGCTTCAACTTAGCTGGCTCTTCCCCGGACGTTCTCTTCGAAAGCGGAGACGATATCCTTATTATCGGGCCGTCGGGTTCGCTCGATGATACCTTCAGCAATACCAATCCCGCTTTCAATATGGGTGAAGGCAATGACATCGCGACAATCCGCGCTGGAGCGAACAATCTGAATAACCTCTTATTCTCCGTCGGCGACGATACGTTGAATGTGGAGGGCGTTCACGAAGGCCTGACGCGATTTCAGGGCGACGGGACGGCGACCATCAATAACGCAGGCGAAATGCTTGGCGAGGTTCGCCTCGAGAAAACCGGCGGCAGCGTAATTTTTACAAATCAAGCATCGGCGATTTTCCAGAGCAACATTTCCGCCGGGGCCGCCGCCTTTATCACGGTTGAGAACGCCGGCCGTTGGTCAGGTTCCGGAACCTTCAACGGCCAGACAACGTTCAGAAACCAGAACGGGGGAACAATCACAAACGGTCTAGTGTTCGGCGCTGGGGATGACACGTTAACCTTGGAGACCGGATCGACGCTGAGCGGAGATGTCTCTCTATCATTGGGCGCTGATACCGTGATCATTGAAGAGGGCGCGATCGCCGATGGATTTATCGATGGGGGTGGCGGAACGGACAACCTCGTTATTCGCCAAGGGGGGTTGAGCCTGAATGACTTCCAGTCGTTCGAAAATATTGCGCTAGACGCAGAAGGACAAACGACCGTTTTTTCCGGACCGCTCGACGCTCCATCGATCGCTATTTCTATGGGAGAACTTTTTGTTACCAGTGTCCTGAATTCCGATGCAATTACCGTAGGCGAAGGGGCTACGCTCGCCGGCAACGGGGCCATCAACACGCTGAACGTTGCGCCGCAGATTACCGTCAGCGGCATGCTCGCGCCAACGCTCGATCCAGCCTTTTCACCGGACCTCGCGGATTCTCGACTCCGGATCGAAGGCGATCTTTCGATGAATGCGGGTTCAACACTGGCGATCGACGTTACGTCCGTCGATGATCCCGGAACGCCAGCTATTGCGGAGCGCAATGCTCTTTATTCAAACGTTTTTGTCGATGGGGCTGCTAGTATCGACGGCGCGTCACTCGTTTTGACGCAGAATTCCGGCGACGTTCTCGTTGGGGAAAATAGTTTCGTTGTGCTTCAGGCGACGGGGGGCGTCAGCGGCGCCTTTACCAGCGTCGTTGCGCCGCTTTCCTACAGCGTCGAAGATGTCCGTTTCCTGAGCGGGTCCGTTATTGTTGACGTGCGAACCGCCCTTGGAGCCGGTGCGGCGACGCCGTTGTCGGCGCCCGCCGCGGCGTTGGCCGGCTACCTAGATGATATCGTAACCGATGCGGACGGCGCCAGCGTGCAGGCCCTGTATATCAGGCTGTTTGAGATTACCGGTGAAGCCGAACTCGAAGCCGCTCTGCGCGGGCTTTCCGCGGAGGTTTATGCCGGTACGGATTTCTTGAATGTCGAGCACAGTCTAGGCGTGCAACGGGCGTTGTCGCAGGCGACGCGCGGGCGCGCGCCCGAGGCGGGGCGCTTCGAAGCGTGGACGGCCGGCATGGTGACCAACGCATCGCTGGACGGATCCGCGACGGCGTCGGGCGGCGGGGCCTTAGCGCAGGGCGGGCTATTCGGGTTCGGGTACGGCGTTTCGGATACGCTTTCGGTTGGCGCATTCGCGGGCGTGTCCGGATTTGAGCAGGATTTCGACGACCTCGTCGCGCAGATCGAAGGCGAAAGCTTCGTCTTTGGCGCGTACGCTCAGCTTTCGGATGGTCCGTTTACGGTGCGCATGAATTTGTCGCGTTCGACCGGCGACATAGAGACGGAGAAAGCGATCCCGGTTCTCAACGAGACGGCCCGAGGCGAGACCGAATTTAACGCCACCGTCGCCGCCGTGAACGCAGGCTATGCGATCGCGCTCGGCGACGCCGCGTTCATCGAACCGTTCGTCGGCGCGACCTATGTGGACGCGCAGCGTGGGGCGCTTGCCGAAACCGGCGCTGGCGACGCTAACCTTGACGTAGAAGCGCAGTCTACGGCCTATTTGTTCGCCGATGTCGGCGCACGCCTGGAAACCGCCGAGCCGATCGGCGGCGTTGCGCGGCTTTTCGCGTCCGGCGGCTACCGCTATGAGGTGCTCGGCAATGGTGCAGAGACGGCCGCACGCCTCGCAGGCGTCGCCGACGCCGTCCTAACGCCGGGCCTTAATGTGGCGCGCGGCCGCGCGATCCTCGGCGGCGGGCTCGCCATGGACGTCGCCAACGGCGTGCGGTTCTCCGTCGGTTACGACGGCGCGTTCGGGGACGGCCTGACACGCCACCAGGGAACGGCGGCGCTCTCCGCGTCGTTCTAGCCCGATCGCGTCCCGCCGGATGCGGGCCATGGCTTGATTTTACGAGTAAAGCCCGGGCCAAGGCGAAGCCGTCCGCGCCCCCCTAGACTTACGTCATCCACCAGGGCCCGGAGCCGCGCGCCATCCCGTGCACGTAGAGGTCCGGGGCTATCGGCAAGCTTGTACGGGCGGACCTTCGGCTTGACGGCGGCGAATTGTCAGCGGGATTTTGGAATATCGCGAACTAAGGGTATTCGATGAGCCCGCTCAAAGTATCCCAATTGTTCTCGGCTTATCCAAAAAGAACACGAAAGAAGTCGAGCAAGTGCAGCACTAAACGTGTTGCTTTTGTTGGGAGTTCGGAATTTTTCATTTTTATAAAATATAATCTGGTGCCCAGGGGCGGAATCGAACCACCGACACGCGGATTTTCAATCCGCTGCTCT
>JBCCZS010000111.1:0-9962 GCA_039187035.1 Pseudomonadota bacterium | reverse complement strand
GCTTTGACCTTTCCGTTCCGTAACCTCATGAAATCTGGGGTAATATTGTTTGATGCGCGTTCGAAAGTAGCGGGCGTAGCGCACGCGCCCGGCGCCTTGTATCTTTCCGCAGGCGACGGTCTGATGGACGGATGGTCGTATAAAATTTCGCGGCGAGGCGGCGTTCGGGCGCGGCGCATCGTTTGCGGGGGCGGGTGCTGCTATGACGTCAATGACGGCTCAGTCTTCGTGCGCGGAGCCGGCGCATTTGCGCGCGGGCGTGATCGGCGCCGGCGTCTTCGGCGGGCATCACGCGCGCAAATATGCGGCCGCGCCCGCCGTCACGCTTTCCGGTGTTTATGATGCGGACCCCGCGCGCGCTGCTGCGCTCGCCGACGCGCTCGGCGCGCCGGTCTTTGACGATTTCTCCGGATTTTTTGGCGCCGTCGACGTCGTCACGATCGCGGCGCCGGCCGCGGCGCATGGGTCCCTTGCGCGCGCCGCGCTTCGCGCCGGCAAGCACGTCTACATCGAAAAGCCCGTCGCCACGGACGCCGACGACGCGCACGAGATCGCCGCGCTCGCGGCCGCCGAGGCGCGCGTCGTCCAAGTCGGCCACCAAGAGCGTTTCGTCGCAGAAGCCGTCGGCGCGTTGGCCCTCGCCGCGGACGCCGATGCGGTGACGTTCGAACGATGCGGACCGCCGTCCGGACGATGCGAGGAAATCTCGGCCGCCCTCGACTTGATGATCCACGATCTCGACCTCGCGCGCCGGCTCGGATGGGGCGGTCCTGAAACGGTCGAGGCGTCGGGGTCGGCCCACGAGACGACCGCGCGGCTGACGTTCGCAGGCGGACGAACGGCGACGTTCGTCGCGTCGCGCCGGGCGCTGACGCAGCGGCGAGCGATGACGTTCTCGCGCGACGGCGGTCCGGAGACCGAATTCGATTTCGCATCGCGCCGTCTCGTCGGGGCCGCGGCCGTCGCGCACGAGGCGGCGACGGGTCATCCGGCGCTCGACGATCCCCTCGGATATGGCGTCGCCCAGTTTTTGTCGGCGGTCCGCGACGGAACCGACGCGCCGATCACCGCCGCCGACGGCGCCGGCGCGCTCGATTGGGCCCTGCGCGTCGAAGCGGCGCGCGCGCAAACGCAAGCGGCGTCGGGCGACGCGGTCGCCGCCGGCCGGGGCCGTCCGCCCGGCGTCAAGCCGGCGTCTTATGGAGCGGTTGCGTGAACGGCGTCGTCAATCTTTCCCTCGCGGCGCGCTCGACGATCGGCGACATCGCGTTCATCGATCTCAAAGCGCAGCAACGCCGGCTTCGTGACGGCATAGAGCGGCGCATGGCCGCGGTTCTCGACCACGGAAGGTACATCGCCGGCCCGGAAATCGACGCGCTTGAAGAAACGCTCGCACAGCGGATCGGCGGCGGGCCCGACGTCGGCGTCGTTGCGTGCGCGAGCGGCACAACGGCGCTCGTCATACCTCTGATGGCGTGGGAGTTGGGCGCCGACGACGCCGTATTTTTACCGTCCTTCACGTACAACGCGACCGCCAACGCCGTTCTGCTGGCTGGCGCGACGCCGGTCTTCGTCGACATCGATCCGGACACGTTCAATCTGTGCCCGAAGGATTTGGCGGCGCGCGTCGAGGCGGTCAAAGACGAGGGCCGATTGCGCCCGCGCGCGATCATCGCCGTCGACTTGTTCGGCGCGCCGGCCGATTACGCGGCGCTGACGGCGATCGCCGAGGCCGACGGCATGCACCTTCTCGCCGACGGCGCGCAAAGCTTCGGCGGGCGGCTGAACGGCCGACAGGTCGGCGATCTTGCGCCGGCGACGTCGCTCAGTTTCTTCCCCGGCAAGGCGCTCGGCGCCTATGGCGAGGGCGGAGCCGTCGTCGGCCGCGACGCCGATCTTGTCGAGGCTTGGCGCTCGATCCGCTGGCACGGCACGGACGAGGGCCGCAAAAATTCCGTACGCGTCGGGTTTAACGGGCGCATGGACAGCATGCAGGCTGCGGTTCTTCTCGAAAAGCTCGCGATCTTCGATGACGAGCTCGAGGCGCGCCACCGCATCGCCGCTGATTATGACGCGCGGCTCGCCGGTTTTGCGGGACTACAACGCCTGGTCGGCGGCGCGCAATCGGGCCGAAACTATTATTCGGTCCGCGTCGCCAATCGGGACCGGGTGGCGGCGGCGCTGCGCGAACGGGGCGTGCCGACTGCGATTTACTACGCGACGCCGCTCCATCGCATGCCGGCCTTCGAGGCGTACGCGCCGCGCGCCGGCTTGCCGGCGACGGACGCACTCGCGGCCGACATTTTGGCGCTGCCGATGCATCCCTATTTGACGCCCGACCAGGTCGCTTACATCGCCGACAATGTCGAAGCGGCGGCGCGGTTGTCGGCGGCTTAAATCTTCTGCTGCGCGATCCGGATCGTCACGTCGCCGTCTTGCTTGGCGGTCATCCATGACGGGCGCGCGTCGACGACCGGCGCGCCGGCGGCCGGAAGGCCGAGCGACCAGACGCCGTACAGCCAATCAGCTTTTTCATCCGTACCCAGTGTAATATCGATGTCGCCGCATAGCGGCGCATAACAAATAAAGACGTGGCGCCCGTTGCGGGCCTTGGCCGGATCAAACGCGTATCGCACGCCCCCGACGTCGACGTGGAGGGGCCTTGCGGCCTCCGGAATGTAAATCCGCGCGTGCCAGGCGTCCTCGACGCCGTCGATCGCCAAGCGGAGACGCCGGCCCGCCTCGACCGGCGTTTCGTCGACGATCGTGAGCGCCGGCCGTTCCGCGGGGGCGGGCGTCGCGGACGACGCGGCGAAGCCCGCGGCGGTGAAGCCCGTTTGGCCGGGTTCGACCGTCTGCGAGAACGCCGCCGCGTCCCGGAACGACGCGGGGATCGGCCGGCGTGTCGGGATCCGCCATTCTGCGGTTCCGGTCCGATAGTCTTCAACATAAAGAATGTTTTGCGGGAGCGGGCGTTCGGCCGTGTACGCCGGTCGCAATCCGAGGACGGCGCCGGCCGCCGCCGTCGCGGCGATCGCGCAGAGCGCCGCGCCGCCAAGGTCCGCCGGCCTTGGCGCGGCGAAGACCAGCGGCGTTATTGCAAACGACAAGGCGATCGTCGTCACCCAGAACATCTCGGGGCCGACGGCCGTCGACGTCAGAAATCCGATCGGCGCCAGAAACGATGCCGACACCGCGCCGGCGAGGACGGCCGCGACGGAGAAAAGCCAGCGCGCAAACGAAGAAAGCGCGTGGGCGCTGGCGAGGATCACCGCAGCCGCGGCGGCCGGAACCACAAAAAGGACCGCGGCGCCGGGAAAGGCGACGTAAGCGGCGAGGCCGATGAGGCAAAACGCAATCCACGCACCGACCGCGACGACGCTTGCGCCGACGCGCCGGCCGACGACGGCGGCGACGAGCGCAACGCCGGCGAACGCGCAAACAAGTAAGACGTAATTGAAGAGCGTCGGATAGGCGTAGCCGGGCGCCGGCGAGGCGTAACCGGCGGCTCGGTAGACGGCGACGCTCAACCCCGCGCCGGCGGCTGCTGCAAGCGGCAACCCGACGGCCCCGCCGACGATCCGGTTCCAGGAAAAGCCGGGACGGCGGGCCGCGACCGTCGCCAACACGAAAATGCACAGGACGAGCGTCGTCGGCGCGACCCACTGCGGCATGCTGATGAAACCGCGCGTCCAAAGATCCGTATAGAGCGGATGACGCGGTCCGGTCGGCAAGGCGTCCGCGCGCGCAACGGCGCGGGCGAGCGCGAGGACGTTGTCGCCTTGGTGCTGGAGGCTGCGCAGATCGAGATTGTCGAGCGTGTCGAGCGGCGTGTGGTAGTGCGCCGGGCGTCCGATGAACCCGAAATTGGCCCCCGTAACTCCGGCGCGGCGCACCATCGTCAAATCGGTCGCGTTCGGCAGGGTTTCGTACACCGCTTGCATCAACGAGCTTGTCTGCGGCCGGGGCGCCGCTTTGCCGTATGTCGTTGCGAGCCACGATCCGTCGGCGACCGTTTCGAACAATAAGCTCGGCCCTTGGTTGCCGCGCGCTTCGAGATTGATGACCGGCCCCAGCTTTTCCGTAACGCCCGCGCGTTCAAAGACGGCTTTCGCGCCGAACAATCCTTCTTCTTCCCCGTCGGTGATGATGGCGACGACCGGACGGCGCACCGCGGGGTCGTCGCGCAAGGCGGTCGCGGCTTGCAGGATTACCGCGACCGCATGCAGGTCGTCCGCTGCGCCCGGCCCGGCGCCGACGCTGTCGTGGTGGGCGGCCAGAACCAGCGCCGGCCCCTCGCCGGGGGCGATCCTGACGACGATGTTCCAGACCTCCGCACACCGAATGAACGATCTTCGCCCGGCGGTGCGGCAGGTGCGGTCGGGGACCGTGGCGGCCGCGAAGCCGGCGCGTTCAAAGGCGTCGACGATCCGTGCGCGCCCGGCCGCATTGGCCTTGGAGCCCAAAGGCCGCGGGCGCGTGTCGCCGATCAAGGTTTCGAGCGCTTTCTTTGCTTCGCGTGCGGAAAAGCGGGCTGCGCCGCCCTCCGCGTCGACCGGCGGCGGCGGGGCGACGGCGAGGTTCGCGCCGGCGACGGTGAGCGCGATCGCCGCTAACCCGAAAATCCAACGAACAATTCCCGCCATGGTTGGTCCTAACCGGCACGTATGCGGCCCGAATGCAGCTGATGCTAGCAGGCCGGACGTTAGCAGACGAATAGGCGGATCGTCTTGTTCCGGGTTAGCCGCGCCGGTCGGGGAACTCCAGCACCGTCGCCGCGGCGACGCCGATAGCGATGAGAAAGAGCGCAGGCGCAGCCGCATCCGCAAAGCGCTCGTCGCTCGCCAGGCGGTAAACGCGTGTCGCCGCGGTCTCAAAATCGAAGGGACGCAGGAGGAGCGTCGCAGGCAATTCGCGCAAAATGTCGATAAAGACGATCGCCGAGCCCGCCGCGACGGCCCCGCGCGCAAGCGGGACGTGCACGCGCGCAAAAAGCCGGAGCGGGCCCGCTCCCAAAAGCCGCGCGGCCTCGTCGGTCGACGGATGGATTTGCTCGAGGCCGCCGGCGACGGCGTTGTAGCCGGCCGTCACGAAGCGGGTCGCATAGGCGTAGAGTAACGCGCCGAGGCCGAGGCTGACGATTGAAACGCCCGGCGCGACGCTCGCGACCGCCAAGACGCCGACGGCGACGACCGCGCCCGGCAAGGCGTAGCCGAGCGTCGCCGCCCGCACGCCGAGATCGAGCGGCGCGGACTTCAGACCCCTGACGCGGACGGCCGCCCGGTAGGCGGTCGCCAAAAGGATCGCCGCCCCCATCGTCACGGCCGTGCCGAGCCCGGCGGCGAGCCCGGTGTTGACGAGCGCGTCGGCGAGGCCGCGGGGCGCGGCGGCTTTCGGGGCCGCGGCGATCAACATGGCGACGGGCGCGGCGAACCCAAAAATAACGGGTACGGAACACAATAGGACGGCCGCCCACGCTTGCGGGCCGCGCAGGCGCAACCTCGGCGTCGGTCGCGCCGTGCGCGGCGCGTCCGCGCCGTCGCGCCGCCCGAACGCCTCAAGTTGCACGAACAACAGCGCCAAGACGAAAAGCCCGGCCGCCAAGAGCGCCGCGCCGGCGAGGTCGCCGAGCCCGTACCATGTGCGAAAGACGCCGGTCGACAACGTCCGCACGCCGAAATAGTCGGCGACGCCGTAATCGCCCGCGGTTTCCATCAGCGCGAGCGCGAGACCGCCGGCGAAGGCGGCGCGGCCGGCCGGGATCAAGACCCGGAACACCGCGCGGCGCGGGCTCGCGCCGAGGCTGCGCGCCGCGTCGAGCAACGCGCCTGAACGCGCGGCCAGCGAGGCCCGAACCGCGAGGTAGACATACGGGTAAACGCTCAGGGTCAAGATGAACGCCGCGCCCGGCAGCGTTCTTATCTCCGGCAGCGCGCGCGCCGCGTCGGCCGCGCCGACGAACGCCGACAAAACGTCAGCCACGGGTCCGACAGGGGAGAGCATCGCGCCGTACGCATACGCCGCGATGTAAGCCGGCACCGCGAACGGCGTGACGAGCGCGACCGAAAAAAACCGCCGCCCGGGAAAGTCGGCGAGCGCGACGAGCGCCGCCCCGCCGGCGCCGACAAACGCCGCGCCGACCCCGACGAGCGCGCAAAGCGCCAGCGTGCCGAACGCATAGTCGAACGCCGCCGGGCCGCTGAGTACGGTGTCGCCCGCCGCGCCGGCGGCGGTCGCGACGACGGCGACGGCCGGCGCGAACAGCAATAGCGCCAGCGCGGTTAGGCCCACGGGCGCGACGAGCGCAGGGCGAGAAAGAGAGAAAGCCGTCATTTTGCGACGGCCTATCATTCCAAACGCGTTCGTGCGAGACGCCGCGTTCTGATGACGGCGCGCCCCGACCCCACGACTGAAACGAGCGCGGGACTCGTTTTCGACCGAGCGACCTGTCGATACGGGCGCCCGCCGGCCCCGTTCGCCGGCGCGCGCGACATCGACTTGTCGGCCGCTTGCGGGGAAATCGTGTGTCTGTTCGGCGCATCGGGGTGCGGCAAGACGACGGTTTTGCGGCTCGCCGCGGGCCTTGCTCCTCTGCACGCAGGGCGCATTTCGGTCGACGGGCGTCTCATCGCCGAGCCCGGTCGCGCGGCTCCGCCCGAGAGCCGAGACGTCGGTTTCGTGTTCCAGGATTATGTCCTGTTCCCGCATATGACGGTCGCGGAGAACGTTGCGTTCGGGCTTGCCGGGCTGGGCGCCGACGCGGCGCGCGCGCGGGTCGATGAAGAGCTGGAAGCGGTCGGGCTCGCCGGGTTTGAGGAGCGTCGCCCGCACGAATTGTCGGGCGGCCAGCAACAACGCGTCGCCGTCGCGCGCGCGCTCGCCCGGCGCCCGCACGTCATGTTGTTGGACGAGCCGTTCGCCGCCGTCGACGTCGTCGCGCGCCGCCGCCTGCGCTCAGCGTTGCGGGGCGTTTTGAAAGGCGCGCGCGCCGCAACGGTCCTCGTCACCCACGACCCCGAGGAGGCGATCGAAATTGCTGATCGCGTCGCGGTGATGGCCGCCGGGCGCATCATTGAGTGTGCGGCGCCGGCGGACCTCTACGCGCGCCCGCAAACCGCCGACGGCGCCGCGCTGTTCCCCGGCGCGCAGCGCCTCGTGGGCGAGGCCGCGGGCGGCGTCGCGCGCACCGCGTTCGGCACGACGTCCGTCGATCCGGACTTGTCGGGGCCGGTCGAACTCGTCATCCGGCGCGGCGCGGCGCGCGCGGGCGGGGAGGAGCGACCGGCGGGCCGAGCGACGGTGCGGGACGCGACATTTGCGGGACCCGGCTGGCGCGCCGTGGTGGAAAGTCCCGAGGGCGGGCGATTGGCGGTCGAGACCGACGCGCCGCCGACGCCCGGCGAGACGATTTCGGTGACGCTCGACCCCGATGCGACGTTCGCATTCCCGCGCCGCGTCGACGCGCAAGAGTAACGGGTCGACCGTCTCGCGGGCTTAAGGCTTGAAACCGCGGCGTCTTAGAAAGTCTCTGAAAAGAGCGGCGTCGTCGGGCCGGCCCCGGCGCGCTTCATGCCGTCGGAGTTGAAAGCGAACGCGACCTCGCCAGATTTGGAAACGGCGATGACGCCGCCGTCGCCGCCGAGGCGCGCGACGTCCGCGATCAGCCCGTCGACCGCCTCTTGAAGGCTCGCCCCGCAATACCGCACCCGGCTGGCGACGTCTTGCGCGCCGCCCGCCAAAATAAAGTACTCGCCGAGGCCGGTGCATGACGCGGCGACGGTTTCGTCCGCCCACGTCCCGGAACCGATAAGCGGCGTGTCGCCGACCCGTCCCTCGTGTTTGCCGAACACGCCGCCCGTCGACGTCGCCGCCGCGAGCCGCCCGGCGCGGTCGAGCGCGACGGCCCCGACGGTGCCGTGATCGAGGTCGCGCTGCGTCATTTCCTCCGGCCGCACGCCGACCGGCACGACGTAATAGCCGGCCGGGTCGTCGACGAAATCAAGGCCGCGTTCGCGTGCGAACCGCTCGGCGCCGCGGCCGGCGAGCATCACGTGCGGGGTCTCCTCAAGGACGCGGCGCGCCGCCCGGATCGGATGTTTCAAATCGCGCACCGCGGCGACGGCGCCCGCGCGCCGGCCGGCTGCGCCCGATCCGCTACCGTCGGCAGGCCCTCGTGCGCCCGCCGTCATGATCGACGCGTCGAGTTCGGCGTAGCCGGCGGTGTTCGGGGCCGAGCCGCGGCCCGCGATGTAAAGGCCCGACGCTTCCATTTCCTCAACGAGCGCCTGCACGACGTCGATCGCGGCGTCGCCCGCGTCGAGGCGGGCGTGACCCGTCTTGGTCAAACCGCGTAAGTGGACCTCCGTCTGCGAATAGTCCCGCCCCGCGCGGGCGCCGGCGCCGCCGTGGACGGCGAGGGCGATCGGGGAGGCGGGAGCGGACATGGCGGGCTCGCTAATAACGGCGCGATCGCTATAGGCCGCCTTGTCCGCCTAGCCAATGGCGGCGGCGTTCGGTAGAGACCGGCCGATCCTCAGCGACGTCTCGGAGCCGCCCTATGACGACCCTCGTTCTTCTGCGCCACGGCCAAAGCGAATGGAACCTTGCGAACCGCTTCACCGGCTGGGTCGATGTAAAGCTCACCGAGCAGGGCGAGGCGGAAGCGCGCAAGGCCGGCGCGCTCCTGCGGGCCGAAGGCGTCGCTTTTGACGCAGCGTACACGTCGGTCCTGACCCGCGCCGTCAAAACGCTCAATCTCGCCCTGGAAGAAATGGACGCCCTTTGGCTGCCCGTCACGAAAACGTGGCGTTTGAACGAGCGTCATTACGGCGGTCTAACCGGCCTCAACAAACAAGAAACGGCGGAGAAGCACGGCGAGGATCAAGTGAAAATCTGGCGGCGCAGCTACGATACGCCGCCGCCGCCGATGCCGGCCGATCACCCGGACAATCCCGGCGACGACGCTCGTTACGCCGCGTTGCCGCGCGCCGACGTTCCGAATACGGAGTCATTGAAAACGACGCTCGATCGCGTAGAGCCGTACTGGACGCGTGAAATCGCGCCCCGCCTCGTCGGCGGCTCGTCTTGCATCGTCGCCGCGCACGGCAACTCGTTGCGCGCGATCGCCAAATTGCTTTTCGACGTCGCCGACGACGCCATCGTCGAGGTTGAGATCCCGACCGGCAATCCGCTCGTTTTATCGCTGGAGGACGGGGCGGCCCGGCCCGTGGGCGCCCGGTACCTCGACGCCGAACGCGCAACGCCGATCCCGGCGCTGCCCTAGAGCGTCGGCGCTTTGTATTGGATCATTCCGACGCTCTAGATTGTTTGTTTTGAGCGCCTGAGCCGGTCTTTACCCGATCCAATATGATCATCCGGCGCTCTAGTTTCACCCTCGGCCCCAGGCGCGGCCCCGGCTGACGGCTGACCGGCTGACGGTCGCGGCGCGCGTTAGGACGCCATCGCCTTGCGGTCGGCTTCAATGAGCGCGGCGACTTCCAGTTCCGCGTTGCCGCCGGGGCTGATCGCGCACAAAAACGCGTCGAGCACCTCGGCGTCGCCGGTCATGGCGCTGCGCTTGCGCACCTCGTCCAGTGCGATCTCGTGGCGCAAGCCCCGCAACACCGTCGCGACGTCCGTGCGCACCTGCGCGACGGCGGGCGCGTCCGCGCCGCGCCGCGCGGTCAGCTCCCCGTTCATAAAGAAGTAGGTGTAAGGATTGTCGTCGATGTAGAGGTGAAGAACGTAGTTCGGCGCGACCGACGCGTGGATATTGCCGAAAATCTCGATCGCGAGGGCGACGCTGTCCGGATTTAGATTGTCCGAATAGAGGGCCTCGCGCGGTTCGGCGTGGTCGGTGCGCTGCATAAAATAGGTCACCGACCAGAACATGAGCGCGCGCATGGTCGGGCGCAGCGCCTCGCCGTTGGCTGTTAACCGATAGTGCGCGCGCCCGTCGCCGT
>JBCCZS010000110.1:0-10059 GCA_039187035.1 Pseudomonadota bacterium | reverse complement strand
CCGCGCCGATCGTCGGCGCGTTCGGGGTCGTCTATTTCGGGATCGGACAGGTCGTGTTGACGGGCGCCGGCCGCCGTTCGGTGCGCGCCGGGGCCGTCGCCTGCGGTCTGGGGCTCGCCCTCGGGCTCGTCAGCGCCGCGCTAGCGCGCGCGTTGACGCCGGTCGGCGCGGTCTTGTTGGCGGTCGACGTCGCCGTCGTCGTTTTGGGCTGGCGGGTCTTGCGCCGCGGCGCCGACGCAAGACCGTAGCGCGTCCTAGCCGCGCAAGAAGTTCTGCGGCGTCCACGTCCAGCCCGGCAAGACGCGGCCGACGTCGCGGGCGCCGAGGCCCAGATGCCGGACGAGAATTTCCGCGGCAATGTCTTTGTAATTGACGACGTCCGGCAACCAGCGCGCCGGATTGTCGCCGCGCTGTTGCGCCGGCGGGATCCAATCGGGGAGCGGCGCGTCGCCGAGGAAGGTGTTGCGGATGCGGCCGCCGAAGGCGAACCACGCCCCGCCGCGCCCATGGTCGGTGCCGCGCGATCCGTTGATCTGGATCGTCCGGCCGAACTCGGTGCCGACGAGGACGACGACGTCGCGCAGCCGACCCATCCGCCGCAGTTCGCGATAGAACGTCAAGAGGTCGCCCGCGCCCGTCGCCATGTCTCGGTTGCGGCGAAAATTCTGATCGGTCCACGGACGGTCTGTCCGTGCGACGAGTTCGGTGTGGGAGTCCCAATCGCCTTGCCAATCGACGGCGGCCGCGTTCAAGGGTTCGCCGGCGTTGAGGAGTTCGGCGGCGAGACGCAAGCCGCGCCCGAGCGCGGTGTTGGAGTAGGCCGCGCCGCCGAACTGATTGGGCGAGGCGACGACGGGGACCATGCGGGGGCCCGCCAGGTCCTTGCTCATGTCGCGCTTGCCGAGAACGGCGCCGGCGAACGGGTCGCTAAAGCCGCGCAGCGCTAAAAAGCGGTTAAGGTAGCCTTGTTCTTCCGGCCCCGCCGTCGCCGAGGAGATCTGGCTCTGCGCTTCAAAGTGCGAACGGCGGTTCTCCGGAAAGCCGGTCGCGGGCGAGACCATGAGGTTGTCGTCTTCCCAAATCTCCATCAGCGGCGCGAGGTTGGGGTTGAGCGCCCGCGAGCGCCGCCGGCGACCCGGAAAGATCAGCGCCTGTTCCGAGGCCGGCCCGGAGCCGGGCCGCGGAACGGCCGCCCCCTGATGGTTCGCATAGTAATTGTCGTCGTCGATTTTGGGGAACAACAAGAGCCCGTCGGCGCCGCCGCGCATAAAGACCTTGATGATCGTTTTTCCGCCGGCCCGTCCGAAGGCGACCTGCGGCGCGCAAACGCCGGCGACGGCCGCCGCCGCGGCCCCGGTCGACAGGAAATGGCGACGAGTCGGCGCGTCGCGGCGCATTTTGGCGGTCTCGGTCATCGCAATTCTCTCCCCGGGCGTTACTGAAGCTGGAACGACGACGACAGGGCGATGTACGCCACGGCGCGGCGCATCGCGTCGTCGATTTGGCAATAGCCGATCCGCTCGAACCGGCGCTTTTGCGTCGGCGTCGATCCGTGAGACAGGCGATTAAGGGCGGCGTTCTCGGCGCCGTTGCGGCCGACCATCCTCAGACGGCGATATTGCAAGCGCGAGCGCTCGCCGGTCTTCGGGCCGACGTCGATCTTCTGGGTGCGACCCTTCGGCAATACCGTATAGAAGACGGCGTCATACCCGAACGAAGTCGGCACGCGACCGTAGACGGCGCCGCCGTCCTTGCTGATCGTTTCGACGGCGCCGTCCGGTAGGACCTCAATGAGCGGCGGGTTGATGCGATCCCGTCGATCGCTTGCGGCCGCGTCGGCGGCGACGCTGAGCGTTGCGGCCGCGGCGATGGCGAGTGTGGATCCGGCGCGCATGCGCATGCCTACGGCTCCCCGATTTAATCTTTACGGGAAGGTAATCTGCAAGCGGTGCGCCGCGTGCGTCGCGCCGTGACCCCTGCGCGCGCGCGCGTCTGGGCGCCGGCTACGCCGTCCGCACCGAACGCGATCTGGGGTCGGATTAGTTTCGGATCGCGAACGCCGGGTCGGGTTGCGACGTCGACGCGCGCGGGGTCGGCGAGAAGGTTTTGTTAACGCGCTGCGTCGTCGATCGCGTGGGCGCGCAGCGTCTCGATCGGCAACACCGCCAGGGCTTCCTCGTGCGTCGCCTCCAGACGGATCGGCGGGGCCGCCCCGTCGTTCAGCGCATCGACCCAGCGCGACAGACAGACGCACCATTGGTCGCCGGGCTTCAGGCCGGGAAACCCGTATTCGGGGCGCGGCGTTACGAGGTCGTTGCCGCCGCGCTTTTGATGGTCCAGGAACGCCGCCGTCACCTTGGCGCAAACGAGGTGGAGCCCCATGTCCCGCCCGTCGGTGTTGCAACAGCCGTCGCGAAACCACCCGGTCAGCGGGTCGAGGGAACAGACTTCCAAAGGGCCGCCCAGGACGTTGCGGGCGCCGTCGCCGCTCGGATCGGGCGTGTTGCTGCGTTCTGGCATCGGCTCTCTCCCGCTGCGGACCGTTTCCGCGCCGCGCGCCTCGCTGCGCCTTGCGGTCGAAATCTAAATCCTCCGCCGCCATAAAAAAGGGGAGATTTCACCTGTTTCGGCGGACGGCGGTCCGCCGCGTATCGAAAGGCCGACTTTCATGACCTTCGCCACGCCCCTGCGCGATATGCGCTTCGCCTTGCGCCACATGGCCGATTTCGGCGCGCTCGCCGGCGCTTATCCGGATCTGTCGGACGATCTGACGGACGCGATCCTCGAGGAAGCGGGCAAATTCTGCGACAATGTGCTCGCTCCGCTCAATTGGACCAGCGACCGGCAAGGCGCGGTTTTGGAAAACGGCGTCGTGCGGACGACGCCCGGTTTTGACGGGGCTTACCGCCAATATGTCGACGGCGGATGGAACGCGCTCGCCTTCCCGGCGGAGGACGAGGGGTTGGACATCGGCGGGCAGGGGCTCCCCTCGACGCTCGCCGTCGCTCTCGTCGACGCGATGAACGCGTCCTGCATGTCGTTCGCCATCGGCACCACGCTGACGACCGGCGCGGTCAAAGCCCTCCTGCACGCGGGCACGCCGGACCAGAAGCGTCGGTTTTTGCCGAAGCTCGTCTCCGGCGAATGGACCGGCACGATGAATCTGACCGAGCCCCAAGCGGGCTCCGATCTCTCAGACATGCGCACCAAAGCCGAGCCGATCGGCGACGGGCGCTACAAGATTTCCGGCCAGAAGATCTACATCACCTATGGCGACCACGATCTGACGGACAACATCGTGCACCTCGTGCTCGCGCGCCTGCCGGACGCGCCGGCGGGCACCGGCGGCATTTCGATGTTCCTCGTACCGAAGGTCCACGTCGATGAGGCCGGCGCCGTCGGCGCGCGCAACGACGTGCAATGCGTCGGTCTTGAGGAAAAAATGGGCCTGCACGGCAGCCCGACCTGCGTGATGGCCTATGGCGAGGCGGGCGACTGCGTCGGCGAACTTCTCGGCGCGGAAAACAAAGGCCTGCGCAACATGTTCGTGATGATGAACTCCGCGCGCCTCGACGTCGGCGTGCAGGGGGTCGGCGTCGCTGAACGGGCCTACCAGCATGCGCTCGCCTACGCGCTTGAACGCCGCCAGGGCCGCGCGCCCGGCGTGAAATCCGGAGACCAAATCGCGATCTTCGAGCATCCCGACGTGCGCCGCATGCTCTACGCCATGAAAGCCGCGACCGAAGCGTCGCGCGGAATCTGTTACGCGAACGCCGTCGCCTACGACCGCGCCCGCCACGGCGAAAGCGCCGACGAGCGCGCAAAGGCGCGCGCCCTTGAAGATCTTTTGACGCCGATTTCGAAAGCGTGGTCGACCGACCGGGCGATCGAGACCGCATCGTACGGCGTCCAAGTGCACGGCGGCATGGGCTACGTCGAAGAGACGGGCGCGGCGCAATTTGCGCGCGACGTTCGGATCGCCGCCATTTACGAAGGCACGAACGGGATCCAGGCGATGGACCTCGTCGGCCGCAAACTGCAAGCCGACGGCGGGGCCGCCGCGCGCGATTTTATCGACGCCGCGCGCGAGACCGCCGGCGCGCTGCAATCCTCCGGCGACCCGGGGCTCGCCGTCGCCGGGGCCCGGTTGGAGCAGGCGTCGGACGCGCTCGCCGCCTCGACCGATTGGTTGCTCGCGCGCGCGGCCGCAGCGCCCGACGACGTCCTCGCGGGCGCGACGCCGTATCTCAAGCAATTCGGCAATGTCGCCGGCGGCCACTATCTCGGTCGCGGCGCGCTTTCGGTCCGCGCGGAGGGCGACGCTTCCTATGCGAGCGCCAAAGCCGGGCTCACGCATTTTTACGCCGAAACATTCCTCGCCGAAGCCGCCGGCCTGACGCCGACGGTCTGCGCCGGCGCCGCGGCGGTCGAGAAACGCGACCCGGCGCTGCTTTCGGCTTGACAATTATAACGGAAGTTATAACTAACGCGCATGACGAATGCGCTCAAAATTCGAAAAGTCGGCAATTCGCTCGGCGTCGTGTTGCCCAAGGAACTCGTCTCGGCGCTTGACGCGGCCGAGGGCGACGAACTGACGGTCACGCGTACCGAAAACGGCTTTGAATTGACCCGCAAGGACGCGGAATTCGACGCGCACATGAAAGCCGTTGAGGAACTCATGGCCCGGTACCCCAACACGCTGCGCGCGCTCGCAAAGTAGTGGCGTGGGTTTGGGTTCCGAAGCGAACCGTCGTCGGCATTCACCAAAAGAGCCTGGAACGATATGGCGGGGCGGCGGGGGTGCGTGACGCGGCGCTCCTAGAAAGCGCGCTCGCACGTCCCGAAAACCTCGCCGCGTACGGCGATCCGTCCGTATTTGACCTCGCCGCCGCGTACGGCTTCGGTTTGGTCCGCAATCACCCTTTCGTCGACGGCAATAAGCGGACCGCATTCTTAACGGCTTCGCTGTTTTTGTCGCTTAACGGGCTCCGTCTTGACGCCGACGAGCCGGACGCGACGGCCACGATGCTCGCCTTCGCCGCCGGCGCGATCGACGAGGCGGCGTTCGCCGACTGGTTGCGGCGCGTCTCGGCGCCGGCCTAAAGCGGATTGCGAGGGCGAGGGGTGACGATCGGCCGTGCCGACGACGATCAAGATTGCGATTTTCTATGGAAGCTATCTGTGCGTTCCGGTCGCCTTGGCGCTGGCGGCGCTCGCCGTGCGGCGCGCCGGACCCGTGCGGATCGCGTGCCTGGCCATGCTCGCGGCCCTCGCTGTGCCGGTTTACGCCCGCTTCGCCGAACCGAAGATACTGCTCACGCGCACGCACGACCTCAGGATTGAAGCCTGTACGGCCCGCGATCATGCGCCCGTCTCGGTGCGCGTCGCCGTCGTCGCCGACATGCACTGGGGGATCTTCAAGAACGCGATCGCCGCGAGCCGCATCGCCCCGCGGCTGCGCGCGCTCGACGTCGACGTCGTGTTGATGCCCGGCGACTTCACCTATCACCTGCCGCCAGCCGCGATCGCCGACGCGGTCGCGCCGCTCGGGGACGTCGGCGCGCCGGCCTTCGCCGTCACCGGCAATCACGACGTCGGCGCGCCCGACGGCCCCGACGTCGGCTGGCCGCTCACCGCCGCGTTGCTGAACGCCGGCGTCGACGTCGTCGACAATCGCGTCGACCGCTCGTTCGTCGCCATGGGCGGCGGCGTCGAGATCGCCGGCCTGTCGGATCTATGGGAGGGCCGTCAGGACTACACCGCGTTAGAGGCCCGACCGGCCGCGCCCCGCATCGTCGTCACCCACAATCCGGAGACGGTGCTGGAGCCGGAGCTCGCCGGCAAAGCCGATCTCGTCGTCGCCGGCCACACGCATGGCGGCCAGATTTACCTGCCGGGTTTGTCGTGTTTGTTGTCGCCGCACGCCTGCGGGGCCGCGCGCACCGGCTTCACGAATGCCTATGCCGTCCCGCTCTTCGTGACGTCCGGCACGGGCATGACGGTCCTGCCGATGCGGTTCAATCAGCCCCCGCGCATTGACGTTCTGAACGTCGCCTTCCAAACCTGCTCGTCAACCGACGAACCGTTAAGGAGGAACGCGCGCGATGGGTCAGCTTCAGGGTAAAACGCTTTTCGTCACAGGCGCTTCGCGCGGCATCGGCTTGGCGATCGCCAAGCGCTGCGCAGCGGACGGCGCGAACGTCGCGATCGCCGCGAAGACCGCCGAGCCGCACAAACACCTTCCGGGCACGATCTATACGGCGGCGGAAGAAATCGAGGCGGCCGGCGGCAAGGCTTTGCCGCTCATCGTCGACATTCGTTCCGAAGAGGCGGTTGCGGACGCCGTCGCGCAGACGGTCGACAAATTCGGCGGGATCGACATTGGCATCAATAACGCGTCGGCCATCTCGTTGACCGGTACGCTCGAAACGCCGGTAAAACGCTGGGATCTGATGCACGGGGTCAACGCGCGCGGCACGTTCGTTGTGTCGAAAGCGTGCATTCCGCACCTGAAGAATTCGGAGAACCCGCACGTTCTAACCCTCTCGCCGCCGCTCGATTTAAGCCCGCATTGGTTTGCGCCCCACGTCGCCTACACGATGGCCAAATACGGCATGTCGATGTGCGTCCTCGGCATGGCGCACGAATTCAAAAATGACGGGATCGCCTTCAACGCGCTGTGGCCGCGCACCGCCATCGCGACGGCGGCGGTCGAATTCGCTCTCGGCGGCGAGACCATGATGAAGGGCTCGCGCACGACCGACATTCTGGCGGACGCCGCGCATCTCATCTTTACGAAGCCGTCGCGGGACTTCACCGGCAATTTCGTCATCGACGACACCTTCCTGCATGAGCACGGCGTCACCGACTTTGAGAAATATCGCGTCGACGCGTCGCGCAAACTGTTCCCGGACTTCTTCGTGCCGGCCGACGCCGCCGCGCCGCCCGGCGTCGCCGAAACGCTTGAAACGTCGATGCTGGGCGCTTCCTAGTCCGCCGTCATGCCCGTCCTTAAATCCGAAATCGATCCTAAGTCGGACGGCTTTCGAGCGAATGACGCGGTCATGCGCGTGCTGGTCGAGGAGCTGCGCGGGCGCGCGCTCGCCGTGCGCGACGGCGGCGGCGCGCGTTACCAAGAGCGCCACGTCGCGCGCGGCAAGCTCTTGGCGCGCGAGCGCGTCGAGCGCCTCGTCGATCCCGGCGCGCCGTTCCTGGAGATCGGTCAGTTCGCCGCTTGGGAGATGTATTCCGGAGACGTCATGTCGGCCGGCGTCGTCGCCGGCGTAGGGCGTATCGAAGGCGTCACGTGCATGATCGTCGCCAACGACCCGACGGTAAAAGGCGGCACATATTATCCGCTTACGGTCAAAAAACACCTGCGCGCCCAGGAAATCGCCAAGGAAAACCGGTTGCCGTGCGTCTATCTCGTCGAGTCCGGCGGCGCCTTCTTGCCGATGCAGGACGAGGTGTTTCCGGACAAAGACGATTTCGGTCGGATCTTTTTCAATCAGGCCAACCTCTCGGCGGCCGGCATCCCGCAAATCGCCGTCGTCCACGGCTCGTGCACGGCGGGCGGCGCCTATGTGCCGGCGATGTCGGACGAATCCGTCATCGTGCGCGAACAAGGGACGATCTTCCTCGGCGGCCCGCCGCTCGTCAAAGCGGCGACGGGCGAAGAAGTGACGGCCGAAGAACTCGGGGGCGGCGACGTGCACGCGCGTCAATCCGGCGTCGCCGACCATCTCGCGGAAAATGACGACCACGCGCTCGGCATCGCGCGCACAATCGTCCGACGCCTCAATTGGACGAAGCGCGGCGATTTGGTCCCGACCGACGCGGCGGCGCCGCTTTATCCGGCCGAGGAGCTTTACGGCGTCGTCGAGGCGGACAAACGCAAACCCTATGATGCGCGCGAGATCATCGCTCGCTTGGTCGACGGCTCGGACTTTGACGAGTTCAAAGCGCTGTTCGGCTCGACGCTCGTCACGGGGTTCGCCCAATTGCACGGGTTCCCCGTCGGCGTCATCGCCAATAACGGCATTTTGTTTTCCGAGAGCGCGCAAAAAGGCGCGCACTTTATCGAGCTCTGCGCGCAGCGCGGCGTCCCGCTCGTCTTTCTACAGAATATAACGGGCTTCATGGTCGGCAAATCGGCCGAGGCCGGGGGCATCGCCAAAGACGGCGCCAAGCTCGTGACCGCGGTCTCAACGGCGCGCGTGCCGAAATTCACAATCGTCGTCGGCGGCTCGTACGGGGCCGGCAATTACGGCATGTGCGGGCGAGCCTATTCGCCGCGGTTTTTGTTTATGTGGCCGAACGCGCGCATTTCGGTGATGGGCGGCGAGCAGGCCGCGAGCGTCCTGGCGACTGTCCGCCGCGACGGGCTCGCCGCCAAAGGCGAGACATGGCCGGATGCGGATGAAGCCGCTTTTCGGGCTGAAATCCAAGCCGACTATGACCGTCAGGGCTCGCCCTATTATTCCTCGGCGCGGCTGTGGGACGACGGGATCATCGACCCGGCGCAAACACGCGACGTCCTTGGGCTCTGTTTGTCCGCGTCGCAAAACGCGCCCGCCGAACCGACCCGCTTCGGCGTCTTCCGAATGTGACGGCGTCGGCGACGCGTGCGCGGTCGGCGCATTTGTAGTGGGGGCGTGAGTGTAACAACGCCGCTTGTTGCCGGCGCGCTTACCAAAACATGTCGGCTGAGGAGCTCGTGCGCCGGATCCGCGGCGCGGCGCGGCCGTTACACCTGATCGCGCCGCGTGCGTTCGTCGTCTAACGCCGATTGCTGATCTTCACGACGCTGACGCGCGGCGAGTAGAGCGTCGTCTCGCCGTTTGAGGCTGCGAAGATGACGCCGCCGAGATCAGCGGCGGCGGCGCTCGCCGAGACGCGCACGGCGCCGTCCGGCCCGACCACGACTTCGTCGATCGCTTTGAGGTGGCGCCGATCGGACCCGCGGAACACGGCGACGCGCTCGCCGGGGGCGAAGCCGTCAGCCGATAGCGTAACGAATTCGCCGGGCGACACGGCGCGGGCGCTGACCGACAAATGCGCGCTCGCCGCTTTGGCCGCGCTTTTCGCGGAGGGCGCCGCCACGGCATTGCGCGACGGCGCGTCGGCCGTCCGATCCGCCGCCGAGCGTTCGGGCAATTGGAGCCGCACGACGCCGGGTTTCAGCCGGTTCCAATCGATTTGCGGATTGAGATTGGCGAGGCGCGCCGCCGAGACCTGGTAGCGGTGCGCAATCAACGCGAGCGTGTCGAACTGTTGGACGTGGTGCACGGTCGACACTTCGATCGCGCCGCCGCCGGCCGACGCTTCATGGAAGCCGCCGGGGGCGTAGTAGCGCGCGGCAATCGCCGGCCCGTTCAGGTCGTTCGCTTGCGGAATGAAGATCAAGGCGCCGTCTTGCGCGTGGTTCGGGGCGCCGGCGTCCGGATTGTACGCGACGAGCGTGGCGACCGAGACGTCGCACAGGTCCGCGATGTCGTTCAGCGTTTCCCCGCCGGCGGCGTGGATCGCCGGCTCGCAGGCCCCGTCGAGCCGTTCGGCTTCGAAGCGGCCGTGAATGCGGTGGGCGAGGCGGGCGCCCTCGACGCCGCGATAGGCGGCGAGTTCGTTCGCGCGCGCTTCGTCAAGCGTCGTGTTGCGCGCGTGGATCGTGTCCAGATGGTTCCCGCGATGCAGACGGTCGCCGGGCCCGTAGCGGACGTCCTGCGCACAGGCGGTTCCGGCGGCGGTCCCTGCGGCGGCTGCAAGCCCCGCTGCGGCGATCAATGCGACTTTCCCCTGACGGCGCGCCATGACGGCTCCCCTCCGCGATCAACTAACGTGTTAACCAACATACCGCCGCCGGCCGGGAAACGCCAGGACGTCGCGGCCGGCGGCGGGAAAAGGGCTCGCCAGGCCGGCGCGACGCGGCTATCGCTCGCGGCCATGGAGCTTTTTCTCGCCCAATTTCTCGCCTCATTCGTGACGCTGTTCATCGTCATCGACCCGATTCTCGTGACCCCGATTTTCGCATCGCTCACGAAAGGCGAGACCCAGGGCGGG
>JBCCZS010000109.1:0-10131 GCA_039187035.1 Pseudomonadota bacterium | reverse complement strand
GCATTTGCATACTTGGGCGAGCACGCCGATCGACGCCCAAATTAGCGCCTTCGGCTCGTTTCAAACGAACCTGCCGGCCGCTGCCCACCGGCGAAAGTTGCGCGAGCTCGCCGACGCGTTCGAGACGGCGTTCGGCTTTCGCGCCAGCGCGCACCGGGCGGGGCGATACGGCCTTCGCGCGCGAGACTACGGAGCGCTCGCCGATATCGGCGTCGCGTTCGACTTCAGCCCGTCGCCCGGCTTCGACCAATCGCGCCAGGGCGGACCCGACTTTCTCACCGCGGACAATGCGCCCTTCGTCATCGCCCCCGACGGAACCGACGCAATCTTCGTGACGCCGGTTTCCGGCGCGCGCGCCGTCAACCGCACGCGCTATGTCTTGAGCCAAACACGCGCCGCCGCCGCCGCCCCTGGGCGCAAGCGCGTTCTCCGCGCGGCGACCGCGCCGTTGCGTCTGACGTGCGAAGGGCGCGACCTTGCCGATCTGCAAGCCCTGACGCGCCGCGTCCTGAAAGACGGAACGCCCGTGCTCACATTCAGCCTTCATTCGACGACGCTGACGGCGGGGGCCAATCCGTATGCGCCCGATGAAGCGGGCGTCGCGCGCGCGCTCGACGTCACGCGCCGATATCTGGCCTATTTCACGCAAACGCTCCGTGGCGAGATCATATCGCTCAACACGCTGGCGCGCCTCTACGGGGCCCCGGCCCCGCGGGACGAGGCCGTTAAGCCGGCGTTAAGCGCCCGGGCTTAACCTTAACGAGCCGTTGACGCGACGGCGTCGTTGAGGAGCGGCACGATGGACTTTCCGAGCGTTTTACGCGTCGTCCTGGCGCTCGCCGCGGTCGCCGGCGGGATGCTGGCGCTCGCCTATGCAATGCGCCGGGCGGGGCTCGTCGAGCGGCTAAAAGGCGGCGCCGGCGGGCGTCTCCAAATCGTCGATTCCTTGGCGCTCGACGCGCGTCGGCGCGCGGTCCTCATCGCCTGCGACGGCGTCGAACATCTCGTGATCCTCGGGCCGACGGGCGAGACGGTCGTCGCCGCCGCCCCGACGGTGGACGGGGCCGCACCGGCGCTACGCGCCGTCAACACAAACGCAGCGGCATGAACGGCGTTCGGGACCTCGCGTCGCTGCGCAGATGGCGTCAGCTGACGCGCGACGCGGCGCTCGCAATTTTGCTGCTCGCTGCGTTCTTTACGCTGGCGGAAATCGACCGGCGCATCTTGGGCGACGACGACGACGCCTTGCGCGCGGCCGGTACGCCGGCGAACAGTTCGTCGCCCGCCGTTCGTCAGGCGACGGAGCGCATGGGCTCGGCGAGCTGAACCACTTCGTCGACGAGGCGGTTCATCTCTTGGGCCGCAAGGCTTTTGGGCGCGAATTCCACAACGCCCATCCCCTTCATCATGCTTTCGGCGAACGCCGCGCGATTGCCGAGTTCGACGCGCGCGCACGGCAATTCATGCAGTTTAATTTGCCGTCGGATTTCATCGGCGACGCGCGCGCGCGGCGGCGCGCGGTTAATCACGAAGAGCGCTTCGCGATCCGCCTCGCCGACCGCGATCGCCGTAGGGATCGACGCTTCAAGGTCGATCGGCGAGAGCTGCAGCGGGGTGACGACGAGGTCGGACGCTTTGATCGCGCGCTTGACCACCGGCTCGGTCGTCGGCGGCGTGTCGATGACGACGTAGCGCGCGGCTTCGCCGGCCCGCCGCAGCCCGCTGGGAAAACTGAACTTGTCGAACGTCACGCCGTGGAACAGCGCTTCATCGCCGGCGCGTTTACGCCTTACGGCGGCCCAGCTTGTAAAACTCTGCTGTTCGTCGAGATCGACGCCGAGGACGGAATGGCCCCGCGCAATCAGCGTCGCGGAAATCTGGCAGGCGACGGTCGTCTTGCCGGCCCCGCCTTTTCGTTGAGCAACGGTGATGATCGTGGTCATGCGTTTGTCGCCTTTTTTTATTCAGGCGACGAGCGTTAACCAGATTCGCAAGGCTTAACGACGGGTACGCAGTGCGCGGTCTTTACTCGGCGGCGCTCGCGGGGACGATCGTCACGCTTTCCCCGCACCCGCAAGCATCGGTCTGATTCGGGTTGTTGAAAACAAACCGCGACGACAGTTTTTCCGTCACGTAATCGACCTCGGTTCCGAGAAGAAAGAGGATCGCTTTCGGGTCGATCAGGATTTTAATGCCGTTTTCGTCGACCACCTCGTCGAGCGGGGCGGCTTCGGTGGCGTAGTCCATCGTATATTCCATGCCGGCGCAGCCGCCATTTTTTACGCCGATCTTCACGCCGACGAACGTCTCGTCCGCCGCGTCCATAATTTCCTGGACGCGCGCGGCGGCGGCGTCGGTGAGCGTGATCGGTTTGGGTCGCGGGCGCGCCATGTCGGCCTCATTCAGTCTGCGAGCGGATTGTAACTGCCGAAATTCCAAAGATGTCCTTGCGGGTCGCGGCATGTGAAATGCCGCCCGCCATAGGGTTCGTCGCGCGGCTCCATGACCATTTCGGCGCCGGCGGCGCGGGCGCGCTCGGCCAACGCGTCCACGTCGTCGCTAAAGATGTAGGGAGACTGCGTGACGCCGCCAAGTTTTTGCGGCGTCGACTGCACCGCGCCGAGCGCGTCGTCCTGGTCCGGCGACACCATCACCATCACGTCGCCGCGCATTAATTGCGCATGCCGGACGCCGCCGTCGTCGTCTTCAACGACGACGCGCGCTTCGAAGCCGAACGCGTCGTCCAGCCATGCGATCAGCCCCCGCGGATCGTCGCAGCGTACGGTCGTCGCCATGGCGAAGGCGGTCACATCCACCCCAATTCCAGTTTCGCCTCGTCGGACATTTTCTCGGGCGTCCACGGCGGCTCGAACGTCATTTCGACCTTTACGTCGCTGACGCCCTCAATCCCGCGCACGGCGCCTTCGACCCAGCCGGGCATTTCACCCGCCACCGGGCAGCCCGGCGCCGTCAACGTCATCTCCACGGTCAACAGCCGATCGTCATTGAGGTCGACCTTATAAATCAGCCCGAGTTCATAGATGTCGACAGGGATTTCCGGGTCGTAAACCGTCTTCAACGATTTGATGACGTCGTGCGTAATCCGCTCCAACTCGCCGTCCGCGAACGGTTGGTCTTCGGTCTTTTCGCCGGTTGCGGCGTCGGCGGACGGTTCGAGTTCGATGACGTCACGGTCGGGCTGCGGTTCGGCTGCGGTTTCAGTCATGGGGCTCATCCGTTCACGAAAGCATAGCGTGCGTTTTTTTCAGCCCCGCAATGAGGGCCTCGACGTCGTCATGGGTGTTGTAGGCCGCAAAAGACGCCCGGCTCGTCGCGTCGACGCCGAGGCTTTTCATCAGCGGTTGCGCGCAATGGTGGCCGGCGCGCACGGCGACGCCCGACCGGTCCAGGATCGCGGAGACGTCGTGCGGGTGGGCGCCGTCGACGGTGAACGCGAAAATCGGCGCCTTGCCGCGCGCTTGTCCGTAAACCGTGACGAAATTCAGTCCACGGAGCGCGTCGAGCGCGTGTTCGGCGAGGCCGGCCTCATGTTCGGCGATGGCCTCAAGGCCCGTCTCGCCCATCCATTCGATCGCGGCGCCCAGCCCGATCGCCTCGACGATGGGGGGCGTGCCCGCCTCAAAACGGTGCGGCGCGTCATTGTAGGTGACCGTCTCGGTCGTGACCAAGTCGATCATCTCGCCGCCGCCGCGGAACGGCGGCATCGCGTCGAGCACGGCCTTTTTGCCGTAGAGAACGCCGATGCCGGACGGCCCGTAGAGCTTGTGGCCGGTGACGACGTAGAAGTCCGCGTCGATCGCTTGCACGTCGACGGCGCCGTGAACGCCGGCCTGGCAACCGTCAAACAGGATCTTCGCGCCATGGGCGTGGGCGATGCGCGCCAACTCGGCGGCCGCCGTCGGCGCGCCGAAGACGTTCGACATATGCGAGACCGCGGCGAGTTTCGTGCGCGCGGTGAACGCCGCTTCGAATGCGTCCGGGTCGATCGTCCCGTCCGGCCCGACGTCGACCCATTTGATGACGACGCCCTTGCGTTCGCGCAACAAATGCCACGGGACGATGTTGGAATGGTGTTCCATCACCGACAGGACGATCTCGTCCCCCTCGCCGATCTCGTCCTGGCCGAGCGCGTACGAGACGAGGTTGAAGGCGTCCGTTCCGCCGCTGGTGAAGATGATCTCGTCCGGCGACGCGGCGTTCAAGAAATTCGCAACGGTGCGCCGCGCCTCTTCGAACGCGGCCGTCGCTTCATTGGAGAGCTGATGAAGTCCGCGATGGACGTTCGCATAGGAATGCCCCATCGCGCGCGTCATAGCGTCGATGACCGCTTGCGGTTTTTGCGCAGACGCCGCGTTGTCGAGATAAACGAGCGGTTTTCCGTGTACCTCGCGTTCAAGGATTGGGAACTGGGCGCGGACCGCGCCGACATCGAGGCTCATGCCGCCCCTCCCGCACTGAGCCAGGCGGCGACGCCGGCCGCATAAGCCGCCGCGACGTCGTCGCGCGCAACGCCGTCGAACGCTTCGGCGACGAAGGCCTCGATCAACAAGGCCCGCGCCGCCTCGGCGCTGAGGCCGCGTTGACGCAAATAAAACAGCGCGGCCGCATCGAGCGCGCCGGCCGTCGCGCCGTGGGCGCAGGCGACGTCGTCCGCATAGATCTCAAGCTCGGGCTTGTGGTTCGCCTCCGCGCCGTCCTCGAGAAGGAGCGCGGCGGCCTGCATGTCCGCATCCGTTTGTTGGGCGGCGCGATTGACGAGAAATTTTCCTTGGAAAACGGATCGGCCGCGGTCGCGCACGACCGAGCGATGGGTTTGCCGCGTGCGGCAGCCCGGCGCATTGTGCGCGATCCAAGTCGTCGCGTCCGCATGCGCGCCGCCGGCGATCAACGCCGCGCCGCCGATCTCGGCCTCAACGCCCGCGCCTTGATAATCGAGACGGGTTTCCATACGGACGAGTTTGCCGCCGGTCAGCAGGAGATGCTGGCGCAGGCGCGCGCCCTCGCCGAGCGCGACGCCCGCGACGGCGCATTGCACGGACGCGCCGTCCGCTTCTTGGAAGACGTAACGCTCAAGCGCAGCCCCGGCCTCGACGGTGCTTTCCAACGTCGTGTTGACGAAGGCCCCGCCCGACGCGGCGTGCCGCTCGACGACCGACGCCGACGCGCCCGACCCGACATGCAAAAGGACGCGCGCATGCTGCTGGGCGCCGGCGGTGGAAAAATCAAAAACGATGGGGCGATCGATCGACACGCCGTCGGCGATATGAACGGCGAGGCCGGCGTGCGATAGTGCAGTCGCTGCGATCGCCGTCGGGTGCTCCGCCAACAAATCATGGACGGCGGCGCCGGCGACGCGCGTCAACGTAACGCCCGCCGGGGGCTCGCCGTCCCACGTCGCTTCCCCGCCCCGGACCGCAACCACGAATGCGTCGATCGTTGACGGCGCCGGTGCGCCGACGTCGTTGGCGCCGGCGAATACCAGCGGGTCGCGCAACACGGCGCGAAGATCCGTCCACCGCCAATCTTCAATGCGCCGATGCGGGAGCCCGCGGGCGGCGAACGCGTCGCGCGCGGCCGACGAAACGTCGCCGCCGCGCCCGGACGCGGCCTCCAACAAAGACGCCTCCATCGGCGTCGGGTCTTGCGCGCGTGCGGCGGCCATGGCTAAGCGGCCTCGATAAATTGGTCGTAGCCGGAGGTTTCAAGCTGCAGCGCCAGCTCCGGGCCGCCCGACTTGACGATCCGCCCGTCGGCGAGCACGTGCACCGCGTCGGGTTTGATGTAGTCCAACAGCCGCTGATAGTGCGTGATCACGAGAAAGCCGCGCGATCCGTCACGCAGCGCGTTCACCACCTCGCCGACCATCTTCAACGCGTCGATATCGAGGCCGGAATCGGTCTCGTCCATGATGCAAAAGCGCGGCTCGAACATGGCCATCTGAAGCATTTCCATGCGCTTCTTCTCACCGCCCGAGAAACCGACGTTGAACGGGCGTTTGACTTTGTCGTCGGTGAGGCCGACGAGCTTGGCTTTTTCACGAACGCGCTTGAGGAAGTCGGCGGCGGACACTTCGTCTTCGCCGCGCGCCGCGCGTTGCGCATTCAGCGCGGTACGGATGAAGTTCATCGTCGCAACGCCCGGGATCTCCATCGGGTGCTGAAACGACAGAAAGACGCCCTTGGCCGCGCGTTCGTCCGGCTCCAGATCGAGAAGATCGGCGCCGTCAAGCGTGACGGAACCGGCCGTCACTTCGTAGTCGTCGCGGCCCGCGACGACATGGCTGAGCGTCGATTTGCCGGCGCCGTTCGGGCCCATGATCGCATGCACCGCGCCCGCCGGCACGTCCAAGGTCAGGCCTTTCAGAATTTCGGGGCCCGCCTCGCCGTCGTCTCCGGCGACGCGCGCATGAAGGTCGTCAATTCGCAACATTAGTCCGTATCCTCATCATCGCTCGCCGGACGGCTAGAGCCGACCGCCCGCAGTTTCGGTTCGACAATCACGAACGTCGCAGTCGTGTCGCCGATATTCAGGACGCTATGGCGGTCGACGCCGTCGGACGTCCAGCTCCCGCCGGCGCTCAAGTCGCGGTCGCGCGTGCCGTTTTCATCCGTGATCCGCATGACGCCGCCTTCAACGATGTAGCCGAAATGCGGCGGGTGCCGGTGGGGCTCGTGCCCCTGGCCGGGGGCGAACACGCACTTTAAGGCGCGCAGCTCGGCCGTCTCCTCCAGGAGTTCGCAGACCTTTTCGCCCTTCCACCCCGCGTCCAACGCGTGCGGCGGCCGGTCGTCAGCCTCTTTCTCATCGGCGAATTTAATCGCACCGCCATAGGGCGGTATCGGATTGTCCGACCCGCCCTCCGGCGGCGCAATCTCCGCCGGCTGCGCGGCTGCGACTAAGAATGCGAGCGCCGCAATCATCCTACGCTCCCCTCAAGGCTGACCGCGACGAGCTTTTGCGCTTCGACGGCGAATTCCATCGGCAATTCCTGCAAAACCTCTTTACAGAAACCGTTGACGAGCAGCGCGACGGCGTCCTCTTCCGACAGGCCGCGCTGGCGGCAATAGAAAAGTTGATCTTCCGACAGCCGGGAGGTCGTCGCTTCGTGTTCCAAAACCGCCGAGGCGTTCTTGTTTTCCACGTAAGGGACGGTATGCGCGCCGCAGGTTTGGCCGATCAGAAGCGAGTCGCACTGCGTGAAATTGCGCGCGGCCTCGGCTTTTTTGTGGACGGACACGAGCCCGCGGTAGGTCGAGTTGGACAGGCCCGCAGAGATGCCCTTGGCGATCACGCGCGAGCGCGTGTTTTTGCCGAGATGGATCATCTTCGTGCCGGTGTCCGCCTGCTGATGATTATTCGTGATCGCGATCGAGTAGAATTCGCCCTGGCTGCCTTCGCCCTTCAAGACGCAAGACGGATATTTCCACGTCACCGCCGAGCCGGTCTCGACTTGCGTCCACGAAACCTTCGAATTCTTGCCGCGGCAGTCGGCGCGCTTGGTGACGAAATTGTAGATGCCGCCTTTGCCGTCTTTGTCGCCGGGGTACCAGTTTTGAACGGTGGAATATTTGATCTCCGCCTCGTCCTCGGCGACGAGTTCAACGACCGCCGCGTGCAGTTGGTTCTCATCGCGCATCGGCGCGGTGCACCCTTCGAGGTAGGATACATAAGCGCCGGGCGCGGCGACGATCAGCGTACGCTCAAATTGACCGGTGTTCGCTTCGTTGATGCGAAAATAGGTCGACAACTCCATCGGGCACCGCACGCCCTCGGGCACGTAAACAAACGTGCCGTCGGAGAACACCGCCGAATTCAGCGTTGCGAAAAAATTGTCCGACGTCGGCACGACCGTGCCGAGATATTTGCGCACGAGTTGCGGATGTTCGCGCACCGCCTCGGAGATCGACATGAAGATGACGCCGGCCTTGGCGAGTTCTTCTTTAAACGTCGTCGCGACGGAGACCGAATCGAAGACCGCGTCGACGGCCACTTTCGGCGCCTCCGCGGTGCGCCCCTCGGCCGCGGAACCGGCCGCGCCTTTGACGCCCAGCAAGACTTCCGCCTCTTTGAGCGGAATGCCGAGCTTCTCAAAATCCTTCAGGATCTCTTCGGGCACGTCGTCGATCGACTCATATTTCGAGCCGGACTTGGGCGCCGCGTAATAATAATGATCCTGATAATCGATTTCAGGATAGTCGACCATCGCCCAGGTCGGCTCTTCCATCGTCAGCCAACGGCGGAACGCCTCCAAGCGCCATTCGAGGAGCCATTCGGGCTCGTCTTTCTTGGCGCTGATGAAGCGTACGGTGTCTTCGTTGAGGCCTTTCGGGGCCTTCTCGGTCTCAATGTCGGTCGTGAAGCCGTATTTATAGGTCTCGAGCGCTTTGGCCGTTTCGACCGTCTCGAGATCGATCGCTTCTTTCACTTGGCTCATGGTCGTCCAATCCCAATCAATCGATAATCGTTACGCGACGCGCGACGTCACCCGATCATACGCATCGGGCCATACCCGGCAGAAAGCGTCCGCGTCGGCCTCGGTCGAGTTCCAGCCGAGCGATACGCGGATCGCGCTGGCGCATTCGGCATCGCTCGCGCCCATGGCTTTGAGGACGTGGCTCGGCTTGGCCTTGCCGGACGAGCAGGCCGAGCCCGACGAGACGGCGAGGCCCGCAAGATCCAGCGTCATTAACTGCGTCTCGCCGGCGAAGCCTTCCGCCGACAGACAAAGCGTGCCGGGGAGCCGCGGGACGTCGCGCGCCCAAATGCGCGCGCCGGCGTCTTCTGCGGCCGCTTGCATACGGTCGCGCAAGGCGGCGACGGCGCCTGCGCGCGCGAGGCTGTCGGCGGCGAGGTCGCAGGCGACGCCGAAGCCGACGAGCGCCGGCACGTTGTGGGTGCCCGCCCGGCGGTTCATTTCGTGACCGCCGCCGCGCATGACGGGCTCAAGCGGCAGGTTAGGGCCGACGATCAATGCGCCGACGCCTAACGGGCCGCCGAACTTGTGGCCGGTGACGGCCATCATGTCCGCGCCGGCCATCACGAAGTTGACCGGCACTTTGCCGGCCGCCTGCGCGGCGTCGACAAACAATAAGCCGCCCGCGTCGTGGACGATGTCCGCCGCTTCGCGCACCGGTTGGAGCGCGCCGGTTTCGTTGTTGGCCCACATAAGGCAGACGAGAAACGGACCGCTTTCGCCGGCGAGCGCAGTTTTGAGCGCGTCCAGATCGACAAGACCGTCGGCGCGCGCCGGGATCGTCTCAACCGGAAGGCCGGTCGTCGCCGCGTTCGCCGGCACGGCCGCGTGCTCGACGGCCGATACGAAGATCTTCGTCGCCAGTCCGGCCCGCGCGGCGCCATGGAGCGCGTAGTGAATGGCTTCGGTCCCGCCGCCCGTGAAGATGACGCCGTTGACGGGCGCGTTGACGAGCCGTCGCAGCGCGTCGCGCGCGCCTTCCACGCGGGCGCGGGCCGCGCGCCCTTCCGCATGCACCGACGAGGAATTGCCGTCGGCCCGCATCGCCTCGGCGACCGCGTCGGCGACCTCCGGCCGTACGGGCGCGGTGGCGTTATGGTCGAGATAATGCCGGGTCACGCGCCGGCCTCCGCCGTTTCGGGCGCGGGCTCGGCCGCGTAATCGCGGGCCCGGCTCGGGGCATTGACCGCCGCCATGCCGAGGACGCGCCGCTCCAACACGTCGTCCAGCGTCGCGGCCGACAAAAACAACTCGATTTGCCGGCCGAGTTCGTCCCAAAGGTCGTGCGTCAGGCATCGCGGCGAACCGCCCCCGGCGCAGCCGTCTTTCGACCCGGGCGCGCAGGCGGTCGTCCGGATTTCTTCGTCCACCGCCGCGACGATGTCGGAGACGCGAACGGCGCTCGCCGGCCGGTTCAACACATACCCGCCGCCGACGCCGCGCACGCTGGCGACAAGACCGGCGCGCCGCAATTTGCCGAACAGTTGTTCCAGATAGGACAGCGAGATCGCTTGGCGCACCGCGATTTCCGACAGGGCGACGGGGCCCTCGCCGCCGTAAGCGGCGAGGTCGGTCATGGCGGTGACCGCGTAGCGGCCTTTCGTGGTCAGTTTCACGGGCGTGCGCGCCTTTTTTCG
>JBCCZS010000108.1:0-10351 GCA_039187035.1 Pseudomonadota bacterium | reverse complement strand
CGCGTACCACTCGGTCAGCCACTGCGCGGCGAAGCCGCTCGCGAGCGCCGCCAAGAGAAGGTTTTGGCACACGGCCCCCGCGGTCAAGATCTGTTCCCACTCGGGCGTTTTATGGTTCGGGTCGACTTTTGAGACGACCGCGACGACGACGGGGGCGCGCTCGAAGCGGGCGCGTTCCTGCGCGACGCGGTCGTCGGCGGCGCCGGGCTCCATCGTCCGAAAAGCGGCGGCGAGCGCCTCGCCCGCGCGGGTGCGCGCGGCGCCCTCATAGACGATGAACCGGAACGGCGTGACGCGTCGATGGTCCGGCGCGCGCGCCGCGATGCGCAGCATCAAGCTGAGCGCTTCGGCGTCGGGGCCCGGCCCGGCGAGAAGCCGCGCCGTCGTCGACCGCCGGCGCGCAAGGAACGCGAGCGTTTCCTGCGACGGCCAGGCCGCCGGCAAGTCTTCGCCGAGGTCCGGCGCGGCGGTGTTTGCGACCATGCGACAAGCTCCTTGGTGCGCGGCGTGCGTTATCCGTCGATCCGCAATCGCAGCGTCGCGACGCGGCCTTCGCCGGGAAAGAATCGATCGCTGCCGAACGCAAAGTCGGCGCGCTCGGCGTAAAATGTGTTGAAGACGTTGCGCAACGTCAATGCGACCGTGAGCGAACGCGTCGCCGCCCACTCGCCGCGAAGGTTGATGACGTCGTGGCCGGGATAAACGCGGGCGTTCGAGGCGTCGGTGAAATACCGGCCGACGCGCGCCCACTCGGCCTCGACGTCGAAGCGCTCGGCGGGCGAGGACCAGCCGGCCCGCGCATTGGACAACCACCGCGGCGCGCTGTCGACATCGTCGCCGAACGCGATCGCTTCGCTGGCGTTCGCCGTCGACCCGACGGGCCGCGCGAACCGATAGGTCTGGCGCGCATAAGCCGCCGACCCGTCAAACCGGAAACCGCCGGGAAGCCGCGCGGCGAGTCCGACCTCGCCGCCGATATGGCGCGTTTTTCCGTCGTCGACGTTGAAACCGTCGGCGTCGCGAAAGAAAAAGTTGCGCTTGTCCATAAAGTACGCGGCGAGGTCCAGGCGCACATACGGGCCCACGGCGCCCCGCCAGCCGACCTCCACCGCGTCGATGAACTCCGGGTCCGCGCCGTCTTCGGTCTGATTGATCTGTAGGCGGTAGAGATCGGTCGTCTGCGGCGGTCGGGCGCCGCGCGCGTAGGATGCGTACGCCGTCCCGGGCCCGAGCGCGTAGTGAAGGCTCGCTTTCGGGCTCGCCGTCGTGAAGCGATCCGCCCGTGACGGCGGCCGCAAAAACCGCCCGAACACGCCGTCGTCGGTCTGATTGCGGTAGTCGTAACGCGTATGGTCGACGCGCACGGCGGCGCGAGCCGACAACCGCGGGGTCAGCCGCAGCCGCGCTTGCGCGAACCCGGCGAGCTGCACCGCGTCGACGTCGTAATCGTACTGGACGCCTTGCGGAAACGAGCCGACGTCCGGCCGCGTTTGCACCTGCTTTAAAAACCCCTCGGTCACCTCCCAGTCGACGCCGGCGACAAGATCGAGCCGCCCGCTGGCGGCGCCGTCTTTGTAGAACGCGCTCTGCGCGCCGAGGCTCCAATGGCCGGTGTCCTCCAGCGCTTCGGACGGCAGAAAGAATTGGCTGAATTCCAGATCGTTCCAACGGCCGTATGGCGTCACCGACAGGCTGGCGCCGTCGCCGAGATCGACGTCGATGCGCGACGACGCGCGCACCGCCTTGCCGTCGCGGAAGGCTTCCGGATCCGGATTGGACCGGCGCAGCGCCGCGTCGCGGAATGCGTCCTCGCCGCGAATAAAGCCGGCGGTCTCCTGATTGAGGTTCGTCGCGACGATCAATGTCGACACCGTTACGCGTCCCGCGCGCGCGCGATGCTGGAGCGAGAGCTTTTGTTGATCGACACCGCTCTCGGCGCGAAAGCCCGGATCGTCGAGCACCGACGCTGCGAGCGAGAACGCCTGGTCGCCGACGTCGCCCGAGACGAACGCGCGGCCTTTAATGCGGCCGATCGTGTCGACCGACGTTTCGACAAATGACGGGGCGTCGACGGCGCGCGAAAGGACGTTGACGACGCCGTGGATCGCGTTCGCCCCGTAAAGCGCCCCGGCGGGCCCGCGCACCACCTCGATCGACCCGGCGACTTCCGTGTGCGCCTCGAAAAGACCGTTCACGTTGGCGAACCCGGCGGCCCGCAGCGGCACGCCGTTTTCAAGGAACAAAAAAGACCCCGCGCCGGCGCCGCCGGTCAGGATCGGCGAGCGGATCGACGTCAGGTGCTCCTGCCCGCTCCCGCGATGGATCAACACGCCCGGGGCGCGGTTCAGAATTTCGCTCGGGTGATCGGCGCCGATCCGGTCGAGCGCCGCGGCGTCGAACGCCGCGATGGAGAGCGGGCTCTCGGCGACCGGCGTCGGCCGGCGCTCGTCGGAGACGACGATCACGTCATTGGCGAGATCCTCGATCTGCGCCGCCGACACGCCCGGCACGAAAGCTGCAACGGCGATAAGGGCCGCCGGTTGTACTCTGGTCATGGTCCGCCTTCGGTACGCGACGCCCGCCACCCGCCTGTCACGACGGTCTCGATTGCCGACACCATTGACTTCGTCGTCGGGGAAATCCAGGGGCTAGGAAGGCGGACATCGTTACGGAAGCCGCTAAGGAACGACGCAATGCCGCAATCGCATCCGACCCCGCCTCAATCGACGCCGCCTCGATCAACGCCGTCGACGGCGAAAGGCGTTGAGGATCGCCTAAATGCGGTGTTCGTTGCGGCGACTTTCGGCGAGGCGCGCGCGCGCGTCGGCGAGATTTTGGGGCTCGACAGCCCCGCTCCGGCCAACGTCACGGCGCGGGTCCTGGCCGATCCGCGGTTCGGGAAAATGATCGCGAGCCTCGGGCATTTGCCGCCTTGGCGTCAGAAGTTCTTGGACGACCCGTTCAACGCTAAATTCGCGCCGCCGGAAATCGAAGACGGCGCCGTCGACGCGGAATCGCTGCCGACCTCGATGGAGCTGGCGAAAAACTTCGCCTCGGGCGTTCTCGCCTGGGGGGTCCAAGGGTTCCGGTCGTTGGAGCCGGCCGACCATGAGCGCCGTCAAGCCGCCTGTCTTTCCTGCCCGCGCATGACGCCCGTGCCGACCGACGGCATGAAAGGCGCGCTCTACGACCTCGCGCGCCGCGTTACCGGCGCACACACCGAGAAGCGGACGGACACCCACGCCTGCGCGGCCTGCGGCTGTCTCATTTCGCGGAAAATCGCCAATCCGGCCGAGACCTGTCCCGAACCGTCCGCGAGCGACCCGGCGCTGTCGCGCTGGATGGAGCCGCTCGGGCAAGCCTGACGCTCAGCCGCGCACCAAGCCGCCGACAAGACCCGCCCGGCCCGCCGAAAACGCGTCCAACTCGCCGCTCGCGAGCCGGCCGTTGTCGTTTCGGTCGGCCCGGTCGAACGCCTGGAGGCGGGCGGCGACGTATTCGCTGCGATCAACCGCGCCGTCCGCGCCGGCGACCGCCACGAAAGCCCGGCGCGCGGCCGCTTCAATTGACCCGCGCTCGCCGGGGCCGAGGCGCGCCGGCGCGCGCCGCGGGGTCGGTATCGGGTTCGCGGTCGGTCCGAAATCAATCGCCACGAAACCGTTCAACCGGGACAACTCCGCGTCGACGATCGCGTCGGCGGCGAATTCGTCGGCGCTTAAAACGCCGTCCGCATCCGCGTCGGCGCGCGCGAAGGCGCGTGCGGCGTGATCCGTATACGTCGCGCGATGCAGCGTCGTCAGCGGTTCCCCGTAACCGTTTGCGGTCTCAAGCCCGACGCCGGCGGCGAGCGCCCCGCCGACGCCGATCGACAATGCGGCCAACGCGATCCCGGATAATCTCGACATGGTCCCTCTCCTAGCTTCGCTCTCCCGCGGACGCGTTCAGCCCGCGACGGTCAGTCGAGCGATCTAATTGGGAGTTAGTTGGAGGAGATCGTGGAGGCCTCGGGGCAAGCGGGGCCGAATTGCGGCGGATCGCCTTTGACGCGCGCCCAACGGTCTTTAATCGCCGCAGAGGTGAGCCGCGAGCCGTCCGGCGACCACCCGGGCGGGCCGAACGTGTATCCCCACGCCTCTTTTAGCGAGCGCGCGCTGAGGACGTCGCGCGCGATGGCGATCCACTCGTGGAACGCGATTTTGAGCGGGTTGAATGTCGCGAGTTGTTTGACGATGCCGTAACGCGGCCGTTCGGCGGCGTCCTCCGGGACGAAAGTGCCGAAGAGACGGTCCCAGATAATCAGCGTGCCGGCGTAGTTCGCATCGAGGTAACGCGGGTTCGTCGCATGGTGCACGCGGTGGTGGCTCGGCGTGTTGAAGACCCATTCGAACGGGCCCATCCGGCCGATCGTCTCGGTGTGGATCCAAAACTGATAGAGCAGGTTCAACGCCGACACGAACACCAGCATCGCCGGATGGAAGCCCAACAAGACCAGCGGCGTCTTGAAGAGCAGCGGGCCGAGAATGTGGCCGGTCCAGGTCTGCCGCAGCGCGGTCGTCAGATTGTAATGCTGCGAGGAGTGGTGGACGACGTGGCTCGCCCAAAACCAGCGCCGCTCATGGCTGATGCGGTGCCACCAATAATAGCGGAAATCGTCGATGACGAAGCAGATGAGCACCGTCGCCCAAGTGTTCGGGATGTCGAACAGCCGATACGGATAAACGGCGACGAACACCGCGTAGACGAGCGCCGCGCCGCCGATTAGGGGGGCGAGTTGGCTGCCGAGCCCCATCGCAAGGCTCGCGGCGGCGTCCTGCGGCGCATAGCGCCCACGCCCGGTCGATTTGATCGCCACGGCCTCGATCAGAATGAGGGCGATGAAGGCCGGCGGGGCCAACGCAAGAACGTTCGGAAACTCCATCAGGTATCGCTATCACGCCAATCGTTGACGGCGCGAGCCCATTGGCGCACCGCCTGCGCGTCCGCTTGCCGCACCGCAAGACGGCCGCCCGGCAAGTCGTCCGCCCGCAAAACGATCTCGTCGCCGGTCTCGTCGATCCGAAGCGCGCCCGGAGCAAAACGGCGCACGACCAGGCCGTCGCCGACAACCAAAACGATTGCGGTTTCGCCGGTCTCACTTCGAAAGACCTGCGCGTTGCGGGCGCCGACCGCCTCGGCGACGACGAAGTCGGGCTCGTCGAAAGCGAGCCGCACGAGCGCCGCTTCGCGGGTCGCCTGCGCGCGCGTCCCGCGAAAGAGAGCCGCGATCACGGCGACGACCAGCCCGATGCCGGCGAGCGAGATGACGTTGTCGAGAAGCAGGTTCCCGGTCACGCGAACGCGCGGCGCGGGTCGCTAGCCGACGATCTCGTCGTCGGTGAAGAAAAATTTGATCTCGTCAGCGGCCGTGTCCGGCCCGTCCGACCCGTGGACGGAATTCTCACCGATCGATTCGGCGAATTCGGCCCGGATGGTGCCCGCGGCGGCTTCGGCGGGGTTCGTCGCGCCCATGATTTCGCGATTTTTCGCAACGGCGTTCTCGCCTTCAAGGACTTGGACGACGACCGGCTCTGAAATCATGAAATCGACAAGCTCGCCGAAAAACGGGCGTTCGCGATGCACGGCGTAGAAGCCTTCGGCTTGCTCGCGCGTCATGCGGATGCGTTTCGACGCGACGACGCGCAGGCCCCCGTCTTCGAGTTTGGCGACCACCTTGCCGGTGAGGTTCCGGCGGGTCGCGTCGGGTTTGATGATCGAGAAGGTGCGTTCGAGCGCCATGGTACGGGTCCGTTGCGTTGCGGCTTCGATGAAGCGTCGGTGGAAAAACTTGGCGCGCGGTCTAGCAACGCGCCCTGCCCGGAGCAAGCGCGATCGCCCTGGCGCTCGACGCGCGCCGGCGCTACGACCCGCCGGCCATGCTCCACCTTCGCGACGTCACCTACCGCATTGAAGGCCGCGTCCTGTTCGATCAGGCGACGGCGGCGCTGTCGGACGGGTGGAAAGTCGGGTTCGTGGGGCGCAACGGGGCCGGCAAGTCGACGCTGTTCCGGATGATCCGCGGCGAGATCGGCCCGGAGACGGGCGAGGTCGCGGTGCGCAAAGGCCGCCGCCTCGGCGGCGTCGCGCAAGAAGTTCCGGCGACGCAAGAAAGCCTCCTCGACACCGTGCTCGCCGCCGACGAAGAGCGCGCCGCCCTCCTCGCCGCGGCCGACGCCGCCGCGGAAGACGACGCCGACCCGCAGCGCATCGCCGAGATCCATACGCGCCTCGCCGATATCGACGCGCACTCGGCCGAAGCGCGCGCCGCGTCGATCCTCGCCGGTCTCGGCTTTTCGGCGGACGATCAGCAACGCGCCTGCGCCGAATTCTCCGGCGGTTGGCGCATGCGCGTCGCCCTCGCCGCCGTCTTGTTCTCCGCGCCGGACCTCCTTTTGCTCGACGAGCCGACGAACTATCTCGACATGGAAGGCGCGGTTTGGCTTGAGAGCTATCTGCGCCGTTATCCGTATACGGCGCTGATCGTCAGCCACGACCGCGATTTTCTGAACCGCTGCGTCACGCACATCCTCGCGCTTGAAGCAACAAAACTCTCGATCCACACCGGCGACTACGACACGTTCGAGCGCCGACGCGCCGAGGCGCGCGCGCAAGCGATGGCGTTCAAAGCGCGCCAGGAAGACCAGCGTCGACACATGCAGGCCTTCATCGACCGCTTCCGCGCCAAAGCGTCCAAGGCCAAGCAAGCGCAAAGCCGCATCAAAGCGCTCGCGCGCATGCAGGAGGTCGCCATCCCGATCGACGCGGGCGTCGCGCCGTTTCGCTTCGGCGATCCCGCGCCGATGGCGCCGCCGATCGTGCGTCTGGAAGAGGCGCACCTCGGTTACGAGGCCGGCAAACCGGTCCTTAAAAACGTCTCTCTGCGGATCGATCAAGACGACCGGATCGTCATTCTCGGGCCGAACGGGGAAGGCAAATCGACGCTCGTGAAGTCGATCGCCGGGCGCCTCGCGCCCCTCGACGGCGCGGTGCGCAAACACAAAAAGCTTAACGTCGCCTACTTCTCCCAGCACCAGGTCGACGAGCTGACGCCCGGCGGCACGCCGTACACGCATTACCGCGCGCTCTTGCCGGACGCGACCGAAGCGCAAGTGCGCGCCGCCGCCGGGGCCCTCGGCTTCGGCGCCGACAAAGCCGACACCGTGATCGAGAAGCTTTCCGGCGGCGAAAAAGCGCGGCTTTTGTTGGGCCTCACCACCCATTTCGGCCCGCATATGATCATCCTCGACGAGCCGACGAACCATCTCGACATCGAAGCGCGCGCCGCGCTCACCGAAGCGATCAACGCCTATAAGGGCGCGGTCTTGCTCATCACCCACGACGCGCACCTCGCGGCCGGCGTCGCCGAGCGCTTATGGCTCGTTAAAGACGGCGCCGCGCAGCCCTATGACGGCGACCTCGACGATTACCGCGCGCTCGTTCTCGACACGAACAAAAAGCGCGACAAACCCGCAAAACCCGCCGAGCGAACGCGCACGAGCGCGCGCCAAACCGCGGCCGCGGCGCGAACGGCGGTCAGTTCGCTGAAGAAAGAGGCTGAAGCGTGCGAAGCCCGCGTCGACGACTTGAACGCGATCCTCGCCCGCCTGGACGACGCGCTCGCCGACGCCGACACCTATGAAAACGTCGATCGCGCGACCAAACTAGCGCGCGAGCGCGCCGCCCTCGTCGCGGCGATCGCGAAGGCCGAAGCCGCTTGGCTGACGGCGTTGGAGAAATATGAAGCCGCGCTCGCGTGAGCGCCGATAAGGAGCGCGCCATGGCCGGTACGCCGCCCAAACCGCCGCACGACTGCACGTCGATGGACGACGTGCGCGCCGAGATCGACCGCGTCGACCGCGCGCTCGTCGACCTCCTCGCCGAACGGTGGGGCTATGTGGACCGCATGTGGCACTTCAAACGCCAACAGGCCGCGGCCGCGTCCGTGCCTTGGCGCAATCGCGACGTCATCGAGAAGGTGCGCGGCCGCGCCGAAGCGACCGGCATGCCGCCGGAACTCGCCGAAGGCTTATGGCGCCTGATCATCGGTTGGGGCGTTCAGTACCAGGAAGAGCGGCTGCGGGACGATTAGCCTGCGGAGACACGTCGTTGCATCACGATCCGGAAGGGCCGAATCACGAGCGCCGTTCTAGGGAAATGCGCCGTTCGAAAACGCACCGGCGCGTCACGAGACACTGGCGCGTAAGCGGCGCTATTGCGCGTCAAGCATCGCGAGCGGGTCGATCGATTTGAGGTTTTGGCGGATCTCAAAGTGGAGCTGCGGCTCCACCGCGTCGCCCGTCTGGCCGACTTTCGCGATGATCTGGCCCTTGGTTACGCGCTGCCCTTTGCGCACCAAAAGAACGTCATTGTGCGCATAGGCCGTCACGAAATCGTCGGCATGTTTGATCAGCAGGAGATTGCCGTAACCGTCGACTTCGTTGCCGCGATAGACGACCTCCCCGTCGGCGGCCGCACGCACCGGCGTGCCGACCGGCGCGGCGATGTTGACGCCTTCATTGCGCCGACCGAGCCCGCCCATGCCGTAGCGCCCGATGACGGCGCCCTTGACCGGCCAGTCGAACAGCGACGCGCGCGATTGCATCGCCGGCGCCGGGTTCGCGTAGGAGACCGTTTGCGTCCGCACGGTCGGCTGAGGCGCCGGAGCCGCGACGACGGTTTGGCCGGCGGCCGGGACCGCGAGGCGTTGGCCGACCGCGAGCGTGAACGGGGGCTCCAGACCGTTGGCGCGCGCGACCCCGGAGACCGGCAGGCCGGTCGCCCGCGCGATCGAATAAAGCGTGTCGCCCGGGCGCACGACGTAAACGCCGGTCGGGGCCGCGGTCGACGGGGGCGGCGCAGGCGGGACGTAAGCCGGCTGCGTGTAACGCGCCGCCGCCGGGCGCGTTTCGGCCCGCGGCGCCGCGACGGTGTTGACGACTTTCTCGCGGACGCTCGGGACGGTCAGGACCTGGCCGACATTCAACATATAGGGCGCGCGCAGGCCGTTGGCGCCGATGATCGCCTGCGGGCCCGCCCCGGTGCGCCGTGAGATCGCGTAGACCGTGTCGCCGGGCTGGACGACGATGCGCGCGCCGTCGGCCCACGCGGAGGTCGTGCCCGGCGCGGGCGGCGCGGCGACGGGGTCGTTGGCCGAGACGAGAACGCGTTGCGGCGTCAAATCCTGCGGCGCGCCGTACGCGACGCTGCTCGCGCCTTGCGCCGGCGGCAACGGCGTCGATACGAGGGGCGCGATCGGTCCCGGGTCGACCGCCGGCTGCGCGTACGAATCATAAACGGGCTCGGCCGGCCGCGCGCTCTCCGTTTCCGCGCGGCTCAAATAAACGTCGGCCGGCGTGTTGTAGACGCGCGGCGAGGACGACGGCGAGGTGCCGTAGACGATCGGCGCGGAATTGCTGCTGGCCCCGCAAGCGGCGAGCGCGGCGGCGGCGGCGAGAAAAAGCGATGCGCGGATCGGGCCCATGAACGTCTCCAGGCGTTTTAACCTTCGTTAAACGTCTCGTGATTGACCTTAACAAGACGTTAAGCGGAGGCGGAATCGGCCGCGAAATCGACGCCGCAGTTTTAGCGTAGCGCGGCCCGCAGACGCGCCGCGGCGTCCTCGTGCGTCAATTCCAAATGCAACGGCGTCACGGAGATCCGGCCGTCATAGACCGCACGCAAATCGGTGCCGGCCGGCGGGTCCGACAAGCGGCCGTGAAAGCCGAACCAATAGTAGCGCCCGCCACGCAAATCCCGGCGTTCCTCGCTGAACAGCTGCAGCGTGTCGCGGCGGCCGAGGCGCGTCACGTCGACCCCCTCGACGGCGTCGGGCGCCCGGTCGGGGAAATTCACGTTGACGATCACGTCCTTGGGCCAACCCGCGGCGAGAAGGTCCTTGACGATTTTGGGGCCGTGGGCGCGCGCCGTCTCCCACTTGGCGTCCTCCCGGGAGATGCGCGAAAGCGACAGGGCGATCGACGGGACGCCGAGCGTCATGCCCTGGAACGCGGCCGCGATGGTGCCGGAGAGCGTGACGTCCTCGGCGAGGTTCTGGCCGTTGTTGACGCCGGATAAAATAAGATCCGGGCGCAGATCGCCCATGATGCGGGTGATCCCCATCGTCACCGCGTCGCTCGGCGTGCCGGAAACGGCGAACCGGCGGTCGGCGTATTTGCGCACGCGGATCGGGCTGTGCAGCGTTAAGGCGCGCGCCGCGCCCGATTGCTCTTCCTGCGGCGCGACGACCCATACGTCGTCGGACAAAGCACGCGCGATCTCTTCGAGAACGTCGATGCCGCGCGCGTGTATGCCGTCG
>JBCCZS010000107.1:0-10374 GCA_039187035.1 Pseudomonadota bacterium | reverse complement strand
GGTGCGCAAGCCAGGTCTGGATCGACGTCTCCTGGCCCGACGGGCGCGCGGCCCTGCAAGGCGACAGCGACGCGCATATCGTCAAAGGATTGGTCGCGCTCTTAATTGCGCTCTACCGAGGGAAAACGCCCCAGGAAGTGACGACGGTGGACGCGGCCGCCGCGCTTGCGCCGCTCGATTTGGCGGACCATTTGACGCCGCAGCGCTCCAACGGGCTCGCCTCGATGACGGCGCGTTTGAAAGATCACGCAGAGGCGGTGCGCTGACGAAATCGTCCGTAAGGGTCTAGCTCGGTCAGTCGCCGGCCGCGCGCAACGGCGCCGGGGCGCCGACGTCGCACGTCAGAAGCGACGTCAGCCGGCCGCGTAACTCGCACTCAAGCCCGGCGATTTCCTTGTCGAAGAACGGGCCGTCGCGCCGGTCCTCGATCGCGTTGCACGAATAGCCGACGGTCGTCCGGTCGCGCCCAAACTCGTGCGAGACTTGGCCGAGGGATAATTGTCCGACCACGTGCGAAAGATACATCGCCATTTGGCGGGCGTAGACGACACGCGCACGGGCGCGATCTTTCGATAAAATTTCAGCGACGGAGATCGAATGCGCCCGCGCGACGACTTCCGCCGCTTCACGCGCGATCCGCGCGCAATATAGCTTTTCCAGGCCGTGCGGTTTTCTCGTTTTTCCCATGTCGTTCGCGACGCTTTCTCCCAAAACTTATGATCATGAAACGGAGTATAAAGCGCCCTAAGGCGGGGAGTATAATTTTCCCCGCAAAGAGAGAGGATCGGGCGGTATTCGACGAAAAATACCGCGGGACTGTTAGGACTGATACGAACGAAAACTATTGCAACGCCAAGACGGAGCGCGATGCGGCTTGAGCCCGCCCTTGCCGGCCCAGAAGACCGCCGCGCTTTGGTTTACGGGCCGCGCTCCCCGGCCGCCATCGCGCGCAGCCCGCGGGCGGCGCGTCAGCCTTGAAAAAGAGACAAAACAATCAGCGCAATACGGAAAACCGGCGCTCGCGGCGCGCGGTAGCGCTCCGCTATCGGCGCGGAAGCGGGAAGCCGTAATACATGCGCAGCCAGCGCGGCTTGCGGAACAGCCACGACCGCAAAGCCTGGCCGAACGTGAACGGATAAAATTCCCGCCGCGAGACCATGGCGCGCAGATTGTCCACGATCAGGACGTCGCGTCGATCGACGTCGACTTCAATCGCGTTGCGGCGCGCCTTCACGATCGCCGCCCGCAAACGCCGCAAAGCGCGCTTGGCGTTTTCGTCTTCGGTCCAGACGCGGTCGGGATCGTAGCTCATGATCCAGTCGCCCGGCTCCACGCCTTCGCGCAAGACCGGTTGGCCTTCGGTCAAGACCGCCGCGTCGTTATTGTCGAAGTGCGGGCCGATCTTCTGGTAGACCGGGCGAGCGAGGTGGGCGATGAGCCAGTCGCGCTCGTGCGGTTCGAAACACTGAACGATTTCACGAACCGGCAACACATAAACCGGGATGCGCCGGCGATTGCGCACGCAGGCGTACGCTTTGACGATGCAGGTTTCTTCGCCCGCGGCCGGCTTGGTCGGGTCCGGCAGTCCTTTTTCGACAGTCGACTGATGAAAACGCAAATGCATGTCGGACCCGTCGCGGTCGCCGATCTGCGGCTCGGTCGGCGCGGAGACGAGCGTGCGCACGGCTGAGGCCGCCGCGTTCTGATAACGCCGGCGCACCTCCGCGCCGGCCATGAACAAAAGTCCCGCGACCATCATGTCGAAATGCCGGAACGAGCGCTCGGACAATCCTTCTTGGAGCCCGCGTTGCGTTCCTGGATACGGAAACAGAAAGCTCGCCGTCGGCAGGCCGCGCACGACGATGAACGACGTGTCGGGTCCGCCGAGCGCTTCGAGTTTGCGTCGGTTCCGTTTCGTCATCATCCCGCGCAAATACTTCGCGCCCGTTTCGCCGAAGTTGAACGAGTAATTCCAAAGCTCGCGACGCCGCCAGATCGTGAAGTAAAGACTCGTGCGCAGGCGCGCCGGCCACGCCGTAAACCGGTTGATCCGGATGACGTTTTCGTCGAGCGGTCGTCGCCCGTGCTTGAGATCGTCAAGTTCGAGCGGCTGATAGTCGGCCTGCGGACCTTCGAAAATCGCGACGCTTCGGCGCCCGTGGGCAGGCGACGCCGGCGCGAGCGCTCTGGGCTCGGCCGGAACGAGCGCGGTGGCGGCGGTCATAAGAACTCTCCAACAAGCGGCCGAGGCGACGACGCGCCGGCATGTTGCGGTGCACTAGGGAAGCGGCCTGCGTGACGACAATGCGACGTTTTGGCAAGGATTTTTATGTTGCGCCGCACCATCGCGCGACGCGCATCTGCGTCGTCCCGCCGCTGGTGTTGGCATAATCGGCCACGATTTGCGCCGGCTTACCTGCAGTTAATCCCGCGCCCGGTCGCGCCCGTCGCGTCGTCCGAATCACGCGGGCGATCGCGCTCGTTCCGACAGATGCGGGGACGTCCGTCCTCACCCCCTCCGCCCGCCCCTAGGGTGCGCACCGTCAGCAAACGGATCGCCCCGGAGACGAGACGCCCGCCATGGCCGAGATCGCGACAAACGCCGAAGCCGCCGCACTCGCCGCGCTCTACCGCCGGACGGTGACGCTCGCGAGCGAACGGCTCGCGACGATGGCGGGCGAAAGCGAAACCGACGCCTTCGACCGCGGGGCGCGCAGCGTCGGGGCGCTTGTGCGCGCCGCCGTCCAAGTCGCCGCGCTCAGAGCGAAAAGTCAGGAGGACGCCGCGGCGCATGCCCGACCCGTCGAACCGGAACCCTTGTCCGCCGCCGCCGTCGCCGCGCTCAAAGCGGACGTCGAGCGCAAGCTCGACGGTCTCGACGGGAGCGGACGCGACGAAGCGGGCGCACGCAGTCCGAAGGCTGACGATTAATGCCGCGCTTGACGCCATATTTCCCGGCGCAGGCCGCTATGACTGGGCGAGCGCAGGCCGACCCGAGCAGCAGGCCCCGCCCGGCGATTGGACCACATGGCTTTTCCTGGGCGGCCGCGGCGCCGGCAAAACCCGCGCCGGCGCGGAGTGGATCCGCGCGCGCGCGGCGGGCTTCGACCCCGCCGCCGCCGTCCGGTCCGACGCCCCGCCCTGCATCGCCCTCGTCGCCGAAACCTACGCCGATGCGAGGGAAGTCATGATCGAGGGACCCTCGGGCCTGCGCGCCGTCGAGCCGCGCGCCACGCGGCCGAAATATGAAGCGGCCCGCCGCCGCCTCGTTTGGCCGAACGGCGTCGTCGCCTATTGTTTCTCTGCGGAGGATCCGGACGGGTTGCGCGGCTATCAGTTCAGCGCCGCCTGGGGCGACGAGCTATGCAAGTGGCGCTATCCGGAGGAAACCTGGTCGAACCTGCAGCTCGCGCTGCGCCTCGGGGAGCGCCCGCGCCAGGTGATGACGACGACGCCGCGGCCGACGAAACTCGTCAAGCGCCTTGTCGGCGCGGGCGCGTCGGCCGTCACCCGCGCGACCTCTTACGACAATCGTGCGAACCTATCGGCGGCCTTCTTTTCTGAGATTGTCGCGAGTTACGCCGGGACCGCGCTCGGCCGCCAAGAACTCCTCGGCGAAATCGTCGACGACGTGCCGGGCGCGTTGTGGACGTGGAACGCGGTCGAGGCCGCTCGCGTCGCCGCCGCGCCGCCGCTTGCGCGTGTCGTCGTCGCCGTCGACCCGCCCGCGAGCCTCGGCCCGGACGCGGACGAATGCGGCGTCGTCGTCGCCGGCGTCGTCGACATCGACGCCGCCGAACCGACGGCGTTCGTGCTCGCAGATTACTCCGTACAGGGGCTGTCGCCTCGCGGCTGGGCCGACCGTGTCATTGCGGCGTTTCACGACTACGCCGCGGATCGCATCGTCGTCGAGGTCAATCAGGGCGGCGAGATGGCGCGCGCGGTGATCGCCCAGGCGGACCCGAACGCGCCCGTCCGCACGGTGCGGGCGACGCGCGGCAAGCGGCTGCGCGCCGAGCCCGTCGCCGCGCTGTATGAACGCGGGCGCGTGCGCCATGTCGGCGCTTTTCCCGAGCTTGAAAGCCAGATGACGTCGTTCACGGGCGCTGCCGATCCAAGTCCGGATCGTCTCGACGCGCTCGTCTGGGCGTTGACCGATTTGCTCCTTGTCCGGCCGAACGGCGCGCCGCGCCTGCGCCGACTGTCATGACGCGTCTTTAACGAGGTGACCCGACCGATGGCCGATTTTTTCGATCGCTTGCGCGCCCGTTTCACGGCGCCGGAAGTCAAACGCAGCGCGACGCACCAATTGATCGCCCTAGCGCATCCCGGCCGCGCCGTTTGGACGCCGCGCAACTACGCGTCTCTGGCGGCCGCCGGCTTTGAACGCAACGTGGTCGTCAACCGCTGTATCCGGATGATCGCGGAAGCGGCCGCGTCGGCGCCGTTGCGGGTCGTTGAAAACGGCGTCGCCTTGTCGGACCATCCGCTCGTCGCGCTCCTCGCGCAGCCCAATCCGGACGAGCCCGGCGCGGCGTTGCTCGAACGGTTCTACGGCTTCCTTCAAACCGCCGGGAACGCGTATGTCGAAGCGGTCGCGCTCGACGGCGCGGTGCGCGAGCTTCATATCTTGCGGCCGGATCGGATGAAAATCCGGCTCGGCGCGCACGGGCGGCCCGACGCGTACGAATACGCCGTCAACGGGCGATCGGTCGTCTTCCCAATGTCCGACGGGTTCTCGCCGATCCTTCATCTCAAGCTTTTTCATCCGACGAACGATCATTACGGCCACGCCCCGCTTGAGGCGGCGGCGACCGCCGTCGACGTCCACAACGCCTCGACGGCGTGGAACAAAGCGCTTCTGGACAACGCCGCAAGGCCCTCGGGCGCGCTTGTCTACAAAGGTCCGGACGGCGCGGAAAATCTCTCCGCCGATCAGTTCTCCCGCCTCAAGACGGAGTTGGAGACCGCCTACGCCGGAACCGAAAACGCCGGCCGGCCGCTTCTGCTCGACGGCGGTCTTGACTGGAAGTCGATGTCGATGACGCCGGCGGAAATGGACTTCGTCGGGGCCAAGAACGCCGCGGCGCGGGAAATCGCGCTCGCGTTCGGCGTGCCGCCGATGCTGTTGGGCATCCCCGGCGACAATACCTACGCCAATTATCGTGAGGCGAACCTCGCATTTTGGCGCCAGACCGTTTTGCCGCTCGTCAAAAAAACGGCCGCTGCGCTTTCCGCCTGGCTGTCGCCGCAATTCGACGGCGTCCGGATCGTCTGTGAGGCGGGCGATCTTGACGCGCTCGCCGGGGAGCGCGACGCGCGGTGGGTGCGGATCGCAGCCGCCGACTTTCTGACAACGGACGAAAAGCGCGAGGCCCTCGGTTTCGCGCCGGCAGGCGAGGGTGAGGCCGCCTCGTGACCGCCGTCGACCACCATCCCGACCCGCGGGGCGCCGGCGTCGGCGAGCTTCGTATTTCCGTCGTCGTCGGCGCGGCGTTCCTGGCGCAGACCGCGCTCGCGCTCGTGTGGACGGGCGCCGCCGCCGAACGCCTCACGCAACTGGAACGCCAGGCGCAAGCGAGTGAGGCGCTTCTGGAGCGCACAGCCAGGCTCGAAGCGACGCTGGACGCCGTGCGCGCCGATCTCGTCCGTATCGATCGCAAATTAAGCAAAGACCGCCCCGAACGGGAGACCGACCAATGATCATCGACAATCAAGACGCCCCCGCCTTTGTCGCGCGGCTTGAGGGCTACGCCTCGATCTTCGAGGCGCCCGACGAGAACGGCGACGTCGTCGCGCGCGGCGCCTTCGCGGCGGGGTTGCGCGCCGCGCGGGCCGGACGATCGGTGAAGATGCTCTATCAGCACGACGCGAAGACGCCGATCGGCCGATGGATCTCTCTTATTGAGGACGCCCGCGGCCTGTTCGTCAGCGGCGAGATCATTCTGTCGTCGGATCGGGCGCGCGAGGTGTACGCGCTGATCGACGGCGGCGCCATCGACGGTCTGTCGATCGGGTTCCAGACGGTGAAGTCGACGCCCCGGCCCGGCGGCCGGCGCATCTTGGCGGCCGACCTATGGGAGATCTCCGTCGTTACGTTCCCAATGGCGCCCGGCGCGCGGATCACGCGCCTCGGCCCGCCCAAGCCGCGCCGCCCGTTCGCCGCGCCGCCCGACATGTCCCCCCTCGCGCCTAACGCGCCCGACGAAGCGGCTTTCAGCGCCGCCGTTCGCGCCGCCGCATCCGTTTTATCCGCCTAAAGACCGACCCGCCCGTCAAACGCAAAGGAGATCCCGCCCCATGACGCGCACCCCTGAAACCAAATCCGCCGGCGCCGCCCCGTCGGAAATCCGCAGCGCCATGCGCGATTTCCTCGGCGCGTTCGAGCAATTCAAAGAGGCGAACGACGCCCGTATCGCGGCGCTGGAAACCGGCCGCGGCGACGTCCTCCTCGCCGAGAAAGTCGATCGGATCGATGCGGCGTTGACCGAACAAAAATCGGCTATGGACCGCATGGCGCTCGCCGCGCGCCGGCCGGGTCTCGACGGCGCGCCGACCCGCGCTCCGGACGAACGCAAAGCCGCCTTCGCGCGCTATATGCGCGCCGGCGACGCCGGCGCCCTCCACGCGTTGGAAGAAAAGTCGGTCGCCTCGGCCTCGACGACGACGGGCCCGGAGGGCGGCTATCTCGCGCCCATCGACACCGAACGCATGATCGCCGCCGCGGTTAAATCAATCTCGCCGATCCGCCAAATCGCGACGGTTCGCGAAATCGGGTCGACGACGTTCCGCAAGCCCGTCTCTAAAGGCGAGCTTGCCGCCGGCTGGGCGGCGGAGACGGCCGCCCGTCCGCAAACGGACGTCTCGACGCTCGCCGGCGTCGACATTCCGACAGCGGAGCTCTACGCGATGCCGGCGGCGAGCCAGGCGCTTTTGGACGACGCGATCGTCGACGTCGAGCAATGGCTCGCGGACGAAGTGCAGGCCGAATTCGCCGCGCAGGAAACCGCCGCCTTCGTCGACGGCGACGGAACGGCAAAGCCCAAAGGCTTTTTGCGCACGACGTCGCAAGCCGACGGCACGCAAGGTTTCGGAGAGATCGGCTACATCGCTACGGGCGCGGCCGGCGACTTCGCGGCGACGAACCCGGTCGACGTCCTCTTCGACCTTATTTACGCGCCGAAGCAGACTTACCGCGCGAACGCACGGTTTGTGATGAACCGGTCGACGGTCTCGCGTCTGCGCAAGTTTAAAGACAAGGACGACCGGTATCTCTGGCAGCCGGCGCCGGAAGCGGGCGCGGAGGCGAGCCTCCTCGGCTTCCCGATCACCGAAGCGGAAGACATGCCGGCGATCGCCGCCGACTCGCTCTCCATCGCATTCGGTGACTTTGCGCGGGGTTACCTCATCGTCGACCGCGTCGGCGTGCGCGTCTTGCGTGATCCGTACTCGGCCAAACCCTACGTCTTGTTCTACACGACCAAGCGCGTCGGCGGCGGCGTTCAGGACGCGGACGCGATCAAGTTCCTGAAGTTCTCAGAGACTTAATCGCCGTCCGCTCGTCGCCCGCCCCGCCGCACGCGCTCCCCCGTCGCCGGCGCGGCGGGCGACCCCGACTTCGCAGAAGCAACCCCAAGACGAGGCGCACGCCATGTCGCTGACTTTGATCGCCCCGCCCGCGGGCGAGCCTTTAACGCTAGACGCCGTCAAGGCGCATCTTCGCGTTACGCATACGGATGAAGACACGCTCATCACGAGTTACCTCTCCGCCGCGCGCCGCACCGTCGAAGCGCGCGCCGGGCTCGGCGTCATGACGCAAACCTGGCGTCTGACGCTCGACGGTCAGCCGGCCGGCCCGATCCGTTTGCCTTTATCGCCGGTCGCTAGCGTTCTGGCGGTGAGCGTCGAGGCCGTCGGCGGGGCGCAAACGCTGGCCGCCGAGGCGTATGAGACGCAAACCGGCCATTTTGCGCGCTTTGCGCCGCGCGGCGTGTGGCCCGCCCCGGCGATCCTTATCGGCGGGGTGCAGATTGATTTTGTCGTCGGCTGGGCGAGCGCCGCGGCCGTCCCTGACGACGTTCTCCAAGCAATCCGCCTTCTGACGGCGCACTATTACGAACACCGCGAGGCGGCGCACACGGACCGTCTCACCGTGACGCCGCAGGCGGTCGACGCACTCCTCGCGCCCTACCGGCAGGTGCGGCTGTGATCGGGGCGCGGCGCTGGCGCGTCGAGATCCTGCAGGCCGGGCGAACGCCTGAAGCCGGCGGGGGCGCGAGCCTTGTGTGGACGCCGGTCGCGAGCGAATGGGCGCAGGTCGAGCGCCTCGCCTCGACGCCGGACTTTCTCGGCGATCGGCGTCGGCGCCTCAAACGCGTCGCCGTCACGTTGCGCGAACGCGCCGCGGTGTCGATCGGCGATCGCGTGCGCTTCGGCGCGGAGACCTATGACGTCGTATCCATAGAGAGTGAGGACGGGCGCACGGCGCTCGTCACCGCCGAAGAAGCGACGGACGCGGGAGCCGGCGCATGAGCGCCGACGTCGCGTTCTCCCTGCAAAAGGCCGTGTACGATGCGCTTCTCGCTGATGCAGCGTTCGCGGCGTTGATTGGCGATCCGCCGCGGCTCTACGACGCGCCGCCGCGCGACGTCGCTTATCCTTACGTCATCCTCGGGGAGGCGCGGGTCAAAGACTGGCCGGGCGTCGACGGGGGGCTTGAACATGAATTGCGGCTGCAGACCTATTCGCGCCACGAAGGCCGGCGAGAAGTCAAAGCCGTTCTCAACGCCGCCTACGACGTGTTGCACGACGCGGCGCTGACCCTCGACGGCGCGGCGCTCGTCGCGTGCCGCTTCGTCTTTTCCGACATTTTTCCGCGCGCCGAGACCGGCGTCTACCAGGGCGTCGCGCGCTACCGCGCCGTCACAACGCCGGCCGGGACCGGCAGCTAGGAGGATCGCCATGGCCGCCCATCCGGGTAAAGACGTTCTCTTGAAAATCGGCGACGCCGGCGCGCCGGAGGCGTTCACGACGGTCGGCGGCATGCGCACGACGTCCCTGTCGTTGAACGCCGAACCGGTCGACGTCACGCATGCGCAGTCGACCGGCGGTTGGCGGGAGTTACTCGCCGGCGCGGGGCTGCGCCAGGCGAGCGTTTCCGGCGCCGGCGTGTTCCTCAGCGGCGTGCTAGGCGAAACGGTGCGTGCGGTGTTTTTCGCGCAAGAGACGCGCAATTGGCGGCTCGTCGTCCCCGGTCTCGGCACGCTTGAAGGCCCCTTCGCCATCGCCAATCTCGATTACGCCGGCGAGCATGACGGCGAGGCGACGATGGCGCTCGCCCTGCAGTCGGCGGGCGCGTTGACCTTTACGGCCGCGTCGTGAGCGGCCTCGACCCGGTCGTGACGATCGACGGCGCGCCCTATCGCTTGCGCGTGACGCTTGGCGCGCTCGCCGCGTTGGAAGAGGCCTTCGACGCCGACCTCGCGACGCTGTCCGAGCGGCTCGCCCGTCCGCGTGCGGCGGATTTGTTGATCGTCCTTGAGACGCTTATCGCCGGCGGGGGCGCGCGCGTTGCGGTTGAGACCCTTCGGGCGAGCGATCTTGATCTCGCCGACGCGGCCCGCGCGATCGGCGCGGCGTTCGCCGCTCTCGAAGACGGGGGCGCCGGTGGCGCGTGACCCGGCATCGTTCGACGCGCGTTGGCGCGACCCGTTCGTGTTCGCGGTGACGCGGCTCGGCCTGTCGCCGTCGGCCTTTTGGGCGCTGACGCCGCGCGAATGGCGCTGGCTGGCGCGTGAGGCCGGCCCCGCCGCGCTGAACCGACGCGATCTCGCCGCGCTCGCCGCGCGCTTTCCCGATCGCCCCGCAATGAAAGACGACCAACATGACCGATAATATCCGTGTACAGCTCGACGCCTCCGGTCTGTCGGGCGGCTTGGAGACGGCGGGCGCTGAGATCGACCGCATCGCCCGCAATGAAATCGCGCCCGCTGCGGCGTTGATCGAAGACGCGTTCGCCGACGCGGCCGCAACGATCGAAACGCGCCTGGCGCGCGCTGCGCAACGCGGAACGCTATCGCTGAAAGGGCTCGGCCGCGCGCTGCGCCGGGACCTCGTCGACAGTCTCGTGCGCCGACCGCTGGAAAGCGCGCTCACGAACCTTTTCACCGCGCCGTTCGGCGGCGCGCGCGCGGCCGGCGGCCCGGTCGCGCCCGGCGCGCGGTATCTCGTCGGCGAGCGGGGACCGGAAGTCTTTACGCCGGGGCGCTCAGGGACCGTGTCGCCCGCCTCGGGCGGCGTCACCGTGAATTTCTCAGTGTCCGGCGTGAGCGACGCCGACAGTTTCCGGCGATCGGAAAGTCAATTGACGGCCGC
>JBCCZS010000106.1:0-10389 GCA_039187035.1 Pseudomonadota bacterium | reverse complement strand
TTTTCTGGCGCAAGAACAGCGGCGAAACGCAAAGGCGTCGCCCCACATCGGCGCCGGTCGACCCGTTTATAAGCGCGACTTGCGCCGGCAAGCGCCGCTCGCCGCCGCGCAAGCCGAAAGCCTTATTGTCCGGAACTTTGGTATTACCAGAAACCGCGCGCGCGCTCTCATCGACCGATAGATCAAGCTTAACAACGCTTTCGGCCGGCTCAATCCTTGGGTCCGCGCCGAGCGAAATAGGGGCGTCTACGTCGACGGGTCGCGCCGGCTCCGCTCGTGACCGCACCCGTCCGCGGGCGGCGTCGCGAAGTGCGGCTAGCGTTCGCCGCACGCCGAAATCCAGAACGACGCGTCCGGCGAGACGGACGGCCTCGCCCGCCGGCCCGTCGTCGTCTTCGACAAAAACCGGGTCGGCGTCGCCGATGGCGGATAGCCAAACCGCCGCCGGCAACTCGACGCGAATGCGATCCGCCTCGAAGCGATCCGCATCGGGATTCGGGCGCCATCGACAGCGCGGCACGGTTTGATAGCGTTGCGGCTCTGAACATCCGAATACGGACGGCGCCGTTGAACGCCGTCGCGCTTCGAGCAAGCGCGTTCGCTCGCGCCTCACGCAGTCGGCCGCAACCTCCGCGTCAGACGTGATGAACGGGTAATCCCCCAGTTCAAGGCCGGCGCACCGCTGCCCCATCTCTGGCGGCGGATCGTTACAAAGGCGCTCCAATTCCGCCTGTGCCGAGCGTCGCCGCGCCGCTACTTCATATTCGCGTGCGCGACAGATTTGTTCCGCGTCGTATTGCGCAGTCTCAACGTCGGCCGGCGTCGGATAGGCCGACGCGTCCCGGCCTTCAGGGTCTTCCGGGCACGGTATCGGGATCTTCTCATAGTATCGTTCGCAGATCGGTCGGCGATCGGTTCGTTCAACCTTTGCCCGCACGCCGTCTTCCGGCAAATCGGCGGAAAACGCTAAGAATCCGCGATCGGTGACGCGGCCTAAAATATCGTCGAACGGCGCGTTCGGGAAATGCGCGGAAGCGCGTCGCACGCTGATTTCTTGGATCGATCCGTCGCCGACTTGTGCGGAGATCTCGAGGTTCACCGCGCCGCGCAGCCGTTCGGTGCGGCCGTCGACGACCAAGTCCGCTTCATAATCGTCGCTGACGATGACGTAGACTTCTTCCGAAGGCGTGATCACAACCTTGTCAACGACGCCCCCGTCTTCGATCGATACGCATCCGCTCATCGCCAGCAACGCCGTCGCGAGCGCCGGTCTACGCGGCCAAAAAACTTGTGCGGCGGCGGCGAGCTGCTTGAACATCGCGGCCGTTAAAGCTGAGGCGCGCATAACGCGACGCGGTCTCGGATGTCGCTTGCGCTTGGTACCGCCGCGTTGTCGCCCTCGGGCAAGGTGACGATCGGCGTCGTCGCTTGCTTGGCGTCGAACTGAAGGACTTGACCCACGGCGGCGAAGGCGGAACCGGCGACGCGCAGCGGCAACCGCACGACTTCAAGTCCTTCGCTCGGACGCGTCATGTCGAGGCACGTGACGATCCCGTCGTTGAACGTGACGTTGGTCTCCGTTTGCGTGAAGGCTGCGCTGCGCATGGGCACATGCACGACGGGCGCTTCATTCGGCAGCATGACGATCGCGCTGTTCTCGGCAAGCCCGGCGAGCGCTTCGCTACGATCGGGGTCGTACGGAAGCGTCCGCGAGACGACGATGCGATAGGGGAGTTCTGGACGATAGGCGTAGCCGCCGTAATCGTTGTCGATAAGGGTGTCAGGCTTTTCGCCGTCGTCGGGCTTAAAGAGGCGTTCAACGCTCAGTTCACGGCTGAAGCAGCTGTCCAAGGCGTTTTTCTGGGCTGTAATCCGTTCGCGCGCCGCTTTCGCTTGTTCTGTTTCGTTATCCGTCGCGGTAACGGAATGCGACATCCATTCGATCGGGTCGATCCGCATGTCGAGCCGAAGCGGCAAAGATAAGGCGGTCGCTACGTCGCCCTCTTTAAAGTTGCAGATCGGCGCCGGTTCCGCTGTTGCCGTCCCGTCTTTATCTCTGTCCTCGTTTCCCTCGCCGGCGATACCGGTCAGGATGGTCGCGCCGAGCGTCGAGATCACGGCCGTTTCCTGGCTTCTCGCCACGACGCGGCTCGACTGCAGGAGTCCGTTAGCGCCGACCGAAACAAAGATGCCGTCGTCGCGGAACCAGTTGTGTTTGGGTTTTGCGTAAAACATGGCGGACGGGTCGGGTTCCGGCGTGGAAGCCGTAACGCGCATCCGAACGAACTGAGTGGCCGTTTCGTTAAGGGTCGCACCGCCAAGCGCCGCAAAGTCCTTGGCAGCTTTCGCGACGTCGCTTTCGCGTTCCTCGTCAAAGAGGCACGCCTGCGGACCAGCCTCTCGATCGCACAACAGCGCGGTGACGCGCAGGTGCTTTTTCGGCAAGAAGTAAACGACGCCGGTCTGCCCGTCTCCCGCGCGCTCAACGCATCCGTCCGTTTTGCAATTCGGTCGCTCGCTGACGACAGTGGCGCACCCGCAAAACGCTCCAAAGGCCGCGGCGGCCAAGAGCTTTCGCGTCGCCGCTACAGTATTTGTCTCGACCGCGCGCGCCAGCCCCCTGGTCATTGCACATCCCCGCTGAATTTTCAGAGGGACGTTAACCAATCGGCAGTTGCCGGAGAAGAGGGTGTCGCAGAAATTTTCTTGAAGTATCGATATGAAAAGGCGCGCAAGTGTCGAGACGCCGGCCAACGGTCATTTGTAGGGCGCGTCCTAACTCGCCCGCTTTATCTCCAACCCGTGGTCGCGGATTTTGCGGTAGAGGGTTGAGCGGCCCATGCCGAGGCGGCGGGCGACTTCGGACATGCGGCCCTCATAGGTCTCGATGGCGAGCTCGATGAGGTCGCGTTCGATGTCTTCGAGCGAGCGCAGATGGCCCTCGCGGTCGAAGAGGGCGACGGCGGCGTTTTGCGCCGTGCGCGGATCGTAAGCCGCGCCGGCGACGACGCCGCCGACCGACGGATCGGCGCATTCGTCTTGTTCTTCGCCGTCAAACGCCAAGGGCGGCCCGGCTTCAACGCCGGCTTTGTCGAATTCCGCGGCGAGGAGCGGGAAGTCCGACGCGGAGAGATACGCGCTTTCGGCGAGGACGACGGCGCGGAAAATCGTGTTTTCAAGCTGGCGCACATTGCCGGGCCAGGCGAAGGCTTTGAGGACGTCGAGCACCTCGTGCTGCACGCCGCGCACGTCGCGGCCTTCTTCGGCGTTGTAGCGCGCGATGAAGTGTTCGATGAGGGCGGGCACGTCGTCCGGGCGCTCGCGCAGGGGCGGGGCCAAAATCGGGAAGACGTTCAACCGATAGAACAGGTCTTCGCGGAAGCGGCCGGCTTTGACTTCTTCCACCAAGTCGCGGTTCGTCGCGGAAATGATCCGCACGTCAACTTTCGCCGGACGCTTGGCGCCGATCGGGTCGACCTCGCCTTCCTGCAGGACGCGCAGCAGTTTGACCTGCATGTCGAGCGGCAATTCGCCGACTTCGTCGAGGAAAATCGTGCCGCCGTCGGCTTCCTGGAATTTGCCGATATGCTTGGCGGTCGCGCCCGTGAACGAGCCTTTTTCGTGGCCGAAGAGAATGCTCTCGACGAGGTTTTCCGGCACCGCGCCGCAATTGACGATGACGAACGGCCGGCCGGCGCGTTCGGACGTGCCTTGGATGGCGCGCGCGATCATCTCTTTGCCGACGCCGCTCTCGCCGGTGATGAGGATCGGGATGTTCGACGCGGCGGCGCGTTCGCCGAGGCGGGCGACATGCGCCATCGCCGCGGACGAGCCGATAAGGTCTTTAAAGCCCATTGCGCCGTCGCGTTGGCGTTTCAGGCGTGAGACCTCGCCTTTCAGCGTTTTCATGTTGAGCGCGTTGTGGATCGAGACGATCACGCGCTCCGGCGAGGCCGGCTTGACGAAGAAGTCCGTCGCGCCGCTCTGCATCGCCTCGACGACGGTGTCGACGCCGCCTTGCGCGGTGAGGACGATCACCGGCAGCTCCTCGCGGAACGTTTTGGCCCGCTTGAGGGTTTCCATGCCGCCGAGGCCCGGCATGCGCAGGTCCAACATCACGAGCGAGACGTCGTCGCCTTGCGGGCTTTGCAGGATTTTCAGCGCGTCCTCGCCGGTTTCGGCTTGCATGACCGCATAGCCGCCGCGCTCGCAAACCGCGCGCATCAAGCGGCGCTGGGTCGGATCGTCGTCGACGATGAGAACCGTTTTCCCCATGGGGCGAAACCTTCCGTACATTCCGGCCGGCTTGCTTGGCCGACCGGCGGCAGGGTTACGCGGACGAGGTTAAAACTCGCTTTAAAGCGTTTCATTCCGGGCCATGCCGGGCCCCGATGTTAATCCTCTGTTTACCGAGCGTCCGCGCGCGGTCTAATGCGCGCGCCGATTATTTTGCACTGCAGCGTCCGACGCGGTAAAGACGTCGTGAACGCGCCGTCCGCCGCGACGATGAAGAAAAGGCCGAATAGTATGTCGACCGACCCGCAGCACATTCGCCCGCTTGAAACTTACAAGGGCGCTCGGCCGCCGGCGCCGGCCTGGTTTGAGCGCGCGCTTCAGGCGCCCAGCCAAGAAGACGCCGTGACGGTCGCCGGCGCGTCGATCCGCTACTCGGTCTGGGGTGAGCGCGGCAAGCGCGGGCTGATGTTCGTCCATGGCGGGCGGGCGCACCGCAATTGGTGGCGGCCGTTCGCCCCGTTCTTTACCGACCACTTTCGCGTCGCGGCGCTCGATCTGTCGGGCATGGGCGACAGCGATTGGCGCGAGCGCTACTCCATGGATTGTCTTGTCGACGAGGTGTGCGCGGTGATGGAGGCGGCCGAGCTTTGCAGCCACGGGCGCCCTTTTCTTGTCGGTCATTCTTTCGGCGGCTGGGTGACGCTCGCGACCGTCGAGCGCGAGGGCGAGCGCCTCGCCGGCGCCGTCGTCGTCGACAGCCCGGTCGGCGTTCCCGACCCGGACGAAGGCTATACGGTGTGGAAGGCCGGTCCTGAAGAAAAGCAAAAGAAGCACGCCAAACGGCTTTACGAGACGATCGAAGAGCCGATCGCGCGGTTTCGGTTCCTGCCGAACCAGCCCTGTACGGAACACTATCTTGTCGATTACATCGCGCGCGAGGGCCTGGCCCGCTCGACGCACGGGGAAGGCGAGGGATGGACGTGGAAGTTCGACCCCTATCAAGGGACGAATTTCGACATTCACTTCGACCGGGATTTATTTCTGGCCGCGCGTTGTCCGTTGGGGTTCATCTACGGCGAGGAAAGCGAATTTGTGAAAGGCGCGCACCGCGACGGGTTCGATCATTTGCGCGACCAGGCCCGTTCGCGCTCGCCCGTCCTGACGATGCCCGCCGCGCACCATCATTTGATGATGGACCAGCCGATCGCCTTCGTCTCGGCGCTGAGAATGCTCTTCTCCTGTTGGCCCGTCCGGACGGGTGCGTGACGGGCGCGCCGCAGCCGCCGAATACCGCCTGCAAATCGTATGCGTACACCTCATCCGTGTGCGGTTCGTGCGTGTGCTGCGCGCCGGCCCGCGTAGTCGCAAGGTCGACGGTTCAGGAGGAATAGCGGCTTAAGGGGTTGATGCCCGCGGCGACGCGAGGTGTCGTCAGACGTCGTCAGACGTCGTCAGACGGGGCCCGTTCGTGTACCGTTCGCACAATCGTCAACCGACACTGATCGTCAATCGACAAGGGTCGTCAATGCGAAAAGAGTTCCGCAACGGCTTGTTCGCCGACGCGCCGGGGGCCACCGTTTCCGGCAGTCTGTTCACATCGACCGTTCAATTCGCCGCCGGCCGCGGGCTGTCCTTGGACCGTATCGCCGACGTGACGGGCGTCGACGCCGGGCGCTTGAGCCTGGGGTGGGCGACGTTTCCGGACGCCGCGCTCCGCCGGCTTTGGAAGGAATTGGCGGCGGGCTCAAAGGACGAGGCGATATCGCTTTCAATGGGCGCCGCGACGCCGATGTCGATACTCGGGCCGTTGGCGTTCGCCGCGTCGTTCGCGCCGGACGTGCGCTCGGCGCTTCGCGCGTTCGTCGCGCATAGCCGCGAAATCGCGTCCGGCTTGGAGATGCATCTCGACGAGACGGCAAACCACGCATGCTTTACGCGCCGACATCCGAACGGCCAGGACGACGGGGGCTGTACGTCGAATATGATGAGCGCCGTGTTCCTCAAGCTCTTGCGCGAGTTCACCGGCGCGACGATGGCGGTCAGGCGCGTGACGCTCATGGGCGAGCGAACGGGAAGCGCCGGCGACCACCAGGACTATTTCGGCGGCGACGTGCAATGGTCCGATGACGAACCGTCCACATCTTTTTACTTTGATCGCGCCATGTTGGATACGCCGCTCGTCGGCGCCGACGGCGCGGCGTATCGCGCGGGTCTTTCTTTCCTGGACGCGATGGACAACGTCGCCGACGACGCCGCGCCCGACGCCCGGATGGCGAGCCTTTTGAGCGCGGTAGAGGCGTGCTGTCGCCGCGGACGGTTCGACGTCCGATCAATCGCACAGGAAAGCGGCCTCAGCGTTCGGACCGCGCAACGCCTTGCGAAAGCCAACGGGGCCGGTCTTTACGAACTTATCGATCACGCCCGCCTCAACATCGCGTTCGAATTGATGACCGGCGACCAGACGATCTCGCTCACAGAGATCGCTGAAATTTGCGGATATTCCGACGAGCGGTCCTTTCGACGGGCCTTCAAGCGATGGACGGGGCAATCTCCCGGGAAGTTGCGAAACGAGCGTTCGCCTATTTAGTCTGTGTGCCGACTGTCCGGCGGTGGCGTGCGCTCGCCGAGGGGCGGCGCTTTAAAGAACGCCGGGACCACCGACCAGGCCACAAGCGCGACATAGTACGCGGACGGCGGGATGAGGCCCCACCAGGTGGCGGCGAACATGCCGACGATCATGATGACGTGCCCAAGAACCGCCCACAAAACGCTTAAGGCGATAGAAAGCCGATCTGCGGCGACGCGCCGATAGGCGAAGAGCGCTATGGGGATGAACACAAAAACGGACGTAGCAAGGCCGGGATTGTAGCTGAACGAGGCGAGCCCGGCGCCGATATGCGCGACCGCGTTGACCAAGACGATCGCCGCCATGGCGAGCACGGGAAACCGATTTTGCGGCGACAAAAGTATGGCGACGGCGCCCGTGAGCCATACGAGCGACGTGTTGATCACGAAGATTGCGGTTTGCGAGAGCGGGCCGGGGCGGTCGGCCGGCGCGCCGAGCGCACGGCGCGCCAACGCGTTGACGCTCTCCTGAAACGCGTACTGATTGCCGTAAAGATCAATCCAATGTTCTTCAAACTGATGGGCGACATAAGCAGCGAAAAGCGCCAGCGCGATGACTTGAGCGTCCGAGGCGAGCGGCTGGCCTCCGCGCCGAAACGAGAGCGCGGCGAGCGCCATGAACGGCGTCATGAACGTGCCGAGTTTCATCCAATGGTCGACGAGGAAGCCCTGCTGGCCGAGCGGCGTCCAAAGGAAGGCGAAGGCCGCGACCAGCGCCAAGATCCCGCGTGTCTTCGCCGCCATCTTTCTCGCCCCTCCCATAGCCGGCTTTTCTCGCCGGCGCGCGCTCCGTCAGCTGCGCTCGATGCCGCCATCGGGCGCAGGCCGTCTCGCGCAAACGTATGCTCTTTAGTCTGACGAAGCACGCCAAGGACAATAAACGTCAAAATTCGGCCGGGAACGTCGGGGCCGGACGTCGGAATCGGGCGCGGGATCGCCGACCGTGTGAACCGACGCGCGGATCGCGCTCAATCCCGCCGGGCGCCGGGCGCGCCGAGCCAATCGCCGGCAAAAGACAAGGAGCGCGGCGCCGACCGTTCGTCCGGATAAGGAACAGGATGCGTCGTGCGGCTATAGCGCCACCGATGGGCGCGCCGGTAGGCGGGGCGCGCCGACGCGTCGGCGCCTAGTGCATCTGCGAGAACGGCGTGCATGCGGTCGGCGACGGCGTCCGCCGGGTCTTCCAAGTGCGCCCCGGTGAAGGCCGCGCTTGCCTGGGCGACCCATTGCACGTGTTCGCCCGGCCGGCCGGGTCTCAAATCGTTGCGGAATGCGAGGGCGAGGGGGCCGTCTTCCCAGACGCGCGCCGCGGGCCCGTCGCCCCAACCCCGCGCGCCGGCCGGGACGGCGAGCATCAGCGTCAATTGCGGCGCGTACGTCGCGGCGTCCATGGCGGCGGCGATCTCGGGCGCCGCATGCGCGCCGGCGAGCGCGCGCGCTTGGGGGCCGGGTACGGCGATAACGACCGCGTCGTAGGGGCCGCGGGCCGTCCACGCCGCCTCGTCGACGGGCGGGGCCCCGCGCGCAGTCGCGGCCGTCGACAGCCGCCAACGCCCGTCGTCCAAGCGCTCTAGGCGTTCCACGCGGGTCTCGAACGCGATGTCGAGCCCGTCGGCGAGCGCACGGAACAGCGCCGTCATCGACGGAACGCCGATATAGCCCTCGAAGGGCGGCGTTGCGCGAACGGCCGCGCCGGCCGCTGCGAGCGTGTCGAAATGCGCCCGCAGAAACGGCGAGCGGGGGCGGAAGGCCGGGGCCCCGTGGTCAAAGGCGAGGTCGGCGCCCGATCCGTCTTCAGCGCGCGCGCGCCGCGTCGCGACCCGTCCGCCAATCCCGCGGGATTTTTCGAAAACATCGACCGCGTCGCCCGCATCGGCGCAGCGGCGGGCCGCTTCAAGCCCGGCCGGGCCGGCCCCGACCACCGCGACGCGTCGGCGCCGGGCGGACCCCGCGGGCGCTTGGTGCGCGTCAGTCATTGTTAACGCTCCTCCGTCACGGTGACCGATAGGGCGACGCGGCAGGCCCCGTGCGGCCACGTTTTTCTTGCCCCTCGATCTGAATTCGGTCAAACAACCGTCGAGAACGTCGATAAGAACAGGACGGCCCCATGGCTGACGACGCCGCCCGTAACATGCTCGAAACTGATCGGCTCAACAGCGATCAACTCGACCCGTCGGATCAACGTCGGACCTACCAAGGCGTGATGCGCGTAAGCGGGGAAATCGGCGTGCCGTTCGCGTTGGCGCTGACGATGTTCTTTACGAACCTTGTGCTTGCGAACGGCTTCGGCGTCGCGCTCATCATGGCGGCGCTGACCTATGTCGCGACGTTCTTCATCGTCAAAACATTCTTCTCTCACTAGCCGAGCGCGGCCGCGTGCGCGGTCGTTGAGGGAGCGCTTGAGTTGCGGGCCGCGCCCGCGCCGAGATCGGCCGCAAAAGGGAACCGGCTATGAAAATCGCCGTCTTAAAGGAAACGCGCGACGGAGAAACGCGCGTCGCAGCGTCGCCGGAGACGGTGAAGAAATTCGTCGGCCTGGGGTTCGACGTCGCTGTGCAGAAAGGCGCCGGCGCCGGCGCCAACTTCACCGACGACGCCTTTAAAGAGGCCGGCGCGACGATCGCGACAAGCGTCGCCGCCGCGGCCAAGGACGCCGATCTCGTCCTGAAGGTCCAACGGCCGGACGCCGCCGAACTCGGCAAATTCGCGCGCGGCGCGAAACTTGCCGGCGTCCTCGCGCCGTATGCGGACGAGGCGAGCCTGAAGGCCTACGCCGACGCCGGCGTCGACGCGTACGCGATGGACTTCATGCCCCGCATCACGCGCGCGCAGTCGATGGACGTTCTCTCCTCGCAATCGAACCTCGCCGGCTACAAGGCCGTCGTCGACGCCGCCGCCGAATACGGGCGCGCCGTGCCGATGATGATGACCGCAGCGGGCACCGTCGCGCCGGCGAAAACCTTCATCATGGGCGCGGGCGTCGCCGGTCTGCAGGCGATCGCGACGGCGCGTCGGCTCGGGGCCGTCGTGTCGGCGACCGACGTCCGGTACGCGGCGAAAGAGCAGGTCGAAAGCCTCGGGGCGACGTTTGTCGTCGTCGATGAAGAGGAAATGAAAAGCGCTGAAACGTCAGGCGGTTACGCGAAGGAAATGTCTGACGACTTTAAGCGACGGCAGGCCGAATTCGTCGCCGCCCACATCGCCAAGCAAGACATCGTCGTGACCACGGCGCTTATCCCGGGACGCCCGGCGCCGCGCCTCGTCACGGAAGACATGGTCGCGGGCATGAAGCCGGGATCGGTCGTCGTCGACCTCGCGGTCGAGCAGGGCGGCAATGTCGCCGGTTCCAAACCAGGCGAGATCGTCGACGTCGACGGCGTAAAAATCGTCGGCTTCACCAACGTGCCCGGCCGGCTCGCGGCCGACGCGTCGGCGCTCTACGCGAAAAACCTCTTTAACTTCGTCGCGGCGTTCTTCGACAAAGAGAAAGTGACCCTCGACTTCGATCCCGAAGACGAGATCGTCCAG
>JBCCZS010000105.1:0-10409 GCA_039187035.1 Pseudomonadota bacterium | reverse complement strand
TGAATTCACTGACTTAACGACGTCTGCAAACATACCATTTTTCAACATCCAATTCTAAACATTTTTCCCTGTCTTCACGGTATCTTTTGAAAATATCGATATTAGGCCAGTATTGAATTGTTACTGATTCTGAATCTCCCGCAATCCCGCGGCCATAAACAAAAAAGGCGATCATCACTAAATCTAAATTTTCACCATTAGTTCGTCTCGCGGCCTGAGCCACGTCGATATCTAGAGATTTCATTTTCACCAAGAGTTTCTTGTACGCATCAATTTCTTCCGAATCAAAATCCGCGTATCTTGGTAAACGATCGTCTTCTGGACTGTCGTTCACGGAAACATATTTGAGCGCGTCGTTTTGGATCAACAAATCTCGCATTTCGAAAAAAACTCGCCTGTTTTCTTCGAATAGTAATCGCGCTTGATCCTCTGTTGCGAATTTTTCACACGAAACACAAAACAAACCAAAAGCTATATAGATGCCCCCGACGCCTAGTACCTTAGGCTTTTCAATGCCGGTAAATACAACCTTCTGCAATCCGCTGAGAATCGCCCCAACCCAACCAAGTAACACGGTCTGCATATGTCCATTTCGCAGCTGCGTGATCGCAGAATACCAGAGGCGGAGACCAAACTCCACTTATCGCTAAAACAACGATTTCGCCGCCTCCTTGGCGAAAAACTTGGTAGCCGGCAGCGCCTCCCAGAGCTACTCACAGAGACATGCCCTGCGCCGCCGCAGTAATTCCAAAATGGAAATTTCCAAGGTTTTGTAACAGATTTCGTTCCTGCCAGGTTGTTGGTCGGGAAGAGACGAAGTTTGTGCGGCGCGCACAAGGCCGGCGCGCAGACGGCGGCATTGCCGACGCCGGCCGTATTCCCGGGCGAGGCGCGGGCCGGGCCGGCCCGCGCCGGCTCCGTAGCCGTCGACGGGAAACGCGATCGGCGTGAAGTCGACGTCGATCGGTTCGCCGTCAAACGGGCTCGGCGTCACGTCGAACGACAATGTTGCGGCGCTCTCACCGGAATTCGACACGGAGGCGCTCGCCGACACCGAAATGGAGGACGAGCCCGGCCCGCTTGCCGAGGCGGAGAAGAAAACCGATGCAAACCCGGGACGCTCGACGACCGATGAAGAGACCGCGCTCGTTGCGCCCGAGAAGTCGAAATTGTCGATATCGATCGTTCGACTAATGTCGAATGTGCGTGACAGATCGATGTCAATGTCAACGTCAATGTCGGTCGGACCCTTTTTGTAGAGATCTCTCAGGTGTTCGACCTTCCACACTTGAATGCCTTTACTCACTGCTTCTCTCCTTTGTACGCCCCCGCTTGCCTGTCCGTATGCGTACGAACACCGAAGGGACTAAACGCGGGCGAATTGGAAAGAAAGCGAATACGCGGCGATTTGTCATCTTTGCACGGAACGACCATGACCGGGCGCACCCGTGGTCGATTGCGCTATGCGCGCAATTTCGTGCTGTAGCTTGGCTGATGACGCGTCGAGGAATTCTGCGTTGAACGCCGGATCGCGGTGGCGTACGTGCGAATTGCGACGCGGCTTATCTGTGCGGGCGCGCTAAGGCGCGAAACGTGCGGCTCGATCGCTCGTTAAGGCGCGGCGATCGGGCCCGATGTCGGGTGTCGTCCGGGTTGCGCAGCCGGGCGTGACGGTCGACGTGCGACGTATACGGCGCTTACGAACACGAGGGCGACGGCGAGGAGGCCGATCGGCAGGCTCGTCGCTTGCGCGCCCGTCCGTGCAATGAACGGCGCGCACCATGCGAAGGCGAGCGCGGCGCGTTCATAGGGGCCGAAGCCCTCGCGCAGGGCCCGGCGCGCCAGAAATGCGCCGGCCGGCGCCAACATCAACAGGTCGTAGTCCATCGCGTAGGGCGTCGCGAGCAAGCCCCCGATAAGGAGAACGGCCGCTTTCGCCTCGAACGGCGCGGCGCGATCGCGCCACACGACCGCGACGCCGAGGCCCGCCGCCACGCCGAGCGCGGCTTGCGCGGCGTAAGCCGGCGCGACGGCGACGCCCCAACCGCGCAACGCCCCGAACAATGTCTGCATTTTGTAGAACGCGCCGCCCCCCTGTTCGACGATGTGCGTTCGGGTGAATTCCGCCGTGGCCCCATAGGCGGTCCAGATGTCCGCGCCGTAGGCGAGCGTCGTCAGCGCGAGAACGGCGGTGAGCGCGCCGGCGGCCGCGCCGATCGCGCGCCAATACCCGCCGGCCGCAAGCGCGACGGGGACGAGGAGCGCGGCTTGCGGTTTGAAAATCAGCGCGCCGATCAGGACGCCGGCGAGAAGCGGCCGGCGGGGCAAAACCGCAAGTGCGCCGCCGAGAAGCGCGGCCGTCAGCAAGGCGGTTTGGCCGTGCGCCGCGTTGAGGAACGCGGCCGGGAACGCCGCCGCGGCGAGGAGGGCCGTTTTGTTCGGGATGATCGCGCGGATCGCGCCGAGATAGGCCGCGAATGTCGCCGCCGTCCACGCGCTCCAAGCAGCGAGGTAGGGCAGGGCCGAAAACCCCGCCGCGAGGACGAGAAAAGGCGGCGGGTAAAGATACGGGTAGAAATGCGGGTCGGGACCGAGAAGCCGTTCGTGTAGCCCGTATTGCGCCTGCAGATTGTAAGCGGCCGCAGCGCCGGCGTCTTGCATCAACGCGCCCGCCGACCAGAACGAGAAGAAGTCCGTCCCGATCGGCCGGCCCGCTACATCGCGGAACCCGTCGCCGGTTGCGACGAGACCGAGAACCGCCGCAATTGTGACGACGAGCGCCAACCCGCACACGCGGCGCGCGCGCGCCTCATCGAGCCACGCCGCGTCTCGGAGAACGCCTTTTGCCGCCTGCATCACGTGTTGCGCATCCCGAAACGACCGAACTCGAGCGCAAGGGTACCGTGCGGACCTTTAACGGCCGGTCTACGGCGCGTGACGCAACGCCTGCGCCGCCCGAGCGCGCGGGCCGGCGAAGGGTTTGGCGTGGTCGTTAACGGGGCGCAAAAGAGGCGCGTTTAGCGCCTCGGCGCGGCGGGTCAGTAAACCCGCGCCTTCGGTTCGATGTAGTGCATGTCTTCCGTCATCGTATATTCATGCACCGGACGGTAATCGATGGTCGCCGCGCCGTTGGAGAACCAGGTCGCGGTGTGCTTCATCCATTCGCCGTCGTCCCGGTCCGGATAATCTTCGCGCGCGTGCGCGCCCCGGCTTTCTTTGCGGTTCGCCGCCGATTCCATCGTGACGACGGCTTGGCAGATCATATTGTCGAACTCGAGCGTCTCGACGAGGTCGGTGTTCCAGATCATCGTGCGATCGGTGACGCCGATATCCGGCATGCCGCCATAGACGTTTTTGATTAGCCCACGGCCTTCTTCGAGCACTTCGCCGGTGCGGAACACCGCGCAATTGGTCTGCATGACCCGTTGCATCTCAAGGCGCAGCTTGGCGGTCGGCGTGTCGCCTTTGGCGTAGCGGAAGCGGTCGAGGCGGGCGAGCGCTTCCTGGCCGGCGTCCGCCGGTAGCGGCTTGTTCGGCGCCGAGCCGTCGACCGTCTCGCCGCAGCGAAGGCCCGCGGCGCGGCCGAACACGACGAGGTCGATCAGCGAGTTCGAGCCAAGGCGGTTCGCGCCGTGCACGGAGACGCACGCGGCCTCGCCGATCGCCATAAGGCCCGGCACGACGGCGTCCGTGTCGTCGCCTTTTTTAGTCACGACTTCGCCGTGATAATTCGTCGGGATGCCGCCCATATTATAGTGGACCGTCGGCAGAACGGGGATCGGCTCTTTCGTGACGTCGGCGCCGGCGAAGACTTTGGCGCTCTCGGAAATGCCCGGCAGGCGTTCGGCGAGAACGTCCGGGTCGAGATGGTTCAGGTTCAGGTGGATATGGTCTTTGTTCGGACCGACGCCGCGGCCTTCTCGGATCTCGATCGTCATCGCGCGCGAGACGACGTCGCGCGAGGCGAGGTCTTTGGCCGAGGGCGCGTAGCGCTCCATGAAGCGTTCGCCTTCGGAGTTTGTCAGATAACCGCCTTCACCGCGTGCGCCCTCGGTGATGAGGACGCCGGCGCCGTAAATGCCGGTCGGGTGGAACTGAACGAACTCCATGTCTTGGAGCGGCAGGCCGGCGCGCAGGACCATCGCGTTGCCGTCGCCGGTGCAGGTGTGCGCCGAGGTGCACGAGAAATAGACGCGCCCGTAGCCGCCGGTCGCGAGGACCACCGTCTTGGCGTTGAAGCGGTGAAGCGTGCCGTCGTCGAGTTTCCAGGCGACGAGGCCTTGGCACTCGCCTTCGTCGTTCATGATGAGGTCGAGCGCGAAATACTCGATGAAGAACTTGGCGTTCTGTTTGACGGACTGGCCGTAGAGCGTGTGGAGGATGGCGTGGCCGGTGCGGTCGGCCGCCGCGCAGGTACGCTGGACCTGGCCTTCGCCGAAATTGCGCGTCATGCCGCCGAACGCGCGTTGGTAAATTTTCCCTTCGTCGGTGCGTGAAAACGGCACGCCCCAATGTTCTAATTCGTAAACCGCGGCAGGCGCGTTCTTGCAGAGATATTCGATCGCGTCCTGGTCGCCGAGCCAGTCGGATCCCTTAACCGTGTCGTAAACGTGCCACCGCCAGTCGTCGTCGCCCATATTGCCGAGCGCCGCCGAAATGCCGCCTTGCGCCGCCACGGTGTGCGAGCGCGTCGGGAAGACTTTCGTGACGCAGGCCGTCTTCAGCCCCGCTTGCGCCGCGCCCAGCGTCGCGCGCAGCCCGGAGCCGCCGGCGCCGACGACGACGACGTCATATTCGTGGTCAATGAATTCGTAGGTTTGCGACATGGTTCTCGTCTCCCGGGCGCGCTGATCGCGCCGAGTGCGGCACGATCGGACCGAACGCGTCAATCGATAAGATAATTCAGGCCGGTAAAGATAAAAGCGCCCACCATGTCGCGCCCGCAACGGCGATCGCCACGAGCCAGTTGAGCGCGTTAAGGATGCTGTTGAGGCCGCCGTGAATGTAGTCCTCGATGACTTCCATCATGCCGATGCGCATATGGAACGCGCCGACCGTCACGAAGGCCCCCAGAAGGATCGTATTCATCGGCTTGCCCGCCCAAAGGCGCGCGCCGGCGAGATCGTCGCCGGCATGGGCCGCGACGCTCCAGACGAACCAGGCGACGAGCGGCAGGAGCAAAACGGCGCTCGCGCGCTGCATAATGAAGGTCGTCGTGCCGTTGCGCCCGCTCACGCCGCGCCTCCCCGGGCCGAGAGGCCTGCGAAGATCGTAATGGCGGCGAGCGTTAACGAGGCGGCGTAAATGAACCAGGCCGTGCCTTTGGCGGTCTCGTAACGGAGGCCCCGGCCGGTGTCCTGGTAAAGGTGCTTAACGCCGTTCATCAGGTGAAAAAACAGCGCCCAGGCGTAGCCGCCGAGGACGAGGACGCCGAGCGGCGAGGCGAATAGGGCCGCGACCGGCCCGAAGGCGGCGTCCCCGAGCCCGAGCGCGACGGCCCAAATCGCCAAAAGCACGGTCCCCGCATAAAGCGCGATCCCCGTCGCCCGGTGGGTGATCGAGGCCGCCATGGTGACGGTCCACCCCCAAATCTGAAGGTGCGGCGATAGGGGCGGCGTGTTCGGCCGCGGCGTAGCAGACCCGGAGGCGGCGGACATGGACGGCAAGCTCCTTAAGTTGACCTGGAACGTCACGTCGTGCGCCGTCGAAGTCAACGCGGCGCGTTATCGTCCGGCACGGCGTTACGCGCCGCCGCGCCGGCGCGCCTTGTCAGTGTCTGCGGCCAAGGTTAGCGTTTCGTATCGGGGCCTTGGGGTTCGTCACGCCAGAATTAGGAGAGACTTGATGGTGTTTAGAATGGCGGCGTCGGCCGCAGTTGCGCTCGGCGCTTTGTGCTTCTCGCAAGCCGTCGCCCAAGAGGACGATATCAATCCGTGGCAAGATTGCGGGATCGGCGCGATGGTCTTTCCGGAACGCCCCGTGGGCGCTGCGATTTCCAACATTATCTGGGACCTCGGGTCCACGGCCGTGACCTCCAAGCTTTCCTCGCCGGACACGTGTGAAGGGGAACGCGTCAAAGCCGCGCTCTTCATCCAACGCACTTACGCCGAGCTTGCGGTCGAAACGGCCAAAGGCCGGGGCGACCATCTCACGGCGCTCGCCGGTCTTTATGGGTGCGACGCGGCTGTTCAGTCGGCGTTGATCGCGGACGTTCGCGGCGCGATGGCGTCGACGGCGGCGGCGCCTGATTTTGCGGAACTCGACCGCAGCGCGAAAGCGGAACGCTACTTCCTGGATTTCGACGCCGCCGTGTCGACGAGCTATTCGGGACGCTGCGCCGCGAGCGTCTAATCGGCGACGTGCGCTGAAATTACGAAAGCCCGGACGCGACGCGCTCCGGGCTTTTTTCTTTCTTGTTTTTTGTTGGGGGGGCGGATGCATCGACCGCGCAGTCGCCGCGGCGCGGCGCTGGCCGTCACTGTCATGTTGTCGGCGGCGTTCGCGGCGCCCGCCGCCGCAACGCCCGCTCCCACGACGCCCTCTACCGTGACAACGGCGCCGGACGCCGATGCGATCGCGGACGCGGCCGGCGATCCGGTTTGGCGAAAACTCGTCCGATATGTCCGCCCGCCGCTTGGCCGGGGCGACGGCCACAGCGACGTCGTAACGGACGCGTTCTTTCTTTCCGAGCGCAAGCCGTTCGATGCGACGGCCGAATTGCGCGCAACGGTGCGGGCGCTTTCCGCGCCGGCGGGCGCGCCCGACGCGCACGCTGCTTGCCGGTTCCCCGCGCGGGCGCGATTTGCAAAGGCGCGCCTCGGCGTCGCGCCGCCCGCGGACGTTCAGTGTCCGGCGCTAGAGGCGTGGCGACGCGGCGGCGCCGTCACCGGCGTCAGCGTGATTTTCGCGTCCGGGCACCTCAGCAATCCCGGATCGTTCTACGGACATCTCCTCTTGAAGTTCAACGACGGCGCAGCCGGTCTGTCGGACGACCTCCTCGACACGACGCTCAATTACGGCGCGATATTTCCCGAACGCGAAAACCCGGTCGCTTACATTTTGAAGGGGGTCGCGGGCGGGTACGTCTCGCAATTCACCCATCTCAATTATTATCACCACACGCACAATTATGCGGAGACGCAGCTGCGCGACGTCTGGGAATACGAGCTGGATCTCGATCAGGGCGCGGTGGATCTCCTCGTCGACCATACGTGGGAGATGCTGGGCGTCGGCAACCGTTATTATTTCATGCGCCAGAACTGCGCGTACCGCGTCGCCGAATTGATCGAACTCGTGACGACCGAGCCGCTCCTGCCGCGCAGCAAGGCCTGGTCGACCCCGATCGACGTCTTCGACCGTCTGTCCCGAACGGAAAGAAACGGCCGTCCGCTCGTGCGTTCCGTCCGGAGACTGCCGTCCCGGCAAAACCGGTTCCGCGAGACTTATCGAGCGCTCCCTTCGGCCGATCGGCGCACGGCGCGGCGCGTCATCGACGATCCGAGCCGCGCCGCCGCGCTCGCGGCGGCGAGCCCGGTCGACGACAACGCGGTCGGCGGGGGCGGGAGCGCGGCCGCGCGCATCATCGAAACCGCCTTGGACTATTACGCGTTCGCGTCGGCGAAAGACGAGGCGTCTGAACCCGCCTTGCGTCGTCCGTATAACGACTTGCTCTTAGCGCGCCTGTCGTTGCCGCCTTCGCGCGAGGATAGCGGGGTGCGCGCCGACGGGGCCGAGACGCCGCCGCATGAGGGGCACAAATCATCCCTTATTCAGTTGCGCCCGCTCTATAACTCCGCGTTCGGAGAAGGCGTCGAGATCCGTTTTCGCCCCGCATACTCGGACTTCTTCTCGTTGCGCGCGGGCGCGTTGCCGTACTCGGAGCTTTCGATTCTGGATGCGCGGGTGCTCGTCGCGAACGACGACGTGACGTTGCGTCGGCTCGACGTCGTGCGGGTGACGACGTTGAACCCGTCCGAGACGGGCCTGAAATATGACGGCGGGAAAGCCTGGCGCTTTCGGCTCGGCGCGGAGGCGCGCGAACTCGCTTGCGAGGGGTGTACGACGGGGTTTCTCGACGTGGCGCTCGGCAAGGCCCGCGCCGTATCGCGGCTCGGCGCCGTTTACGCCATGGGCGCGGCGCGCGTTCGCGTCGGGGCCAATAACGACAGTTATCTCCAAGTCGGGCCCAATGTCGGCTTCGTCTCCAGCGACATTGGCGGGGTCGTCGTCGCGGTTGAGGGCGGGGCCTGGCGGGAAGCGGACGGCCCGGAAACATCCGCCTACGCGCGCGTCGAGGCGCGGCTCGGCGCCGCGACCCGGTGGGACGTCAGGCTCAAAGCGGAATACGAGACCGGCGTTGCGGCCGCGGGGGCGGCGGAGGGCGGGCTCGCGATTTCATTCTTTTGGTGATCCGGCGAGGCGCACGCCGCGGACGCCGCCGGTGCGGGGCGTTGCTATGGCGCGGCCGGCGCGCCATGCTCCGCCAAGAGGGGATAATCGGGGTCGTTATGGGTCGTTATTTAGGTGTCGTCGCGGCGGTCTGTTCGGCGCTCGGTCTTATGCTCGGCGCCGGCGCATCGGCGGCGGAGACCGCGTCGTTAACCGCCGCGCAGTTGGAAACGGTGTTGCGCGAGGCGGGGCTTGAACCCGTTATGACCGAAGACGCCGCCACCGGCGCGCCGGTGGCGTCGGCGACGCTCGGGGAGGTCAAATTCTTCGTGCGGGCGCTGAATTGCGACGGCTCGCCGCCCGCGTGCGAGAATCTCGTGTTCTTCGCCAATTTCGACCTCGGCCGCGCCGCGGAGACCCGAGACTTCCGTCTCGTCAACCACTTCAACGACAGCGAATTGTTCGGCCGGGCCTACATCATCGAGCGGCGCTCGGAAGTCGGGATCGAGTACGTGATCGAACTCGGCGGCGGCGTCTCCGACGATCACTTGTCGCAAAATGTCGGACGATGGTCCGACATCGTGCAGACCTTCGTTGAGAAATTCAGCGCCGGCGAGACCGGCGCTTAGCCGGCGGCGTCGACGAGGGCGCGCAGCCGCGGCGGCAGCTCGGCGCCGAGCTCGCGCATGCGCGCGATCAAGGCTTGTTCGGCCGCGTCGTATCGCCCGTCTTTGCCGATGCGATCGGCGAGCCAGTCAGCTTCTTCGGCCGTGATCTTTTCGGCGTCGGCGGCCGCGACGGCGCGCGCCGCGTTTTGTTCGGCGAACCGCGCCTCGACTTCTTTGGCCGGGTTGGCGAACGCCGCTTTGATGCGGTCGAAAACCGACGCGAACGTCGTCGCCGCATCGGCGTCGCCGGAAAGGCTGGCGCTGACCTGCAGGGCTTGCGCGCGCGGCGGCGCGACGTAGCCGAGATGCGCCATCAAGTGGTTTGAAATCGCCTTGGCGAAAAGATCGGTCCACTCCGGCGCGTTGTCCGCCCCTGAGACCGCATCGTTCACGTCGAAGAGCAACGTCGCTTCGGCTTGCGTGACGGCGACGTTGCCGTCGCCGCCGGCCGCGAAAAGATACCGACGCACAAGCGCGGCGTCGGCGGCTCCGACATGCGGCGCATCGGTTTTTTCGAGGATATGCGCGCGGAGCGCCTGCGCGGTGAAGGCGGCCATGGCGCCCGGCGTCGACACGGCCTTTTCCATGAGCCGAACGAAAAGATGGAGGACGGCCGTGCGCCCCGCATTGCCCGCCAAGTCGGCGCGGGTCTTCAGGTCGGCGAATTCAGCGTCGGTCAAATACCCGTTCGGGTCTTCCTCGCGGAGGTAAAAGTCGGCGATCGCTTCCGCGAAGAAGTCCGACCATTCCGGATCGCCGGCCGGCGCGCGGCCGGCCAATTCAAAGAGCGCGTCCACCTCGTCCGTCGCGACGACCCCGTCGGCGAAGACCTTTCGGCGCAAAAACAAGACTTCGTCCGCGCTGACGAACCCGTCGGCGGCGATTGACGACAAGTCGATGTAAGTCGGCGCGACGGCGCTTTGCTCAGCGGCCCCCATGGCGGTCTCCTTAAGACGCGTGGAGCGAGAGTGGCGCAACGCCGTTAAAAAACGCGTAACCGCAACGAATACGTGCGGGCAGGCGCCGCCCTAACCGTGCGTCCGGACCCGTTTCCGGACGCGTCCGGACGCGAAATTTGCTGCAATCGCCCCGGCCCGCGCGCTAGGCCCGCGGGGCGACCATGCGCCGACGAGGGGGAAAGACCCGTGACCATGAAAAAGACCGAGAAACTCGAAATCCGCATGGCCGCCGAAGAAAAAGAGGCGCTCGCCCGCGCGGCCGACGACGACGGGCGTACGGCGAGCGACGTCGTGGGCGCCGTCGGTGGGGCCGACGGGGGCGCCGCGGCGCGCCGCCACCGGCAGGGCCCCCCCCTGGGCCCCCCGCGCCCCGGGGGTGTTTTGGGTTGACGGG
>JBCCZS010000104.1:0-10423 GCA_039187035.1 Pseudomonadota bacterium | reverse complement strand
GCCGGGTTCAAAGCGACGGTCGGTTACTTTACCGATAAAATCACGCGCCGGTTGAAGCCGCGATAAAAAACGGCGCTCACGGAGCGCCGTTTTTGAAAGCAAATCGCATACGGATGAAAAGGCTGGCTAGAAGTTCGCTTGCAGCTCCAAGCCAACCCTGTTCAAGACGAACGCACGCCCCAAATCGAGCCCTTCGCTATCGCGATCGATGTGTTCGTAAGATAGCGTCGCGCGTACGCCGTTGCGCAAATAATAGACGAGATCGGCGCCGGCCACGAAATCCGTATCGTCTCGGTCGATATCTCGGTTCTCCGTGATCACAAAACCGTCGAAATTGGCGTCGCGATAGGCGACGCGGCCGACCGCCGCCAAATTATACCGCAGCTTGCGCTGAACGCCCAACTCAGCTCGGGTCGCGACAGCCCCGGCCAGGCCGATCGCCTGCGCTTCGCGCGCGGTCCGCAAGATGTCCAAGAAGACCGTGGTTTGCGGCTGGACGTACCATTCAAGATCGACGTCGACGGAAAAGAAATCCGCATTGTCGGTATTCGGATCGACAAAGTCGCGAACTTGGAAACCGATAGCGGCTTCGCCGTAGATGAGGTTGGTGATGTCGAGCGAAACGCCGCCGAGAACCGAGTACTGGTCGGCATCCGGACTGATGGCCACCGCCGGGTCCGGCTGAACGTCAAAGCGCGCCTGCGCGTAGTCGCCGCGCACGAAGAATTTTGCGCCGTTCGATATGTTGGCGCCGATCTCGGTCGTAAACGTCAGCTGGTCGTAATCACGGAAATCCTGTCCGACGACAGTGCCGTCAAAATCGACGCTGTCGTCATAATCGCTGGCCGTGTAGGCCACGCCGCCGATGAATTCGACCGATCCCGCCCGCCGGACCAAACGGGCGTCCACGTCCGGCCCGGAAAATTGCGTTCGGCTTGATGCCGTGAAAGGCGCGAAGAACGTCGTACGATCTTCAAAGTCGCTGCTGTATTGGCCGCGTACGCGAAAGTCGGTGGACTGTCCGAGTTCCAACAATCCCTCGCCGCCCACGACGTAGCTGGTCGCGCTTTCGGTATCGAACTCCGGGATGCGCTCCGTCGTCACGTCGGCGAAGGCCCGCACCCCATGGATCGGCCAGTCGCTTTGCAGCTGCAGACCGCCGCCGATCGTGTAGACCATTGCGTCTTTCGGCTCGGTCAGTTCTTCGGGCTGATTGGCGTCGAAACCGGGCGGCACGGCGAACAGGTTGTCTTTATAGGCGATGCTCGCCCGCGCCACCGGCGAGACCACGAACGCGCCCGCCCGCGCGCCGTCGGGTTGGTAATCCCTGCGCAGCTTGTCGAGAACGCTGTCGCGCAAGTCGGAGGGCGCGCGGCGTTGCGCGGCCGCGTCGTCAAACGACGCGCCGACGGACAACGCCGTCACCGAGACGCAAAAAAGGGATGCCCGCATGGTGGAAACTCCTCAGACAGACTGCGTGCGCCGGCCCCGCCCGGGCCCGGTTGCGCGCGCGTTAGAAAATCCGTGCGCCGATTCGGACGGTGTCGCCGGGAAAGACCTTCAGTTGCGGCGTCAACTCGAAGCGCACTTCTTCCGACGCGTTTTCGCGGCGGATATAGACGACGCTCTGGCGTGCGCGCGGCGTGAACCCGCCGGCGCGCGCGACGGCGTTCGTCACCGTGAGATCGGATGCGAAATCAAACTCGCCCGGCGAGCGGACTTCGCCGTACACATAGTACGGGCGAAACGTCAGAACCTGCGCGGTCACCCGCGGGTTGACGAGAAAGTCGCCGGCGAGGCGTTCGGTGATGCGGCTTTCCAGCGTGCGCACGTCAAGGCCTTGCGCCGTGACCTCGCCGATCAGCGGCATCGAAATCTGACCCGCGCCGTCCAATTGGAACTCGCCGGACAGATCCGGCTCGCCGAAAACGGCGATCTTTACGCGGTCGCCGGAGCCGAGCTGGTAAGAATACAAGCCGCGATCGTCTCCAGCGGCCGCCGTCGCGGCCTGCGAGCCCGCGGACGGGGCGGGCGCCGATGACGTCGCCGCGCAAGCGGCGGCTGCAAGAACCGCCGCCAAGGCGACAAGTCCGCGAACGGCGTTCGGTAGAGCGTTGCGCATCATTTCAATCCCACTTTTCCTGGCCCGCTGTTCCTGGCGTCGGCAATTTGAACCGCCCCTCGGCCCCTTAACGTCCCGCCGACCGCCGCGCAATGCAACGCGGCGGGGCGACAGCCCATGCACGACGTGCTCAATAGGCGAAATCGCCCGACGACGCGCCGTTCCCCTTATGCAAAATCAATGCGCGCCCTAGGTGAGTCTCCGCCGACCATGATCCCGGTAACGTTAACAAAAAATTGCTTCGGCCCGACTATTGCGACGACCGAGGCTCGGCGTGCGCGGTCGAGCACGGGGCGTTGCATGAAAACGACGTCGGGCGGCGGGGCGCAAACCGCGCCGTTCAGGCGCTCAGGGCGCCTTTGGAATCACGGCACGGTTCGCGCGCCCCGCGCCATGAAAAGTTGACCCGACGATGTATCACCCTCGCCCCGGATTGACGCGTGCGCAGGCGCGGCGCCGCGCCGCCGAGACGGACTAGGCGTATGGACCCGTCGGACAGGCTGGAGGCGCGGAAAAAACGCACCTCGCCCGCGCGTTTTGCGATCAACACGGCGAGTTCGTTGATCGGCCGCGTTTTGCAAATCGTGACGCTCCTGTGGGCGCACCAATACCTCATCCGCCGCGTCGACCAGGACGAATACGCCGTTCTCGCCGTCGTCACCGCGATGCTCGTCGTCGGCGACTTGTTCGTGTTGATCTTCACGGGCGGGCTGACGCGCCACATGGTCGAAGCGGACGCGGGCGACGATCCCGACGCCCTGACCCGCGTCGTCTCGTCCATGACGCCGGCGCTCTTTGTGTGCGCGGCGGCGATCCTCGTCGGCGGGGCGTTCGCCGTCGTTCATATCGACACGCTGATCAACGTCCCGGCGCGCTATGTCGGCGACGCGCAGATCATGTTGGCCTGCCTCGTCGGGCTGACCTGCTTCACCGTCATGACGACCCAGGCCGCTGCCGGCCTGATCGTGCGTGAGCAGTTCGTTAAATTAAACGTCATTCAGCTGGGCTGCGAGGCGCTTCACGTTGCGCTCCTGGCGATCCTTTTGATCGGCGTCGGCCCGCGCGTCATTTGGCTCGTCGTCGCGTCGACGACGGCGAAGATCGCCGCCATTTTAATCCAGATGGTGCTGACGCGCCGCCTCTTGCCGAAGGCCCGTTTTCGCGTGAGCCGCATCTCTTTTGAAACGACACAACGGCTGATGCGTTTCGGCGCCTGGACGACGATCAACGGCCTGTCACGCGTCGTCGGGCGCATGATGCCGATTATGATGCTGAACCGGTTTGCAACGAGCGCGGACACGGCCGCTTTCAACATCGGCAGCTTGCCCGACCAGAAAATCCGCGACTTGCTGACCGCCGCGAGCGCGCCCGCGCGCCCGGCGTTGACGGCGATATTCACGCGCGAAGGCGCGGACGCGATGCGTACGTTCTACTATCGCGGCGGGCGCTACTACATGTGGGGCGCGATGTTCTTGACGCCGCCCTTCATCGCCTTCGCCGAGCCGCTGGTGCTGCTCTACACCGGCTCACGCGCGTATCTCGACGCGGCGTTCGTCCTCCTCGCCGTGTTGGGGTCGTATCCGCTCTTGTGGGTGAACAGCATGTTCTACCAGATCGCGTTCGCGACCGGGCGTATCGCAGCGTTCAATGTATGCAGCGTCTTTATGCAAGTCATGTTGGCGGGGCTTTTGTGGCTGTTCGTCGCGGAGATGCGGCTCGGCGTGACCGGCGCGGCGCTGGCGATCGTCGCCTCGCAGGTGTTTTTCAACGTCTTCGTGATGTGGCCGATGGGGCTGCGCTTCGTGAAAGGCTCGTGGCGAGCCTTTGCGCGGCTTGCGCTTTACCCCGGGGCGGCGCCGTTCATTGCGGCGACGTACGCATGTTTCGCCTATGGAGCCCTGGTGCGGGTCGACAATTGGGCGGCGTTTTTGGGCGGGTGCGCCCTTTCCGCGATCGTCTATCTGGCGGTGATCCTGACCGTGTGTCTCGACCCGACCGACCGGCGATTGTTTGCGCAGCTGCGGTCGCGGGTATCGGAGAAGCTCTCAGGGGGCCGTGACGGCGCTGAACGCGGCGATGCGTCGGCGACGCCCGGCGAGGCGGCGACGCCAGGCGCGCCGCCAAACCGCCGTAAGCGGACGCCCGCTAAAGCTTGAGCGAGCACGAACCGGCCGCACGCACCGCCCGGCGTCAGCCGCGGTCGTGCATGCATGGCTGGAACCGGCGGCGGCCGAAAAAAGCGTTGCGGCGGCGCGTCGGGCGTCATTCTCCTATTCAGGAAAATGTGCGTCGCGACGGCTGCAGCGCTCCTGGAAGACCTACCGGGCGGGCTAACCGCCAAAAACGGCGCGCGACCGAGACGCCTGCAGTACGACGCACGCGCTCGGCGGCGGCCAACGCCGCGCGACGGCGGACGCCGCGAGGCGCGCCGTCTAGTTCGGCGTCGCCGGCGTCTCGGTTTCGGCGTCCGCAGAGTCGGGCTTCACGCCCCCGTCGGACCCGTCCGCCGCGTCTTCTTCTACGTCGCCGTCGGCATCGCCTGCCGCGGGCGCTTCGCAACCGAATGTCGGGGGCGTGCGGGAGTCTTCTTCCTCTTTTTCGAGGACGGCGAGCCGCTCTTCCAACGCGCCGCAGTCTTCCGATCCGCCCTGAAGCCGGCAGACCGTGATTTGCTGGCTCACGCGTTCGAGAGTCGCGCGGCGTTCTTCATTGGCCTGTTGCCACGCCAACCGGTCCTGAGACGCCTCGGTCGAATTGATCGCGTCGATATATTCGACATAGCTGCGCGCCTGCCGCGCCGAGGTCTCAAATCGCGTAGCGTTCACAAAGGCGCGGCGCGAGCGCGCCCGCAACGTGCAGTCGCCCGGCCCGGCGCGGCTGAAGAGCGCCGTTCCCGTCAGGACCCAAGAATCGCCGAGCTTCCGGCTGCCGAGACCGCCACGGCTGCGCGCGCTCGCGAGCGCCTGCTCCGCTTTCGCGTATTGCTCGTCGGCGAACAACGTTTGCCCCAGTCGATAAAAGAGCTCGCCGTTCGGGGACTGGCCCGCCGCGCGCTCCAAGACGGGGATGGCGCGTTTGTGCTCGCGCGCCTGGCTCCATAACTGCGACAACAATGTGAGGTTCTTGACGTTCGACGGCACCTTGCCGGCGTTCATCTCCCGCTCAAGGAGCGTCGCGCCGCGATACGGATTGTCGAAGAACGAATAATATTGGGCCAGCTGCAGGACGATCGTGTCGTCGTCGATGAGCCCCGCACGGTAGGCGACCTCAAGCACGGAGAACGCCTTCTCGTCTTGCTTCTCGCCCGCATAGAGGCCGGACAACTGCCGCCAATATCCTTCGGTACCCGGCCAGATATTGATCATCGTCTCCAGGAGCGCGATCCGCTTCGTTGTCTCTTTCGTTTCGGAGTAAACGAGATTGACCAAGTCGTAATAACTCTTCTTGGGCTCGGAAAGCAGTTCGACGGCCCGCTCGGCCGGCCGGCGCGCATCGGCGTAACGCGGCGGCGTGATCTGCGTGTAGGCCGCCCCCAACAGATAGAACGCGTTCGCGTCCGGCGTTTCCCCGGCCTGTTCGGAAGCCCGGATCCACGCCTGCAACCCGCTGATCGCGCCTTGATAGTCGCCAAGCGCGAAATTCAGTTGCGCCACGGCGTACCGCAAACCGCCGACTTGATCCGGCGGCAGACCGCCGGCGTCGATGGCGCGCTGAAAATCGGCCCGCGCGGCGCGGAAGTTCGGCGGCTCGATCTGCGAGTACGCTTGGCCGCGAAGCTGGTAGACGATCGACGTGTCGTACGGTTTGAACCGATCGCCGCGTTCATTGATGATCCCCGTCAAGCGCTGGATCGCCGACGCCCAATTCTCATTCGCGATGTCTTCTTCATAGATCTGCGACAGGACGCGCCCGACGGCCGGGTCGAGGGTCGCCGACTGACGGCGGCGGCGGTTATTGTCGTCGTCTTGGGCGAAGGCCGGCGCGGGTGCTGCGCTGAATACGACCGCGGCCCCAGCAATCAACGACAGGCCGGCGAAAATCGATCGAAGGTTCTTCATCATAGCGTCGCCTTACTCGTCAGCGCGGGCCGCCCTGCGACCGCGCCCACATCATGTCTTCGCCCCATGGGCGCTCCCGGTTCCTCGGCGCGCACCGCGCGCGTGGCGAGCGAGCCGCTCTACTCTTCAGACCCAAGTGCGCGCCGCAGGATCGGGCCCGAAGGGTCGGCCTGCCAAGACCCGCGCCGGGCCGATCGCCGCGCCGTCTACTCCGCGAGTTCGAAGCGGAATTGGGTAATGACGCCGCGCCGCCACTCCGCCTTTTGATCGACGATCTTCGGCTGGTATTTCCACCGCCCGACGGCGCGGACCGCCGAGCGATTAAAACAGCTGTTGGACGACTCAATCACCCGGGCGTTCGCGGTCTCGCCGTCGGGCGTCACGTCGAATTCAACTTGGACGATCACGACCGCGCCGGCGCGGCCCTGACACCGGTCGGGATATTGCGGTTCGATCCGCACGAGCGGCTGAGCGTCGCGATCAGGGTTGAAGTTCGTGCCGATCTCCAGATCGGTCTCAATCTGCGGAATTTCCGCGCTCACGCCGCTCACGTCGGGCCGGTTCGTCGGGTCGGTTACGGCGGGCGGCGGCGGAGGCGGCGTGTCGAGCGTCGGCCGCTTAAACTCTTTGTTGGCCTGGTTCAGATCCGTGTCTTGGAGCTGCGCGGTGATGGAGATGTTGAGGTTCTCGCGCTCCTCTTCGAGCCGCAGCTCCGACCGGATCATCGCCGCCATAAACAAGAAGAGGAGCGCCGTAACGAGGCCGGCGATCGGCGTGCCGAGAATTAAACGCGCTATGCTGCCCATGTCGCCCTCGACCCCTAAACGTCTTCCGTCGACACCGCGACGTCGGTGACGCCTGCGGCGCGAATCTGGTTCACGATCTCAACGAGGTAGCGTGCCTCGGACTCAACGTCGGCCTGGACGACCGCCGTGCCTTTGGGATTCTCGCGCAACAATTCCTCAACGATGATTTTGACCTCTTCGAGCTGAATCTCTTCTTTATTAATATATATTTTGTTTTCGTCGGTCACCGCGACCAATATCGACGCCAACTTGCGCTCTGTCGCGGTCTGGGCGTTGGGACGCGTCGGGTCGACGCCCGGTTCTTTCACGAACGTCGACGTGACGATGAAAAAGATCAGCATAATGAAGACGATGTCGAGCAACGGCGTGACGTTGACGTCCTCGTCCGAGGCCTCTTCCGCAAATTTGTTACGCGCCATGTGCCGTCACCTTCACTCGGTATCCGTTGCCGTCCGGCGGCGATCCGGTCCGTCGATCGTTCCCTTGCGCGCCGCGCCGTAACCCAGGGCGCGCCGATCGCAACCGTTGCGCCGCCCGCCGTCGCTTACTGTTCCTTTTGCAGCGCCAGCGACACCGTTTCCGCTTTGCCCTGCCGCGCTTGGTCCATAACCGTCACCGCCACGCCCGCTTTGGAGTCCGGCGCAGCCGTTACGAGAACGATACCGCGCGGTTCGCGCGCCTTAAATTCCTCAACAACCGGCTTTGTGGATAACGGGTCGATAACGCGGACGCCGTTGACGCGCACAAACCCGTCTTCTTGGATGGCCAAAAGCAAAGCCGGAGGCGGCCGTGTATCGGGTTGGTTTTCGTTGTCTTCGGGCGTGCGCACGTCGATGCCTTTTTCGCGTACGAACGTCGCCGTCACGATAAAGAAAATCAGCATGATGAAGACGATGTCGAGAAGCGGCGTCACATTGACGTCGGCGGCTTCTCCTTGATGCGTGCCTCTTCTGCGCATTGCCGCCTCCCTACTCGATCAACAGATCGTCGGCGACGTCGCCGGCGGCTTTTTTCACGTTCCGGTCGAACGCGTTGATGAAAATCAAACCCGACAGCGATGCGACGAGGCCCGCCATGGTGGGGATCGTGGCTTTTGAGATCCCGCCCGCCATCAAGCGCGCATTCGAAGACCCGGTTACCGCCATCACGTCGAAAACCTCAGTCATCCCGGTCACCGTCCCGAGGAGCCCAAGGAGCGGGGTCACGGCGACAAGCGCGCGGATGACGCCGTTATTCCGTTCGGCTTCCTGCTTGACCTCGGAAATGAGCCGATCGCGGATCGCCAAGGCGTTCCATGAGCGGTGATCGGATCGCGCCGCCCAGGCGCGCTTGGCGCGTTTGGCGACGCCGGCATGCGCCGTTGCCCAATACATCAGCCGTTCGAGGATGAGCGCCCACATGAAAAACGTGACGCCCATAATCAACACGAGCACGGTGCCGCCGGCGTTGAGAAAATCTCGAATGGCGTCGTAGGCGACCGAAGGATCCAAATAGGCGAGCATTGTCTCTCGTCCCTTTGCGTTCGAAAGCCCGGCGAGCGGACGGTGCGTCGACGACGGACGGCGCGCGCGCGCCGCCCGCAACAACGACCGACGTTACGCCGCGCGCCCTTCAGCGTGCTCCGCGACGATGCCCGCGGCTTGCTCTTCCAGGATCTGCGTGATCCGGCGCGATGCGCCGCTCGCAAAGGCGTGGAGAAGCAGGAGCGGAATGGCCGCGATAAGACCCAAAACGGTCGTCACAAGCGCCTCGGAAATGCCGCCCGCCATGATCTGCGGATCGCCCGTCCCGAACAGCGTAATCGCCTGGAAGGTGTTGATCATCCCGATGACCGTGCCGAGAAGGCCGAGCAGGGGCGCGACGGCCGCAAGCACTTTGACGAGGTTCAACCCGCCTTCGAGTTTCGGCACTTCCTTGAGGATCGCGTCGTCGAGCTTCAGCGCGACGGTTTCTACGTCCGTCGACTGAGTTTTCTCGTAGGCCAGCATCACGCGGCCGAGCGGGTTGGACTTGGACGCTTTCTTTTTGCGCATCTGCCCCGAGACGGCCCCGGCCGTCGAGGTCAGGGTGATCCACTTGTAAAGACCGAGCAGCGAGCCGAGACCGGCGATTCCGAGAATAATGTACCCGACGATCCGGCCCTGCTCGATCCGCTCAAAGACGGTCGGCGATTCAACGACCAGCTGCAGCAATTGGCCGAGCGACGGGTCAATGACCCCGCGCACGAAGCCGGAACCGCCCGTCGCGTCCTGAACGGCTTTCGCCGCGCCGGTCGCACGGCCGTCCGGCTGGCGGGCCAGAAACTCAAGCTGCGCTTGCTGGTCGTCATAGACCAGGAATTCCGCGCCCGACGACGTCACGAATTCGCCGATCCGCGTGACGCGGCGCGCATCCGCCGTGCCGTCCGCTTTGCGAACCGGCGCGTCGAACGTGACGACCCGGCCCTGCTCGGCGATTTGCTGAAGCATCGTTTCGTGCAACAGCTCCAACTGCGCCTGAGAGGGCAGCGTATCGGTTTCGGCGAGCTCGCGCAGATCGCCGGCGCGATTTGGGAATTGCGCCGAGATTTGCGAGCGCTCGATCTGCGCGGCGAGGTCGCTCGCGGCGGACCGCGCGGCCCCGAAAAGCTCCTGGAATTCGCCGTTCTTCTCGGCAAGTTCCTCGTCTAGTTCTTGGATCGTCGCCTGGTTTTGCTCAAGGAGCGCTTCGAGACGGTCCGACTCGGCTTCCTCGGCATTCACTTGGCTTCGGACCCGGTTCAGTTCCGCCTGCTGGTTGTTGCGCTCGCGCAAAAACTGCTGCTCGCGGCGCTGGTTCTCAGCGCTCGATTCGCGGCGCGCTTGGCGCACTTTCGCCAGCACGTCCGACAAGGACACGTTTTCCTGGGCCGACGCTTGCGCGAGGCCGCTCCCGGAGAAATCGGCGAGCATGGCCGCGGCGCCGACGCAAAGCGACAAACCGGCGAGTTTAAGCGATTTCATCATCAAATTCCCTTTCAACGCGCGGCGCGATTAGCCCTGCTGCCCGGCAGCTTCGACCGGTGCGGGCACCGGGATCGGCAAGAGGTTCGGCGCAGTCTGCTCTTTGGCCATACGCAGACCGAGCTTCACGTCGGAGGTGTACGACTTCGGCAGGTCCGCCCAGCCGCCCGCCGCTTTGTCCCAAACCTTCAAGACCGAATCGTCGGCCGTTTTGAAAATCAAGGCGATCCGGCCGATCCGAAGGAATTCGCCGGAGACGCTTTCGCCTCCAACGTCGATCACGCCTTGGCTCGCGCCGATCGTGCGGCCGAATTCCATTTCAATCTGGTAGGCCTCGACGATGAGGCGATATTTCTGCGCAACGCTCACCCCCGGCGCATCGAGGCTTTCCACCCGCTTGCGCGCCCGCTCGCGGCGATCGACGATGTCGAAGGGGATGTCGGCGTCCACCAATTG